>JBIIIF010000106.1:0-20677 GCA_044235005.1 Planctomycetaceae bacterium | reverse complement strand
TGCGAATTCTCAGGTTGGCCCCCGCGGAGTGATAGCGTTGCTTCTCGGCGCATGCAGGGATCACGAAAGGAAGATAGTTCTTTGTCGCAAAGGCAGAATATCGCATTGTCAGTCTCCGGATCAGCAGCAGAAGCAACTGACCATTCGTCGGATCGGATAGTGAATCAACTGACGGCCGTAACAAGAGCTTAAAATGGCGACTGATGTGAAACGATGTGGAATGGGACGCCGGGGTGGCTCTGCAGAGGACTTCAGATTTGATTCCGATGTGGTTGTTCTACGGCGAACTTTTTTACATCGTGAGAATCGATGATACTTAGTCCCGACAATCAGAATGGTGTTTCGCGCGAAATCACTGTGAGGCAACGGCTCTACCGCTGTCTGCTTGTTCTCTTGCTGGGTCACTTCATTGTTTTTGTGGGCTATCGATTCTCTGTGTGGCATACGGAAAAATCCATCAGCAGTCTCGGTGGACGCACTGTTACAGGGGCACTGCCGGGCTATGACCGTCTTGCGTATTCCTCAGAAACACCCGCCGGTATTCGAGCTCTTGCAGGATCTCCCGTTGGAAAGTGGCTTTGGACGCAGTGGCCTGTTATTTATGAAGTCGATCTGAGAAAAGTCTCCAATCCGGATGCTGTATCAAAGGCCTTGCAGATAGCCGCAGGCCATGAGTACATCAGCGATCTGGTGCTTTACAGATCTGCTGTGCAGGATGATCACTTAAAAGTTGTCGCTGCGGCCTTTCCGAAGCTCCGCAGCCTCAAGATCAATGAGACATCGATCGGCGATTCGGGCATCGCTCATCTCGCCAACCACAAAACACTGACACACCTGAATGTTCAGCGAACGGCAGTCACCAATGCCTCTGTGCCGTTGTTCGCAACCATGCCACGGCTTAAGGAACTCAATATCGCAGAAACCAGCATCACTTCGCTTGATGAACTCCACAGATCGCGGTTCATCTTTCGCGTGACAACCGAGTTAGTGACCCTTCGCAGTAGCACCGACAGACAATGGACCTCGCGATGAATCTGAACGGAAGGACGATTGAGAGCGATCATAAGAATGCTTTGCAGCCAGTTGTGGTCGAGCAGTGTGATACGTCAACACGTTGTTCCGACAAGTAATGCTCGTGGTTCGCGATCTCTGGAGAAGTCACGTGCCGCGATGAATCAGGTATGGCTGCGGCATGCGGTGACTCTGAATCGTTGCTTGACGGACGAATATGTTGGCCTGTTTGTTCGCCACCACGCGGCAGTGAGCTGTATTGCCGGTGACGAGGACTCGCCCTGTTTCTAAGGCTGTGGCGGCGATGATGAGATCGGCGTCGTCGGAGGGGTGACTGCCGTGTTTGCCTTCGGTCCAAAGGTCGGCGGCACGCATCAGGATTGCCATGTCAATTTGGAATCACGTCGCTCGAGTCAACCACGGCATTGAAGTGCGCCAGTTGTTGAGTCGCTCCCGTCGCTTTCAAACCACGGACGATTTCGTAGACCGTGATGCTTGAGAATGCCAATCGGCTATGAGCGGCAAGGTATCGGCGGGAATGCGAAAGGATCTGAGGATTCTTTAGCTTAAGCACTTCGGACAGCATGTCTGTGTCGATGAGTGTCCGGTCATGGACAGAACGACCCATCGAAGGCCATTGCACGGCCATCGATCCCATGCCAGCTTCGCGACGAGCTGCTCGATGCCAAACGGCCGTTCAATGTTCAGGTACACGCGGACGCTCAGATCTGGCACCAACTGCATGCGATTAGCCAGCGACAGGAAAATGTCTTTCCCCTGGTACACAGCGAACCCGCAAATGCAGATTGACTGCGTCGCATTGCGAAACATTTGCCGGACGACAACACCGGTATCCCGAATCATAGCTCCGGGCGGTTCTGGACCGGTCATGACAAGTTCAATCCGTCCGTTTTCAGCTCGCAGCTGTTTTCTTTGCTGAAGCAGGATACGGATCCACTCCGCCAGCAACGGTATCGTAATCGCTTGCAAAGCGATGTTGGGCCAGGCATTAAGCCAGATGACAAGCACCGAGAATCATCCCAGCTATTCCCCTGAAGGCAACCGCTTGATTCCTTGCGAATTCATCCCAGCGCAATCCAAACGAAAATCGCTTCAAACTGGCAGAGCTCCTGACACTGTAAACCCGCAGGTCAACCTCTTCGACATGATCTTTTTACAACCAGTTATGAAGAGGGTTCCTTCCGGGGAGGGATGCACCGTTTGGGGGTATTCAGCCAGCAGTTGGGGCGTTTAATCTGCTTGGAGAGTTCTACTTCAGCTCTTCGACGTAGATGTTGCGGAACTCCACTTTCTGTCCAGAGTACTGAAGCCCGATGTAGCCGGAGGTGTTCCGCAGCCCGGGCATACGACTCAGTTTTTCCGCGAATGAATTCAGGTTTGCATCAACTACTTTCTGGCCATTGACAATAACAGTCACCTTTGACCCTTCAGCCCGAACCTCCATGGCGTTCCATTGCCCGGCGGGTGCCGGAATAGAAACCCAACTGGGACCAACGACGCCATAGACAGCTCCATTTCGGTTCGTACTCGGCTGGTTTGAATACTCAGGAGCCGCATCGTCGAGGATTTGGACTTCAAAAGCATCCTGATTAGCCTGTTGTGAACTGTGCGGCTTGCGAAGGAAAATGCCGCTGCTGCCCCCTGGTGGAATGCGGTATTCGAAGCTGAAGACAAAGTCTGAATACTGCTGCCCGGTCGACAGCCAATTAGGGTATTGAAGGTTGGCGTTGCCATCCCCCGTGATCACGCCATCCCTGACTGTCCACAAGGACGAGTCTCCCATGCGGGACCAGCCATTCAGATTGCTGCCGTTAATGAGACGGACTCCCTTTTTCGGAGGTACCGACGTCGCACTGAGGCTGGTCTCATCATCTTCTTCGACTCTCCGGATTCGTACGTTGCGAAACCGCACGGTCATCGCATTTCCCGAGTGAAGTTGCCAGCCAAGAATTCCTTCTGCCGGCATTGATGGAAAACCATGGTCGATTAACTTTGCCCCATTGATGTACACAGTCACTTGCTGGCCCACGCAGCGAACAAAAATGCTGTTCCACTCGCTCGGTTTGATATTTTGGCTGACGAGATCAGCGTCGGCTCGCTGCATAATGCCGTCCGTTCGTTCGCCGAAGCGTTCACCGTAAAGGGTGCCCCAGTACTCCCCTCCGAAATCCACTTGCGGTCCGCTAACGACATACTGAGAGGGATCAGCCAGAGTGCTGCGGATCTGCAAACCGCTGTTGCCACTGCCATTGTCCAGCTTAATGTCGAACTGGACTTCGAAATTGCGGTAGGTCTTATCACTGCACAGGAACGTGTTAGTGTTGATTCCGCCAGGAGAGGTGTCTCCGATAAGCTCTCCGTGCATCCATCGCCAATTTTCGCGAAGCCCTTTCCAGCCGGACAGATCGCCTCTCTGAAAGAGATCAGTCCACCCTGCTGAGTCCATCGGCTCTGAAGGAGACTGCGAATTGATTGCGATATTACTATCCGTCGCATCCTCAATCTCATCGACAGTCGTCGCATTATCAGATTCCGCGAAATTCAGGGTGCCACTCAAATTGGAAGCTGAGCGACTCTCACCATTTTCGTTGGACTGAAACAACAACAGGGCACGCAAGGAAATTCCGACAACGGCAATCAAAGAGGTCCCGATAACTCTCCAGGGCCACTGCTTCCTGCCGGTTTTCTCTGTTGACTCCTGCCTTCCAGTCCGCGCGATCGAAGGGGGTTGCTGCTTACTGGTTGATTTCGCCGGAGACGAAGTGATCTCGCCTGATTCCTGCGGCCAGTTTTTCTCGTGCGGCTTTTTTTGTGAACGCTTTTGAACCTTTCCCAGCAACTGTTGCGCCTTGGTATCACCTGGCTTCAGCTTCAGAAATTGTACAAGCGCCACTTCCAGATCTGAGTACTTTCGCTCCTTGATTGAACGTTTGATTTGCTCCGCAAGCAAGCGGACCTGTGCTGTCTTCTGCTTCAATTCCTCCTGCAACTTCCGTGCATCGTCCGTCTGCAGTGTCTCGGGGATTTGGCTGAGATACTGAAGGGCTTCGGTAAGATTTCCGCGAGGCATCTGCTCACGAGCTGCCTGCAGAAGTTCTTCCTGCTGAATGCGAAGGTTTTTTAATTCCTGATTCAGCGATTCGTATGTCTTCGTCAGCCAGTCGTGAGACTTGAGCAACGCGGGATGTCGAACGGTCAACAGAGAGTTGATCCGTGTGATCAATTCTTCATGCCGATAGTCGGCTCGCCACAAACTCACTTCTTGACCCAGTGTCTCGATCTCACTTAACTGCTCTCGCAAACGGGTGTGAACATCACAGCCGCAGTTCACGCAGAACCGGTTCCAGACAGGGGCCGGTTCGTTACAACTCGGGCAGGGCGTGATGAGTGCCATGCCGCAGCCTTTGCAGAAGCGGCTGGAGGTTGTGTTAGCGCCGCCGCAGGATGCGCACTGACCTTCTGACAACGCCAGCGGATCTGTTCTCTGCGGCTTATTGGAGCCGCGTGTCGAATACAGAGCATCGCCAAACTCCGTGACGGACTTGTAGCGATCCGCGGAATTGGTTTTGAGGGCCTTCAGGACAACGTCGCGAACCTCGCCCGGCAGAGCAGTGCTGTCGATCACGTGTGGTGGCTCACCGGTGACCATTTGGTAAAAGGTCGCTGCGAGGCTCCATTGATCGCTGCGAGCATCAGCGACGCTGGCATCCTTCCGTTGCTCCGGCGACATAAAGTCCACGGTGCCCAAAGTCGTCCCGGCCTGAGTATGTGACGAATCGGAGGCTTCCTGGCGCGCCAGTCCAAAATCGGTGAGCTTGGGAATACCGTCCGCCGTCAGCAGAATATTGGCCGGCTTGACGTCTCTGTGAACAATCCCTCGATCATGTGCGGCCTGCAGTGCGCCGCACAACTGAGTCGTCAATTCCACGGCTTCTTCCAGCGGCAGCGGCCCCGCTTCCAGTCGATCTGCCAGAGTCTTACCATCCACCAGTTCCATTACCAGAAACGGACCATCGGCATCTCGACCGAAGTCATAAATCTGTACCACGTTGTAATGGTTCAGGGCAGCGACTGACGTGGCCTCGGTGAGAAACCGCTGCATCGCTTTCCGGCTTCCGCCGAACTCGTTTCTGAGCCGCTTGATGGCGACTGGGCGTTTCAGTCGACGATCGGTTGCTCGCAGAACCTCACCCATCCCGCCCGCGCCAATTTTGTCAGCCACGTCATAACGCTGGCTCAGATTAACAACTTCGCCGACGTCTCCCAGATCGTCGACGAAATCCGTCAGATCGGAGATTGAGTGAGAAAGGTCGGCCCCTGTCACAAGGTCACCCAGGCTGGAATCAGGCCGAGGCTTGTCGCGTAAGTTACCAACGCGAGTCAAATCACGATCCAGACTGTCGTCCTGGTGATCCGCCTTCATAAAGAATTGCTCCGGCTACAGTCGTGAAACAGTTCTCAGAAGTCTATGTGACCAGAGACGCTGCCTCAACTCCAGACAGATTCCTGCGTGCAGATCCAGCAGCCGGGCCTTGCCAGTCAGCAGGCAAAAAAGGTGTCAGCGACCATTGTTTTGAATTCGTGGCCTTCCTTGTGGGCGAGTGGTGATTTCCAGGCCCAGTTTCTTCGTGGCGGTAGTGGCCCAGGTTTCGTCTCCGAACGGGGAGCCGCGATTGACGCTGCGGCGGAGTGCTGTGAGTTCTGCATCGGTCTGAGAAGAATTGACATGGTCCAGCCAGCCGGCTGATCGCCGCAGCGGCCATGCCGACAGCAGGGCTCTTTCGTCCGCCGTGCCGGAATACCACCGATGCAGACTACTCCAACGCCAGTCCTCAGTTCGCGTCACCAGATTGGCTCGCAGCGCATTGCGTTCCACATACCGGCAGACAGTATGGAAATGGGCATCGTCCTGAACCGGAAACGATTTGAATCGCCCCTGATAGAGATGACCAGACCCCGTCGACTTGCGATGAGCATGCCAACGCTGGGTGTGCGTCAACGTCAGCCAGCCCACAAACCGCAGAAACGGTTCCTGACACCTTTTTGTGCCCACTCGCCGTTTGACGTGGCGCAAGATTACTCGGTAATCGGACGATACTCACCATAGGATTGCGCCGCAAGTTTTTCGAGCCAGCTCATTGGCCGTGATTCAACCGCGCTATCGCCAAATTTGATGACATGAATCGTTGTCTTCCCGGTTTGTTTGGCAATCTCGCGAAGATCGGCCGGGGACAATTCTGGCTCATCACCGTCCGTCAAAAAATAGATCACGTCCGACTTCAATCGCAACGCTTCCAGAAGTGCGGCTTTGTGTTCAGTGCCTGCGTCGGAGCGGATGCGATCGATACTGTGTGAAGCCG
Organism: Planctomycetaceae bacterium; assembly: GCA_044235005.1. Classification (GTDB taxonomy): domain Bacteria; phylum Planctomycetota; class Planctomycetia; order Planctomycetales; family Planctomycetaceae; genus SXXK01. The sequence continues at coordinate 14,285 of JBIIIF010000106.1, read as the reverse complement.
CCAGTTTGTTGGATTCGGTGGCATAATGCATCACACGATCCCCTTGGCGAGGCAGCATCAAAGGGGCGCGATTCTCATTGTAAAAGATTACGCCGAATTGCTGATTAGGCTGCAGTAGACGCAGACTCTTCTTTAGCTGACTTTGAGCGAGCTTCAATCGACCGCCCGACATACTGCTGCTGGTATCAATCACATAGACAAATGTCTTGCCAATCGCAGAGACATCCATGAACGTGGTATCACCGGGCCCGCCGACTCCACCAAGTTTTGATGCACCGCCCGCTTCTATGGGCTCAAGCATCTGGCTTCCGCCTCCCTGAGCAGACCGCTGAGTTCCTGCAATCGGCTGCCCCGGTCCGATCAAGGCCGGGAACTTTGCGGAACTCTCGCCTTCGGAAGTCTCTTCAGACGACGCCAAGAGGTTTGGTACTTCGGGCATTTCGGAAGGAAGCCGTTCCGGAGTTGGTACCTGGCCATCTGCAGCGGGACTCAAGCTACGCGCAGTCACGAAATCCGCACTCAGGGCCAGGCGGAAGCCCAGGGAGTAGTAGCGGTACGACGGGTCCTCGTCGAACCTCTGCGCCGAACGGCAGTACTCGACGGGCCCGTCCCAGCTGCCGCCCCGGAGCACCCGGAACGAGCCCGACGTTGCCCCCGCTGGATGACCCAGTGGCGACGTTGCATAGTAGTCCGTCCCATACCAATCACTGCACCACTCTAATACATTACCATGCATGTCATGCAATCCATACGTGTTCGCCTTGAACTGCCCAACCGGCGACCCGAAAACGAAACCGTCGTCAAACGGAAACGGCTGGTATGATTTGTCGTCGTTGTTCGTGTACTTACCCTTGTAGCTCGCGTCCATTACATTGGCGAAGCCCTTTAGCGACGCCGGACTATCCCCCGATGAAAAATGCGTCTCGTTTCCCGCTCGGCAGCAGTACTCCCATTCCGCTTCCGTAGGCAGGCGATACGACTTGCCTTCCTTTTTGCTCAACCATTCGATGAACTCCCCGGCATCATTCCAGCTCACGTTGACCACCGGATGACTGTCCGTTTGCGACATCCCGTTGTGTTTCCAGTTGTACTCGGGCTTTTGGGCTCCGTTTCCGGCAGCGTCTAAACCGTAGCCGCCCTTTCCGTCCTTTTCTGCCTCCGTTTGATACGCCGTGTCGTTCACGAACGTCGCAAATTGACCGCGAGTCACTTCGTGGATTCCCATGTAGAACGGGTTCGTGATTCCAACACGGTGAACGGGTTGTTCATCGCTCTTGTCAAATGTGTCATCCAGAACAAACCCCGCAGTCTCAAGACCGCCCCGGCTGGAGTTACTGCCCATCATGAATTCCCCCGGTGGAATCAGCTTCAGTTTCATACCAATGGAATTTGTGGATTCAACCGGCACGCCAAAATCGTTAGCCCAGGCCTGCAAGGCCTCGACTCGTGCGGTCTCGAGTCGTTTCAGCTCCTCAACTCGTGCGGCCTCGAGTCGTGCGACCTCGAGTCGTGCGACCTCCTCTTCCGCCTTTGCCACACGATCCGCTTCCGCCTTTGCCACACGATCGGCCGTAGCCCGCTTGGACGAGCGTATGATCAACCCGCATGCCAATACCAGCACCAATGTTGCCGCTGCGATTCTCAACCCTATCAACAGCCTTCGACTTCGCTGGCGATCCGCGTCTGCTTTCGCCTTATGCTCCGCATCCAAAGCCTGCTGACACACCTGATACTGAGTTTCGAATTCGCTGTCATTCAGACCCTCGTGGTTGATTGCGTTCCGATAAACTGCAGAAGTCGTCAGACCTTCCGCATATCTTTTGCTGGGAATCGAATCCTGTAATGCCTTCATCGCCGACTTACGTTGCGTGGCCATGGCATCGCAAGTTACCATCAGGTCAAGTACTTCCTGCGTCTGCAGTTCCTCAGGGATTCGCTGCAAAGCCCGCGATGCCTCTGCAAACTGACACTCGCTTCGCCGCTGCTCTGCCTTTTCCACAATGCCGATAATCTGGGAGGCATTCTTCTCATCCCGCTTGATGAGCCGTTCTCGCAACGCTTCCAATTCGGCATCACCAGCCTTTAGCAACAGGCACTCTTCCACGCTCTTCAGCAGTCCATGAAGCTGCTTTTGTTCTACCGCCGCAGCAATTGTCTTCTGTAGGGTCTGCAATCGCCTTTGCAACGCTGCCGCCTCCTCACGCAGCGTTATGATTTTCGGGTGCAGCACATACGGGTCGATGCGCTCAAGTTCCTTGATGGCTCCTGCATAGTCCTGAGTCTGCAGTAACTGTTGAGCCGCAGCGAATGCTTCGTCCCGTGTTGCTATCAGCTTCGCATCCCGGTCTGCCAGTTGTTCCTTCAGTGTCTGCAGGTCTGACCGGTCCGGACACAATTCCAGCAGACTGTCGACTTCCTCCTGCAGACCATTCAGATGTCGCAATTTCACTCGCTGACGGATCAGTTCGTCCAGACGATGAACTTCAGCTTGCGTCTCAGTCAGACGCTTCAACAGCTTTGCGGGCGTCAGCGACTGACCAGGGATCGACGCACCACGAAGGATCTCCGGGACTTGTTGCAGTGTGTGTATCCCGGACGGATAGTCATACGCTTGTTCGTGCTGTAACGCTTCGGACAGCAGCGTTCCGATCCTCTCCAGCTGCTGCCTTCGTGCCGTCTCTATCTGTTCCACGAACAGCTTGCTCCAGCCCTTCAACTGCTGCAGCCGTGGATCGGGTTCGTCACGCAAAGCCACGGCGAGCGATGTGGCCTGATCGAAGTCGTAGTTCTTGAGCAGACTTTCCGCCTGCGATTGCTGAGCCGTCATGGCATGACGACGTGACTCCAGTAACGCTGCCTGCTTGGTGCCGCATTCGGAACAGACCTTATCCCAGACGGGGATTTCAACGTTGCAGCTAAAGCAATGGACACGCAATGAAACTGCACACTCTTTGCAGAACTTGCGATGACCTTCATTCTTCGTACCGCAACTCAGGCACTGACCTTCGCCCAGATCGGCAACCTCAGGCACCGAATTCTGGAGACTGGCTCGCAACGCTTCCTTAAACTCACGAGCAGTCTGGTAGCGGTCGTCTTTGGCATCTTCCAGGGCCTTGCCAAGCACATCCTGCAGAGACTGCGGAACGTCTTTAAACTTAATAATCTTCGGAGTCTTGCCGGTCACCATCTGATAAAGCGTGGCGGCCAAACTCCATAGGTCGCTGCGAGCATCGGCCTGCGTGGCGTCACGCCTTTGCTCCGGTGGCATGAAGTCCAATGTGCCCAGCACGGCTCCGGACATTGTCTGGCCGGTATCCCCTGTCTCGACACGTGCCAGTCCAAAGTCCGTCAACTTTGGGACGCCGTCTTTCGTCAGGAGTACGTTGGCTGGTTTCAGATCTCGATGAATGATGCCTGCATCGTGCGCTTTGCCGAGTCCGTCGCAGACCTGACAGATCAGGTCAACCGCTTCCTCGACGGACAATGGGTTGTTGAAGCACTTGTCCAGCAAGCTTTTGCCATCCACATATTCCAGAATCAGAAATGGACCGGTCTTGTCCCGACCGTAGTCATAAATCTGCACGATGTTGGCGTGGTTCAGGGTCGCAATGGACTTGGCTTCGGTGAGAAACCTGCTTACGACTGTTCGACTTTTCCCTGCATCGCCACGGATTCGCTTGATCGCCACTTTGCGACCGAGGCGATTATCGGTGGCCAGTTGCACTTCACCCATCCCGCCCTTGCCGAGCGTGCCTTCGATGGTATAGCGGGCCGACAGATCGACGATTTCCATGTCGTCATCGATCACGACATCATCGCTACCGAGCTTTCCACCAAACGTGGCCTGATCACCCAGACTCTCGGGAGCGTACTTCTTCTTCTGTGCCCCGGCGAACGTGTTCTCACCACCGAGGCTGACCTCAGGCCCCGAAACCTGCTTGGGCACTGCAGCCGGAGGGGCCACCATTTCCAGCGGCTGATTCACCATGTCTGCCGTGATTGCGACGACCGTCTGACATTTCGGGCAACGAATCTTCTTGCCTGCCGCCGTCGAAGGCACCGACAGCTTTGCGCCACAGGATGGGCAAGGGGTCATTACCTTGTCGGGCGTCGACATCCGGAACTCCGTGGTACAGACGGTGGGCAAAAGTCGATAGGGTTGCTGAGTCAGGACAGCAGCCTATCTCGCCAATTTTTTTTCCGTCGAAGCCACCATGTCGGGAGACGCGACGATCGACCCACGTACCTTAGTGGCCATGATCCACGTGATCAAGCAGCGCACAATTGAGGAATCGAGCAAAATTCGTCCCAATACGTGAGCCCATCGCGAGCATTCCAAAGAGGGCTTCACTACCACTGTGAATCCCGCAGCAAGGTTTAGCAGCATCAATCACCTCAGCGGCAGATATTGAATGTGTTACACAGCAGCGTTTTACAAACATCCTGCCGCTACGCCAGTGGTCTACGGCATCTCCGGTCGTCGCTCCGCTCGCTCCCTCCGTGCCTACGACCACCGGCTCCGCTCCTCGTGACTTGACCGCCTCCGGCTCTATTGGCCAGACGGACTTAGGGCCAGGCGAAAGCCCAGGTCGCGGCTGCGGAACGACGGGCCGAAATCTTCACGGCTCACCGAACGGCAGACCCTGGCGGAGAGCCACCAGCTGCCGCCCCGGAGAACCCGGCCCAACCCAGACGTTGCTCCCGCTGGATCAGCCAGTGGCGACGTTGCATAGTAGTCCGGCCCATACCAATCACTGCACCACTCCCATACGTTTCCGTGCATGTCATACAGACCAAACTTGTTCGCTTTGAACTGCCCAACTGGCGACGTGTAAACGAAACCATCGTCAAACGGAAACGGCTGGAATAATTTGTAGTCGTTCGTGTACTGACCTTTGTAGCTCGCGTCCAACATATTGCCGAAGCCCTTTAGCGACGCCAGGCTATCCCCGGATGAGAAATGCGTTTCGCTCCCCGCCCGGCAGCTATATTCCCACTCCGCTTCCGTCGGCAGACGGTACTGTTTGCCTTCCTTCTTACTCAACCATTGGATGAACTCCACGGTGTCGTTCCAACTGACATTGACCACAGGATGACTATCCGTTTGAGACATTCCGTTGTGTTTCCAGTTGTACTCGGGCTTTTGGGCTCCGTTTCCGGCCGCATCGAAACCGTAGCCGCCTTTTCCGTCCTTTTCTGCCTCCGTTTGATAACCCGTGTCGTTCACAAACGCCGCAAATTGACCGCGAGTCACCTCGTGGATTCCCATGTAGAACGGGTTCGTGATTCGAACACGGTGAGCGGGTTGTTCATCGTTGTTGTCAAAATCGTCTGGCAGAACAAACCCCGCAGTCTCAAGATCGCCCCGGCTGGAGTTACTGCCCATCATGAATTCCCCCGGTGGAATCAGCTTCAGTTTCATACCAATGGAATTTGTGGATTCAACCGGCACGCCAAGATCGTCAGCCCAGGCCTGCAAGGCCTCGACTGGTGCGGCCTCGAGTCGTTTTAGTTCCGCAACTCGTGCAGCTTCGACTACTCGTTCCGCATCGGCTTCGGCAACTCGTGCGGCTTCGACTCGTGCGACCTCCAATGCCGCGTCGGTGATCGCTGTCTGCCGTTGCTGTCGCTGGATGGAAACGCCAGCAACTACGATCAATACGGCGACACACGCTAAACTGACAACAATGATTATCCTTTGTCGTTTTTGGATCGCCAGCTTTGCGGCACGCTGTGATTCTTCGACTCCCATACGACAACCTTGCAACACAGACTCAAACTCCACGTCCGTGATGTCGGCTGACGCCAGCAACTCGCGATATTGTTCTGCGCGAGACAATTCTTTCCGTATTTGTTCCTCTTCACCTGTCACTGCCAGGCGTTGAAGGACTGCGGAGCGGTGTTCCGAAAAATTAATTAGTTCCTCAATAAAAGCACTGATCGCATCCGTTCGGAGATCAGGTGGCACACGCACCAGCAACTCCTTGGCTTTATCGAACCGGGCTTCTTTCCGAAGCTGCTGAGCTTTCTGTAACAAGCTATTGATTTGTGACTTCTGCTTTTGCTCGCGAGCTATCAGTTGCTCATGCAGTTGTTGTTCTGCCTCCGTTGCGTCACTTTTCAGGAGCAGCAGTTCCTCAACTTTGGGCAGGAGGCCGTTGAGCTGATTATTCTGAACAGCCTGATCAATTGTGTTTTGCAGGGTGTCCTGCCGGGAAAGTGTGGTTGTTGCGTGGTGCTGTAAAGTTTCAATCTCGGGTGTTCTTAAGCTGCTCCTGATGCTCTTCAGCAACGCGACGCATTCCGCATATTTGCGGGCATCTATCAGCCGATTGGCTTCCAAAATGGCACTGCTTCGCGCCGCCTGTCGCTGCTGGTCACGCTTCTCCAGTTTGTCCCGCAGCTCCCGAAGATCCACGCGATCAGGAACCAGTTGCAGCAACTCATCCACGCTAGCAATCAGGCCATCCAGTTCCCGACGTTCGACACGTAAGCGGATTTCGTCATTTAACTCTTTCGTTCGTTCCTCCTGACCCTGTACTTGCATCAACAACGCGCTAATGTCGGGAGTTCGAAGACTGGCGGGGATCTGTTCCAAAGCGTGAATCGCCGAGGAATAGTCGTGGGCCGCCTGATGCGTCTTCGCTTCCTTATGGAGCACGCCGGATCGCTGCTGTTGTTGCTGCTGCTCTCGCCTTAATCCTTCCGTGAATTCGGCCGACCATTTCTTCACATGCTGGAAACGCGGATCGGACTCGTTCAGCAACTCCTCAGCAATCTGTGTCGCCTCAGGAAACTTGCCTGCCTGCAGAAATCCCTCAGCCTGAAACTGACGCTGCTGCAATTGCTCCTTCCGACTGGTAATCAGGGGAGACTGTTTGGTTCCGCAACTGCCGCAGATTTCATCCCAGACCGGCATGCCCTTGCTGCAGGAAAGACATTTGACCTCCAGAGACACCGCGCATTTACGACAGAACTTTCGGCTTGCTTCATTCTTCGTTCCACAGGACGGACACTGACCTTCCGCCAGATCAGTTAGCGTGGCACGGCTTTCGTCCATCACGTGGCGAAGCGCGTCGCGGAATTCACGCGCAGTCTGGAAGCGGTTGTCTTTTTCGTCCTCCAGTGCCTTTCCGAGCACATCCTGCAGAGACTGCGGAACGTCTTTAAACTTAATAATCTTCGGAGTCTTACCGGTCACCATCTGATACAGCGTCGCCGCTAGACTCCATAGGTCACTGCGGGCATCTGTTAACGCCGCATCCTTACGCTGTTCTGGTGGCATGAAGTCCAACGTGCCCAGCACGGCTCCGGCCACGGACAGACCACCGTCTGCGGCTTCGTCTTTTGCCAGACCAAAGTCTGTCAGCTTGGGAATGCCGGTTCTTGTCAGCAGCACGTTGGCCGGTTTGATGTCGCGATGGATGATGTTCGCGTCGTGTGCCGTGCCGAGGCCGTCGCACAACTGACACGTTAGATGAACAGCTTCCTCCAGAGGGATGGTTCCCTTCTGGCAGCGTTCCAGCAGGCTTTTGCCTTCCACATATTCCAGAATCAAAAATGGGCCGTCTTTCGCTCGACCGTAGTCGTAAATCTGCACGATGTTCGGATGGTTGAGTGCGGCGATCGACTTGGCTTCAATCAGGAATCGACTGACAGCCGTTCGGCTTTTCGCCGCGTCACCCAGCATGCGTTTGATGGCGACCTTGCGATTCAGTCGCGTGTCTGTCGCCAGCTGCACTTCCCCCATCCCGCCTTTGCCCAGGACACCTTCCACTTGGTAGCGGCCCGCCAGATCCACGATTTCCATGTCGTCTGTGAAATGGTCATCCGCAGCCGCACGACCTCCCCCAAACGTGGCCTGATCGCCGAGACTTTCTGGGGCATACTTCTTCTGAGGTGCCCCGGCGAACGTGTTTTCACCGCCCAGGCTGACCTCCGGCCGCGGAACCGGCACCGGTGGAGCCGCCACTTCCGGTGATGGCGTCACCATGTCTGCAGTGATCGCGACCACCGTCTGACACTTCGGGCAACGAATCTTCTTGCCCGCTGCCGTCGAAGGCACCGACAGTTTTGCGCCACAGGATGGGCAAGAGGTCTGCACTTTCTCGGGCTGAGTCATTGTTATCTCGCAGTGCAAATATCTTGAATCTGAGTACCTGACGAAATCAGTATCTGAATCGTCGTCGGATTAAGGAAATACAATGGCGTGAACTCGACAGAAATGAACGCGCTCTTCAATCCAGATACAGCTGCATCGGACGATCGAATTTGGCGGCCTCTGTGCCAAACTTGATCTGCATGCCTGGACTCAACGGTGTCAGGGAACGTGGGCTGAGCGGCTGACTGTCGATGCTGATTGGACCGCCTCCGGGCAGAGGCTCCAGCCAAAAGGTGCGGTCCATATGCAATAGCCGAGCGCGACTCTGTGGGCCACTCTCTCTTAAAACAATGGCCGACTGAGCCGGTGAACTGCCGATCAGAGCTTCCCGCAGAAACATCACATACGATTCTTCGCCGGCCAGGTTTTCCGCTCGATCAAAGCGAATCGCATTCAGTCGCAAATCCAGAGCCTCACGGGCCATACGAGACATTCGCCCGCCGACCAGTTCGCTATACAACTCATCCCAGTATTCCATTTCATCACGATCTTCTTTTCGATCCGGAGCCAGCATCAGCATTTCCAGACGAAACTGCTTGGGGACCGCTCCTGTCACGCCAAGATCAATATGCGTCGCGTCTCCGGCACGCAGAGGTGGCACAACGTGACGATCTCGAACGACTGAGTAGTTCACCTCGATCCCGCTTTGAGACTCGTCACGGATTTCCAGACCATCGGTGGTCAGTTCAACGAGAAAATGCGTGCGTGAGATATTGCGAGAATGGTCGTCATTTTCCTCAGACCGAGGCAGGAACCGCAACACTACGTCGTTATCCCGGCTTCGCCCCAAAGTGATTCTAGGACGTGCGATCACCAGGGTTCGACGACCATCTTCGAAGAAAAAACCGGCAGCGTCCAGGTAAGTTCTCTGGCGGAAGGCGGATGAAACAACTGGCAGGCGAGATTGTTTTTCGGTGTTTACCTTGAGCTGGTACTCAAATGTGGTCACCGGTTTTGATTCACTTGGTTTCTCCGTGTCTGCCGGCCCACTCATGGCATTCTGGAGATTGATAACGCTGTCCTGTCCGCCTTTCAGGATCACCTTCGAAAACTGTTTCAGGTTGTATCCCTGAAGGTTCACCATCGACTGGCCATCGCCATCGATCTCCAGCACGCCGCCCTCATCCGCGCCAGTATTCGGAACGTTCAGGCGAATTCGACAACGATAGAAGCGTGGCATCTCGGGAGGCACATCACGAAACGACAATTCCACGTCGATGAGGTAATGCCCCGGTCGGCAGTCCATCCCGTCCGATGTCATGCGAAACGGAACATGAAACGTCCAGAGGCCAGCTTCATCCTCCTGAGGGCGTCTCAGCGGATCCTGGGGATTATGATCAAGATCGCGATCGACGCTGATGTTAAGTTCCGGCTTTGATGAGTACTTCGGACACAGCAAGCTGAATTCCGGACGCACTTGGTTTCCGACGCGAGGCAGTTCGCCCCAATCCACCAGCAAACGCGGAGCCACATCCTGTCCGCTGCCGGACGACTGAATCTCCGCGCGAAATCGCGTCAGTACCTCATCCGCTACTGCCCCTGGAATACCGGCTGCCGCCGCTACCGCCTGGACCTGCGTTTCAATTTCGATCAAAGACGCCGAAGCACCCAGTTGCGACTTGACGATGTTGTACAGAATTCCGGAAGGTCCCTGCACGTCCACATTCACGCTCCACCATGGTCAAATCGATTTCGAACATTACTCAAGTGAGCCCCCAAAAACCAACTACATCGGTGGAGGACCAGGTGGCATCGGCGGAGGCGTCGGTGACGTCGCTCCAAACAACGGAGCCAGCTGAGGCATCTGTCCGGCGGGAGCCCAGGCGGGCAGTCCGTTTTTCCAGACCATCGTTGCTGCAGTCACCTGGCCGCTCTGAACGTACTGCTGGACTTGAGCAAAATGCAGCGGCGGCGACTGCTGTCCGTTCAGAGAGACATACCAGACTTCGGCCACCGACATCGGTGGCGGTGCGCCCCACGGCTGGATCGGTACTGCGGCCACCGGCGTTGCTGCATGTGACAGTCCGCCGATCATCTGATTCACACTGGAGTGCTGCGCCTGCATGGCCATCTTGTAGGCCTCGGCAATCGCGTCGGCTTTGGTCCGCTCGGTCTCGTTCATGCGTTCATACATCCGCAGTCGCTCTTCATTCAGCTGAGCCGTCGGGTTCACGGTAGCCTGAACCTTCGCGGCTTCCTGCGAGGCTTCATGCTTCTTGAGATCAGCCAGTAATGTCGCGTTCGATGTTCCGGCCGTCGCGATCAAGGCTTCTGTGCTCAGGCTGCTCATGACCTGAATCCGATCCAGTTCTCGCTTGCTGGAACTGTCGGCCTTCAGATTCTCCATCTCAACCTGCATACGATGCTGACGTTCGGCAAACTGTGCGTTCATTTCCTGAACACGCTGTAGGCGATCCAGCTGACTGCCAGATTGTTTCTGTTTGAGTTCGAGATCCCATTCCTGTTGACGCTTCTGCATCTCCAGTTTTTCACTCTGCAGGCGGGCATTCAGTTCCGACTGCATGATGACGATTCGTGACTTACGTTCCGCTCGAGTCAGCTCCAGATCGCCACGCACGTCTTCCAGTTTTTGTTCTTGGAGGACCGCTTCCCACTTGTCGTCCCGCGATTGGCGACGCACTTCGCGGGCTCGTTCCATGGCGGCTTTGACGCTGCCCAGCTTCTGCTCATGCCGGTGGGACGCCTGATCCTTCTCCCGCTGGATCTCATGCTGCCATGTTTCGTTGTCCTGAGTCCTGGACAATCGGGACAGATCGAGTTCCTTTTCCAGAGACCGCATCTGCACGGCGTAGTCCAGATCGACACGCAATTCACCAAGCTCTTGTTCACGCTGAATGTCGATCGTGGCCAGCAAATGCTCGCGTAGATTCTGACGATCACCTTTGCGTTCTTCATAAGCACTGATCAGGGCTTCGCGTTCTTCCTTTCGCAGCAGCTTGCCCTTGTCGATGTCGGCCAGGGCTTTCTCAAAATCTTCGCGACTCTGAATTTTATTCAGCTGATCAGAAATGACTGCATCCCGCAGTGTTTTCCTGACAGGCACTTTGCTGCGGATGTCGTCGAGCTTTGCTGACAACTGGTCGCTTTCGACCTGAGTGGCCGCACGCTGGAGTTGCGTTTCTCGGGCTTGAAGCCAGAGTTCGCCCTTGCGTTCGGCAAGGCCACCATCATCACAGCCAAACTCGGCTGATTGCAGATCGATAAACACCAGGCCATAGCGTTGAATCTTCAGTCCGGCCGATTCTCGCAATTGTTCGGCCAGCTTGCCGACAAAATCAGGTTTCCGGACTTCATCGAAGCTGGATCGTCCGATCGCGCCATACAACGACTGACTCATCACAGGAGTCAGCAGTTGTTCAAGTTCCTGTAACGTCAGCACATCCCGAGCGCCCATCAGGTTGTGCATGAACGAGACAATATCGCTGACCTGAATCGTCCACCGATAAGACACGTCAAAGCAGACGCTGTCCAGGCACGGCACACCGCCCAGATAACTGTCGATCGGCACTTCTTCGCAGCGAGTCAGGAAGATCGTCGTCTGCTTGTTCCGCCAGAACTGGAGTCGTTCGACAAACGACTCCATCGTATACGAACCCGCGGGCACCTCGCCGACCAGCACGCCTTCATCGATCACCAAAGCCCGCGTGCCTGGTTCGATCACAAGTGAACGCCCCTTGGGAGCACCGCCAATCAATGGCAGGTTGCCGAAGAACCCTTTCAGATCGGGGACCATGACCCGAACGGCAAAGTCTGAGTTGGATACTGACCAGCGGTCGTGCTGCAGATTGACGGTCATTCAGGATCTCCGAGAAACGATTGGTTTGTAAAAAACTTGTTGCGAGAGCGTTGATTTATTGATTCTTCTTTTCGATCAAAACACGAAATCTGATATCTAAACGTCGGTCATCGGCCCTGTATTTCGGGTCAGTCGACACGCATTGTTCCGCGTCGCTCCGACAACTAATGCCCTTGCTCCCTCCGTGCCTACCGCCAACTGTCTCCGCTCTCACTTGCTTTACCGGACTGGACTAATTGGGGTTTTGGAGGCACTCATGGCCAATCGGAAGCCGGTGAGCGAGGAGCGGTACGACGAGAAGGACAGCGAACGGTCCGCCGACCGATAATCCGTCAGAAAACCCCAACCGCCGCCACGTTGCGCTGTAAAGCCTACACCTTCCTGGCCAACGGGATCGGTCACTGCAACTGTAGGATAGTCGCCACAATACGAACACCACTCGGCCACATTACCGTGCATGTCATATAAACCCCATGCGTTCGGTTTCTTCTCACCAACTGGATGGGTTTGATCGTTGCTGTTGTCACCACACCACGCATAATCACCGAGCACGCTTGCACTCTCTCCGAAACTGTATGCCGTCTTGCTGCCAGCCCGGCAGGCGTACTCCCACTCCGCTTCCGTTGGTAATCGATAAACCCGACCTGCCGCTTGCTCTGCCGGAAGAGCCGAAAGAAGTTTGCAAAACTCCACCGCTTGACTCCATGACACTTGCTCGACAGGGTTTTTCGCTCCTTTAAATTTGCTCGGGTTAATCCCTACCACCTTCTCGTATTCCGACTGCGTCACTTCACAAATACCCAAAAAAAACGGCTTCGTCAGCGTGACCTTGTGCTGCGTCTCGTCCTCCTCGCGTCCCTCTCGTCCCAGTTCCGATGCAGGACTCCCCATCATGAATTCACCCGCAGGAATCAGATTGAACGACATTCCAATCGAGTTCTTCAAGTCCACACGTAGACTCAACATCGGAGAGGGCGATTGAGCAATTGCAATCGGCTCCGCAGCCGGAGTTTCGGCCGTCGGCATAGCAGGTGGAGCAAAATTCGTTGAGGCCTGCAAAGCCTCGTTACCCCGTAGCTGCGTTTCCGCACTGGCCACCGTCCGCTGGTGTCGCTGAATCACACGTTCTGCCACTACGATCAACAACAAAATAGCCGCACCACTGCCAATCATGATCATCCATTGCCGATTTTGAGTCGCAAGCTTTGCGGCACGCTGTAATTCTTCAAGTCTCGCGCGACAACCTTGCAACGCAGACTCAAACTCCACGTCCGTGATGTCGGCTGACGCCAGCAGCTTGCGATATTGTTCTGCGCGAAACAATTCCATCCGTATTTCTTCAGCTTCACGTGCCAGTCTAAGGAGCCGAAGGACTGCGGATCGCTGTTCCGAAAAATTAATTAGCTCCTGAATAGAAGCACTGAGCGTATCAGTGCAGAAATCAGGGGGCACACGCACCAGTAACTCCACGGCTTTATCGAACTGGGCTTCTTTCCGAAGCTGCTGAGCTTTCTGCAACAAGCTCTTAATCTGTGATGTCTGCTTTTGCTCTTGGGCCACCAGCCGCGTCCGCAATTGCTCATCCTTTTCTGTTACCTCGCTTTTCAGCAGCAGCAGTTCCTCGACTTCGGGCAGCAGCCCATTCAGCTGATTATTCTGCACCGCCTGATCAATGATCTGCTGCAGCTTTTCCAGCCGTGAAAGTTTGGCGGCTGCTTCCTGCTGTAATGCGTGGAGTTCAGGGGTGCGTAAACTGCCTTTGATAGTCTGCAACACCGCCACACATTCCGCGTACTTGCGGGCATCCATCAGCCGATTGGCTTCCAGACTGGCACTGGTTCGCGCTGCCAGTCGATCGTGATCACGTTTCTCAAGCTTGTCACGAAGTTCTTTCAGATCCACGCGATCAGGAACAAGTTGCAACAGTTCATTGACGCGAACAATCAGGCCATCCAGTTCCCGACGCTCGACCCGCAGGCGGATTTCGCCATTCAACTCTTTCGTCCGCTGTGCCTGAGTCTGAACCTGATTTAATAAGGCCCTAATCTCCGCCGATTGAAGACTGGCAGGGATCTGCTCCAGAGCGTAAATCGCTGAGGAATAGTCGCGGGCCGCCTGATGCGCCATGGCTTCCTTGTAAAGCCCCCCGGATCGCTGCTGTTGCTGCTGCTGCTCTCGCCTTAATCCTTCTGTGAATTCGGCCGACCATTTCTTCACATGCTGGAAACGCGGATCGGACTCGTTCAGCAACTCCTCAGCAATCTGTGTCGCCTCAGGAAACTTGCCTGCCTGCAGAAATCCCTCAGC
>JBIIIF010000105.1:0-20735 GCA_044235005.1 Planctomycetaceae bacterium | reverse complement strand
GGTCGTGCAGGAACGATCAGTCCGGAATGTTGCACAGTTTCCACAAATGCAGCCGAACATCGCCGCAACAACGTAGCGATGAAATCGGTTGTGCGGTTCGTATGGCGAATGAGATGAGGCGTCAGTTGGCGGAGAGCGTTCAGCGGAAAACTTCGCCAAATTTCTCTCTAAACATGACCAACCAATGTCGCCATCTCGCTCCGCCGAGATGAGCCTTGCATGGTGCACGCTGTGTTGCCAAAACCGCTCAGTCATTTTCGCAAAACATGAATGAGATCGAGATGAGGATCGGGCTGTAAATTGCTCAGCCACTGGCCAGGTGCAAGGCCTCGTCTCGACGGAGCGAGACGGCTACATTGGGCAAACCGACCGGTGTAACCAGACGAATCCCAGACGAGTCACATTCTGCGATTGACTGAACACCGAAAGCTGAAAACATCATTATCGGGCTTTAAGCCAGTCCGCGATGCGTCGTCCAGTCATCGACAATGGAAGTTCAGGCAGCTCTTCAAGCGAAAACCACTGCACTCCGTCACTTAATTTGCCGCGTCCACTGCGGGCTGAACAAGCAAAACACATCAACTGCACTTTGTAACGAGTCACCGAGTAACTGAATTCCGTCGACGCCACAATTGGTCCCGGCTTCAGGCCGATTTGAGCCTGAGTTTTTTGAACGGCAAACTCGGGTAACTCCTGACCTTCCGGGCTGAACAGCGATTTAGATCGGCCGCGTTTCTGAACTAACGGAAGAGCAGAGGACTCTTCGGCGGAAATCTCGAATCGAACAAAGTCCCACATTCCGGCCCAGCGCTCACTTTCCACTCGCCGCCGCAACAGAAACCGTTCCCGATCCATTAAGACAACAGCCAGCTCTGTAATCGCCGTGATGGCAACGGCCGGTTTTCGGACCGGAACTTCTTTCTGTAATCCGTTTCGAAACGCACCGCAATGTTTCTGCAATGGACATGACTCACAATCCGGATCCACTGGCCGACACAGTTTAGATCCGATATCCATCAGCGCCTGATTGAAGTCGCCCGCTCGCTTATCGGGGACCAATTCTTCCGCAAACTGCCAGAGAAGTTTCTGGCTGGCCGAAGCTCGGACATCGTCTCGCAATGCCAACAGCCGGGCATAGAGTCGCTCCGTGTTGGCTTCGACTATCGCGGCCGGCTGATCAAACGCAAACGAAGAAATGGCGCCGGCGGTATAACGACCGATGCCGGGCAAAGTTTGCAAGGCTTCAACTTCGGATGGGAACTGGCCAGCGTGCTCATTGACGACAGCCTGTGATGCTCGATGTAAGTTGCGAGCCCGACTGTAGTAACCCAGCCCTTCCCAAAGCCGCAGCACTTCATCGACATCAGCCTCAGCCAGCGACTGAACATCCGGAAAGCGAGCCGTGAAGCGTTCAAAGTACGGGACGACGGCTGCGACCGTCGTTTGCTGCAACATGACTTCACTCAACCAGATGCGATAGGGATCCGCAGACTCACGCCAGGGCAGCTTTCTCCCATGCTGATCGTACCACTTCAGCACGGCTCCTCTGAAACGGCGTTTGTCTGCAGCTTCCATGTCTTGAGACCTGACCTACAACGGCACGACAGCTCCGGATTCGATACTGGCCGCTTCAGCCCAGCAAAGTTGCAACGCATTCAAAGCGGTCTGTCCGGATAGCGGACCAGCGGACTTCCCATGTGAAAGGAAGTCAACGGCCGTCTGGAGTTCATCCGTAAATGCTCCACACCATTTTCCACTGCCACCAAGTTCAGGATGAGTCATCTTGCCGTCGTTTGTGATAACACTCAGCGGACGGCTGACAACCCACTCGCCGGCCAGCGTCCCGGCATCGAACAGCAGAGTTGCATTCTCAAAGTACAGTTCATAACCATGCGAAAACGCCAGGCCCTTCGCCGCAATGCCGCCGCTCACACAACTGACCGCAGGACCGTCCTTATACAGATAAGAGGTGTGCACATGATTGACGAAACCATCCTGCATCAGCCCGCGTGAGAAAACCCCATCAGGGCGACCACAGGCGTGAGCGATAAAGTGATTGTCGTGTATATGGAGATCAATCCCCCAGCCACCAAGCTTCCGGAAGTCTGACATATCACTCGACCAGTCAGGCTTGCAGATCACTCGCTTGAAGTGAGCTGCATTCAGCTTCCCATACCGCTGATCCTGAATGCATTCCGCGGCAAAGCGGAATTCCGGGAAGAACGGCAAGACATGAGCCACCAGCAGAGGTGTCTTTGCCGCCTCAGCCGCTTTGACCATCTGCTCGGCCTGAGCAAGATCTACAGAGATTGGCTTTTCTACCAGAGTCGGTTTGCCAGCCCTCAGAGATTCCATGACGACATCAAAATGCTTATCCGTCGGCAGGCATACGTCAACCAGATCAATATCCGGATCAGCCAGCAACTCCCGATAGTCGGAGTAGCACTTGAGGCCGGAAACATCAACATGGCCGCCCGGAGGTCCAAAGTTGCCCTGAATCGAAGTCCAGTCACCAGACAGCTTCTTCTGATCTCGCGTCGCGATGGCCGTAACCACTGCTCCCTTGAGATCACGAGCTCCCTCGAAATGGGTGTAGCCCATGAAGCCGACCCCAATGATTCCAATCCGGACCACGCTGTTCCCCTTGTTAATGTGTAGTTCGCTGACCAATCTGAGTTTCTGAACTGGAACGCCACAGCGAGTTCAAATCCCCCTGGCGACCACGTGAAAAACGCCTCGACCGCTCGCCCGGCACAGCTCAAACCATCGAACAGCTCTGAACTGAAGCCAACGGGATTTCACCGCGCCAGACCGCAAAACTCAAGCAACTCACGCAAATCCGCCACAATGGCAGCCCGCAAACACAAACCCACCAAACTCTACTGCCCAACTTTTAGGCACGCCGACTGTGCCTGCTTTTTGGGCAGTGTTGATTTTGCGGGTTTTGCTGTTGGCAACGGGTATGTGGGGTGTTATCGTTATGACGTCGCAATCAATCTGATGTCAGGCGGATTCTGCCGGATCAGGGGGCGGGGCGGCAATGTGAGCTGTCAAATCATGTGCATGATCAGCTCAGGACGGACTCAGGGAAGACCGACGCAGTAAAACACAGGGAGAGAAACATGTTGGTACTGTCCAGAAAAACCAGTGAGCGAATTCTGATTGGCGACGACATTGCGATTACGATCGTCCGAATCGGGCCCAACTCAGTACGAATCGGAATCGAAGCTCCGAAGAACATGAACATCGTTCGTGAAGAGCTTTGCGATTTCTCCAGCAAGACAAAAGAAACATCCGACGTAGCAATCCCCATCAACTGATCGGGTGCTGCCGAAAAAAATTCTGTTCCACATGGCCGGGGTTCTCCTCCGGCCTTTTTTCTTGCGCGAACTCGGACGAAACTTCAATTAAGCCCAAGCTCCTTACGCAATATTTCGTCCTGAGCCGATTAGATGACAACTCGATATCGCCAGCCCTTCGCACAAAGTGAGTCCTGAATGCGACTGGGAATGATGCAACCCTACTTCTTTCCGTACGTGGGGTATTTCTCTCTGATTCACTCCACCGACTACTGGGTCGTCTTCGACACCGCGCAGTACCGCCGCCGCGCGTGGGTGAATCGAAATCGCACGCTTTCAGACAACCAGGAAGGCTGGAGCTATATCCGAATCCCGGTTGCTCACTCCCCACGAGAAACCAGCATCTGCGATATCCGGATCGATGACACACAGGCATGGATTGACCAGCTGATTGATCAGCTACAGATTTATCGCCAGCGCCGTGCACCGCACTTCAAGGATGTTATCGACTGGCTGCAGCCCACTTTGCACAAAGCCCATGACATCAATGGCCCCGGCGATTTTTCTCGAACGCTGATCAATCTGCTGCAGGAAACCTGCCGCTATATCAACCTGCCGTTTCCATACCAGATCTTCAGCCAGATGAATCTGAACTTGCCGGCCGAACTTCCCGCTGGAGAATGGGCTCTGGAAGTTGCCCGATTGCTGGGAGCGGAAACCTATATCAATGCTCCGGGAGGACGAGAGCTGTTTTCTCCCCGGCAGTTTTCCGAGGCCAAAATTGAACTTCAGATCCTTGAACCACGATTGACGGCATATCGCCAGGGTCGCTCAGAGTTTATTCCGGGACTGTCAATTCTCGACCTGCTCATGTGGAATTCCCCGGCCGAAACGCTTGAGCTTGTGATGCACTACGAACTGGAAACGCTGACCAGAAAAGCTTAAGCTTCTTTGAACGGCTAAAACGTTGCACCTCGGTTCGATAATGCCTTCACGCAAAACTACTGCACCAGAGTCGAAAGCGATTTCTGACCGATGTGAGCAACGACGCGAAAGGTGACTGCTCTGTTGACCGTTAAGATGGAGCATGCGAAATGCGATGGGCCGGACGCGACGCCACGAGAATGGCCAATGCAGTGCGGAAGAAATCCTGCGAGATTTTATCGACGGAATTCGGATTCTCCGGCGACGCTGCTTCCATGGCTTGCAGTGTGATCAAAGCCGGAGGACATGCTTCCAGTCGGTCTCTTTCCGGAGTGGTGATTTAATCGTGTATTGATCGCTTTCGTTTAACGGGCCGTCTTGGCACTGGAATAGTCGCATGACATATCGCACGAATAAGGCATTGCATCGAACCTGACCGCATCGAACTCATGAGATCTCGAACCGCCATGTACTTTGAATGCCCTTGCGAAAAGCCGATTACAGCATGGAACGAATCATTCAAGCTCCAATCAACAAATCCCAGGATGCAGTCTTAGCACGCTCAAAACCTGATCGCTCACGTAGACATGGCCGGATCGAGCATCCGGATGCAGAAAGTCATCGGGAGTCCATCGCAACGTTACTTCAAATGGCTTACATCCAAGGTAGCCGGATTCGTGAGAATTCGGTGACATTGCCGGTGCGCACTCCGGATTCTCACGAATCTGTCTACCAATTAAATCACTCGATTCTGCCCCAGCGAGCAGTTCGGAGCCGCCGTCAACAAGACTTGCCTATGAGCACTGCAAGTCTGCTGAGTGCCTGCGGGAGCAGCAGAATCACTATTCCTGCCGGAAATCGGCACCGTGATTCGCAGTCAGCGAGGCCTTGAGCTGCCCTGCAATCACGTCAGCAAACCGATCCAATCCGGCTGCCGACAGATGGCAAACATCAGTGAAGTACTTGATATCCTTCAGCTCACTCTCCATGTCGATGAAGATAAGGTCTGGATGCTCTGACGAAAGCTGACGGATCACTTCATTGTGAATGGCCACACCGCGTGACACGTTTTCCGGCTTTCCCCAAACCTCGGTCGCAAGCTCGTAGGCTCCGGCAGCGTATCCTAACTGCTTCGCATCGAACGCCTCTTTTGTATACCCATCAACAAAATGCGTCGCGAATGTCATGAGCGTGACGGGCGTTTTCGCGTCCCTCGCAATTCTCAGCATCTGCTCCATGTGAAGTTGGAATGCAGGCCCGGTCTTGATGTCGTCGCCAAACGCAACATGCGCAGCGTCCGGCTCGCCCAATCCAATCAGCTTGTCGAGAGATTCCGAGACAGTGTCCCTGACGGACATGACACCCGTCTGTTTCTTTCGATTGAAGGCCGCATACCAGCTGCAGTGCGAGTAGTCATCTCGAAAATCGTCAGCCGCAACGCAATTCATGCGAACATCGTTGATAGCATGGTAAATCATGATCCGATCAAACTCTGCCCCGCGTTCGATCAGGCATTCCAGCTTATTCAAACTATCCTGAGTCGTATGAGCCGAAACGGCGGCATTGTGAACATGCACCGGGATTCCGGCCGCTGCGGTAAGTTTTGATTCCAGAATTCCTCCGGTTTGCTCCGCGACTGAAGCTCCCAGAAGCAGAATGTTCAGTTCACCTGAGGTTCTTCGTGATTGCAGGATTCCGCGCGTAAACAGCTCACTGTAGTGCAGTTGGTACGCATCCACTCGATTCGTCAGGTCCGTCGGTGGCACGGAATAAGACCACCACAGAAAACCTCGGTAGCCAACAATCAGCAGTACCAATAAGTAAACCGCGTAAAGTCCGCGAAACACCCACCGATGCTGTCGCTTCCGTGTCGTCATGAGATCTTGCCCAATACATTTGATCGACAGTCCCGGCAGCAGCAAACCAAGCATCTGCACTCAGAGAGAGGCTATAGGCCTAACGGATGGCCGTCAACGAGACGAAATCGAGAAAGGAAGCCGATCCGTAACAGGACCAACAACATTAATCGGAAAGCAGCGACCGAAAGCACCGCTCAGATTCAATTCTTTGGCACACCAGCAGAAGTCAGCCTGGTCGAATTCGCTCGAGCAGAGGAGACTGCAGCAGCAACGTCCGGAGAAAAGGCATCCCGCCCCGTTCGTCCGGGAAAGCCAGGCCACTGAGCAATCCCGTTCGGCATTTCATCACTGAACCGTCGACGATACTCAGGCACGAAAGCTGGTGACGCGGGATCATCAAATACGGACCTGCGTCCCCACAATACGGAGCGACCGTCGCTATAGAGTCGACTCCAGTCTGCATGCTGATCAAGGAAGGCCACTGCGGGCGGGTCGGCAATTCGATCCATCAAGACCAGATTCGGATCGCCGAATTCGAGTACTCGATTTGAATCCACAGGACCTGATTCCTTGCCGCGATAGCGTCGCGACATATCATTGCCGAACAACAGATCGAAATTGATGTCAACAACAACCTGCGGATAACACGTGTCATAGCGTCCATCGAAACCAACCGTCGTATCCGGAGCCAGAGCAGCGAGAGCGTATTGTGCCCAGTCGAAGGTCACGACGAGTCGACCGGAGATATTCTCTTCGGCCATAAACTCGATCGCTGAAACCGGATACAGGCTGCGATCAACTCCAAACGTCGCAAACGAATATCCCAGCAGCCCCATCAACGCCACCGCAACAATCGCGACCTCGGCCGTTAACAAGCGGACAGCTCGCGGTGTAAGTTCCTGCTGAACTCCCAAAGTGGGACGCCATTCCACCAGCCGATGCCACAGTGAAATCAGATGCTGAGGCATCCAATAACCGAATGCGATCGCGAAGAAGGCAAGATGCCGAACATGCCCCAGCGTTTGAACCGCAATCAATCCGAGCACAACCAGTTCAACCCAGTCACGGCGGTGGCGAGTCAACCAGAGACTTGCGATGGTGAGCAGCGATAACACCGTAAATGGAATTACCGTGACTCCGCCGTCAAGAATATTGGCCCATTCAGAAACCTCCGGACGTGGCTGGCTCAGCGAGACAATCATCCAATACGGCAACTCATAGCCATAAGGATTCACCAGTACCGACAGGATGGCGAAAACTCCGATGGTCGAAAAATGTGCGATCGTTTTCCAGCAGGCAACGCCGCGCTTCAACAACAGTTCGATCGATCGCAGTCCCAGAATGGCCAGCAGCACACACAATCCCGCAGCAAAGCCACCGTGCGAATTTGTCCAGATCGTCATCAACGGAATGCAAAGCCAAAGCCACCCAAATGCGACTCGCTGTTCGGTATGCCAGTTTCGAAACGCGCGCTCAACCGCCAGAAACATCAGGCCACAAAAAATGAAGCTGAACAATTGCGGCCGCGCGAGCCAGAATTCACTAAGTCCCCAGGCGACCGGAATCATCGCGACAACAGCCGCCAGCGTCGCAACTCCCCGCTGCTGAGCAGTTCGCACCATCGTCCACAGCAGCCATAGCCCCGCGACGCATTTGAAGATCATCAATCCGAGTCCGCCGATCGTCCTTTGCCCCAGCGCGACGGCGAGTTCGAAAAGATTCTCGTGGTTGACCCAGGGTTGATCGGGTGTTGAATACGTATGTGTCGCGGTCGTCGGCATTTGTCCGGCGTGCAACCAGTCTTCGCCATACTGAATATGGCCCCAGAGATCCGGTTCGATGCTTCGCCACGCTAAAAGATTGGCAGCCACAAGCCCCAGCAGCAGGATAATGCCGCGTGTCAGCCAGGCAGGATTTGCGGAAGAATGGTCGTTTGACATATCGAGAGAGTCTGAAAGACCCGTTCCACACGATCACCGTGCGAACTGGTTTTGCGGTACGATGGTTGTCCATGCCCGCAGCAAACGCATTTGGACTCACAGTCCGGCGATGAGGTTGCGAGCATCACGCTAACCTAGCTCAACACATTGATGATGCTGGACCATGTTTCCCAGAGAGTCGGATGCCAGATCGCATCGTGTCGCTAGAATATGTCAACTCGTCAGAATCGTTACGACACACCCTCGCGCAAGTCTCTTATGAAACCTCGTTTCCTCATTCTTCTCTGTTTGCTGCTGATCGTCGGTGGAGCAACCTCATGGCGAATCGCGAATCCGCGAGAGCGAGAAAACGTGTCGTTGGAGTCTCTGAATGCCCGTCCGGCTCCGGAGTTTCAACTCCTGGACCAGAATAATCGACCGATTCAACTGCGAGGATATGTCGGGCGACACCGGGTACTTTTGTACTTCTTCGATCCCACCGCGGGACCTGACGCGGACCCGATGCTTAAGCGTCTGAAGGATGTGCACGGCGCGTTGAAGAAGTCTCAGGTCATGACGTTTGCGATTTCGACACCGTTGAATCCCGAGCAAAAGAGACAGACTCTTTCGTATCCATTTCCGATCCTTCGGGATACTCTGGCCGGGCAACCGGGATCCTGCACATTCGCCTGGGGCCGAGCAGCACTGGCTCAGGGAGAAACCGGGCCCGCGAGGATTACTCCAGGAGCTTTTTTGGTCGATGCCACGGGCATGGTGAGCTGGGATGACAAATTCCCAAAACCGGTGGAAGATGCAGAAGGCCTGATTAATGCCATACTGTCTGGCGAACAGTAAACGTCTGGTTTCGATGCTTGCCTCGGAATCCGGAGTGCCCTATTCTCAGTGGAAGAAAGCAGAGGCGAATCAGACTGCGGATCAGCAATCGTCGCAGTTATAGAACCCTGAGCATTATCCCACAGTCGATCGGCCGGAGTCCGTTGTGATCATTCAGAAAGAGTACAAATTCTACGCGGCTCATCGCAATGAGACATTGATGGACAAGTGCAGCAATCTGCATGGTCATCGATACGGATTGCGTTGCTTCTTTGAAGTTGAACGCGACGGAGATATCAGCACGTTGTTTGGTGCGTTTGATGAAAAAGTCGAACCCTGGCTGAAATCGCTCTACGATCACGGCATGCTGATCAACATCCACGACCCGCTTTACGAAACACTTAAGGATCATTGCCGGCGGACTGGTGAGAACTTCAAGATGAAGCTCTTCAACGGACCGACCAGCGTCGAAAATCTGGCGTGGATGATGTTTACCGAGATCACCGAAATGGGATTCCGGTTATCTCATATTGAAGTCCGCGAGACTGACTCGTCGGTGATTTCTTATTCCCGTGAAGACTGGATTCGCGACAACCGCTACTTCGCCTCCGTCCGCAGTCCCGGCGTTCCTTCTGTGACCGTTGCTGACAATCCCAATCGGGTGCTTGACGAGAACTGAAGGTTGCCCCACCAGCAAGATTTGATGGGGGAGATGAGTTCAGTCTGCTTCACTCAGATGGCGAGATGTTCTGCGAGGAGATCAACTGCAACGAGTCAAGGGACTCATAGTCTTTGCGGTTGTGTGTAAGCAGAGGTGCGTCGAGCAATACGGCTGTGGCAGCAATCCACGCATCAGAATTACTGAGATGGCGTCCTTTACGTTCTGCTTCAACTCGTAACGTCGCCCAAACGCTGCAGAGATCTGAGGTTTGATTGAAAATCACGAAGTGCCTGCGAAGAAAATCCGCGAGCAACTGCCGCCGCGACTCGCCCCAGTTGGCCCGAAGAGTCCCGTATTCGAGTTCCGCGACCGTCATGAACGAAATAACGCTGCGATGCTTCAAAATGTACGGCAAATAAAACTGGCAGCGACTGTCGCCGCGAAAGAGAAATGAAACGGCGTCTGTATCCACTACGATGTTGGATTCAGTCATTCAGCGGATCCCGGAAATGGTCATCCCTGCGCCCCGCATTGACCGCCGCCAGGAACTCCTCAAGTTCAGCTTCCGAATTCAAGAAATCGAAACGCAACTCTTCAGCCGTCCGAATCTGGACCACTCCTTGCTGTCGAGCGAGTTCATCGACGTACGCTCGAGCTCTGGCCACTCGAGAATCCTGTTGCGAGGAAAGCTTCTTAAGCTCTCCAGAATGTTGACGGAGTTCCCATTGCTCGGCGAGCGATGTCAGAGAAACATCCCCACGCCCAGCCGCGATCTGCTGACGAGCAAAGTCATTAAATTGCGCGAGATCTATTTCTCTGATGCTCATATCGCCCGTCTCCAGTTTCTACACATCCGATGTATTAGTTTACTGACATCGCGGCAGGGCGGTCAACGAGTTTAGTGCATGGTGGCGTAATAGTGTTCTGATAAAGTGTATGCTCTTTCGGCAAAGCGGGGCTCGAAATCTTGCTGCAGGCGAGGGCTCTATCCTGCGTTCCGTGCACATTAAGACCGGTTGATCGAGCACTACCTTTGGATATTTTTCCAGATCGGTGCCGCGATTAAAATGGGGGTCGTTCGTGTCTGTAACACGGCCCCAGGACAAAGTCTGCGAAAGGACTTACTCTTGACTGAAGAATAAAGGCTTGGCGTCAAATCACCTTGGCGACTACTTCTTACCCGCCGGGATGACCGCAGGTAGATCTCCCGCAATCCTCTTTTCGGTCGGCGAACTAATCACGGGCGAATTGAGCACCGTCGAACGGGAGACCGATGTGACTCCGGATTTGTTTCGCAGCCCCGGCCAAACTGGTGGCTCAACAATCCGACTTGATGAGCCCGGTGCTGCTGGAACTCCCTGCGGAGCCGGTATGACCGGAGCGTCCTGAACGGGAGGATTGTTGATTTGCTCCGGCACAAACACTTCGCCGGGCGACTGAGGAATCACGGGGATCCCTTCGAACACCGCTGCATCTCCGCCATGTCCGGATTGAATATCGGCCGGTGTAATCAAACCCGGATCTGTACTATCAACCACGGAGTCTCGCAGAGGATCCGCGAGACATTCTCGTTTTCGCTCGGAATGCAGAATCGCTCGATCTTCAATTGTCCCGCAACCCGGTGCCGCACAGCCCGGCTGAACAATCGGTTCGCCGCATGGCACTCGATACGCTGGAGTTGGAACTTCTCGTTTCAGTGTGCCGCATGCTTCTGGTTCAGCCACCAACGGGCTGCATTCCGGTTTATAAGCATGAGGTTCCGCGTGAGGAAATGCGCCCGGCAGTGATCGATGGAATCTCTTGAACTTGCTGGTCCGCCGTGGTGGCGCGGAATCACAGGCTCGCTCTTCACAGCAGGCTTCAGGTGTTTCCGTCACGCAATCCGATTCGGTCACACAAGGATCAAGAGCCGAGCATTTGCCGACAAGCTCCTGATCCGAGCATGATAGTTCATCAGTGCATTGCGAAGGGTGAGCGGCGGGCTTGCGATGCAGTTTTGCGCCCAGGTCCTTGATCCAGCCAACGCTCTTCACACGTGACACGCCAAAGGCTGGCGGTGCAGGAACAGGCTCCAGTGGCCCATTGTTTTCGGGTGGATTCTGAAAGTCGTCCGAATCTTCAGTACCCGGTGAATATTCATGGTCATGTCGTGGTGGCAAGGCGCCGTGATCATCGCGATCTCGCAGTGGAGTGATCGCGTTTCGGCTGGCCGAACAGCCACTAGCCAGAGCCAACGACAACATGGCAAACAGGGAAATCCGTTTGAGTCGCATGCGACTTCCTTCCAGCGAAGCGACCTGCTCCGGCATTTTTGGGCGCCGAACAATCGCAATCTCCATAAAACAATCCGTATGCCTTTGAGTTCGGCAGGATTTGCAGAAGTGCAATCTGTTTGCTGGAAAGTTTCTCAACTTCGTCGAAAGAGCGCCGCGAACAGGCTTCGAGTACCGAGTGCTCGGACTGGAACACTTCTG
Organism: Planctomycetaceae bacterium; assembly: GCA_044235005.1. Lineage (GTDB taxonomy): Bacteria > Planctomycetota > Planctomycetia > Planctomycetales > Planctomycetaceae > SXXK01. The sequence goes on along the minus strand of JBIIIF010000105.1, from coordinate 8,765 downwards.
CCAGTCCCGCAAAATAGGCTAACCATACGCCCTCCCGACCCTCGAAGCAGCAGCGAACTTTCCATCAGCCGCCGCCTCGAACGTATCCACAAAAATCGCGGTTTCAATTGAGTATCGCAGTCGGTGTTGGTCAAATCCGCCACTAACGTTGCGTCTGCCTTACTGCAGAAGAGGTCGACCTTCCCAATTCGGCCACCAGCATTCTCGGACGCAACACAGAACCTTGCATTCCCACCTGATCCACTGGAGGTTTCCCGCCGTGAACTTTTTCCATCGTGCCACTGCCGGTCTTTCCGCGAGATATCTCGCGGCCGCACTGGGTGTTTCTGCGCTCGCAAATCAAGCGTGTCTTGCAGATCCTCCGAAACCGATTGCTTCAACCTCGATTGTCAGCACAGAAACCCCTGGACACGCAGCAAAGATCGAAGCTGACATCAAGGGACAGAAGAATCTGTACCTCGTCGTGACCGACGGCGGCAATGGCTTCGGCAGCGACTGGGCGAATTGGGCCGAGCCAAAACTCGTTGGGCCAAAAGGTGAGATGAAACTCACCGATCTGAAATGGAAGAACGCATCCGCCGACTGGGGGAATGTCGGTGTCAATAAGAACGTCAACGGAGGCGACCTGAGAATCGCTGGCAAGCCGGTTGAGTTCGGAATTGGCACTCATGCCAATTCGATCATCCACTTTGAACTGCCGGAAGGTTACGACAAGTTCGTTGCTCGAGCGGGCATCGACAACGGCGGCAGCGATCAGGGGATGGGCAGCAGTGTGCAGTTCTTTGTTTACACGTCTGCTCCGGGACCGATCGGACAGAATGCTCCTGTCGATCGCACGCCAGAGAACGCTGTTGCGGGACTGGATGTGACCGATGGCGTTGAACTGCAACTCTTCGCCGCCGAACCGATGCTGCTCAGCCCATCGAACATCGATGTCGATCATCTTGGTCGTATCTGGGTTTGCGAAGTCGTTAACTATCGACGCTTCGCCAACGGCAACAATGCTGAGCGAGTCGAAGGTGACCGCATTCTGATTCTGGAAGACACCAACGGCGACGGTATGGCCGACAAGGAAACAGTGTTCTATCAGGGCCGCGACATCGATTCGGCTCACGGAGTCTGCGTGCTGGGCAATCGAGTCATCGTCTCCGCGGGCGACAGCGTATTCAGCTTCTACGACGATAACGGCGATTCCAAAGCCGATCGCAAGGAAGTGCTTTTCACGGGCATCAAGGGCACTCAGCACGACCACGGGATTCACAGTTTCACGTTCGGCCCTGATGGTCGACTCTACTTTAACTTCGGCAACAGTGGCGAAGAACTACACAATCCGGATGGTTCAATCGTCGTCGACGTTGCTGGTAACGAAGTGCGAGCCGCTCGCAAGCCGTATCAGGAAGGCATGGCGTTCCGTTGCGAACTGGACGGCAGCAAAGTCGATACGCTCGGCTGGAATTTCCGCAACAACTGGGAACTGTGCGTCGACAGCTTCGGCACGGTCTGGCAGTCCGACAACGATGACGACGGAAACAAAGGCGTTCGTATCAATTATGTGATGGAATACGGCAACTACGGGTACAAGGACGAACTCACCGGAGCCGGCTGGCAGACGCCTCGCACGAATATGGAAGAAGAGATTCCTCGCCGCCACTGGCATCTGAACGATCCGGGTGTTGTTCCGAATCTGCTTCAGACAGGAGCGGGCTCACCGACCGGCATTCTGATCTACGAAGGCGACAAACTGCCCGAGCGATTCATCAATCAGCTCATCCATTGCGATGCCGGTCCAAACGTGGTTCGCAGCTATGCGGTGACCGACGATGGAGCTGGCTACAAGGCTGAGATCAATGACATCCTGAATGGGACTCGCGACCAGTGGTTCCGTCCATCGGATGTCTGCGTGGCTCCGGATGGATCTTTGATCGTGGCCGACTGGTACGATCCGGGCGTTGGTGGCCATCGCCAGGGCGACGTTGATCGAGGCCGCTTGTTCCGAGTCGCATTACCTGGTCAGAAGTATTCCGTTCCGAAGCACGACTTTTCAACGGTCGAAGGTGCCGCCGAAGCTCTGAGGAGCCCGAACACGGCAACTCGATATCTGGCCTTCACCAAACTGAAAGAATCCGGTGCCGCGGCTGAAGCCGTACTGGCGAAGATGTTTGAATCCGACCCGAATCCACGCTTCCGCTCACGTGCGTTGTGGTTGCTGGGTCAGATCGAAGGGAAGACTCAGAAGTATTTGGACCTTGCGATTGCAGACAGAGACAAGGACATGCGAATCACGGGGATTCGATTGGCTCGGCGGATGGAACACAGCGGGCTGGATACCCTGCTGGAAACACTTGCAGAAGACAGTTCTCTCGCGGTGCGCCGCGAGTGTGCGATTGCTCTGCGACACTTAAAGTCTCCGAAAAAGCCTGAAATTTGGGCAATCCTCGCGGTTCAGCTTCCATCTCACGATCGCTGGTATCTTGAAGCCTTGGGCTCGGCCGCTGAAGGCCAATGGGACACCTGCATGCGTGCGACCGCAAAGAGGTTACCCCGCAACGAAGAATCTGCGCAAGTCATGGAGAATCTGATTTGGCGAAGTCGCGCGGAATTGTCTGCCCGCGAAATCGTCGATGAAATCGGCAAGCAGGCATCTTCTGACAACGAACACGCCGCAGCACATACTCTCGCCTATTTCCGAGCACTGGATTTTCAACCAAAAAATCTCGTTGCCGAACAGGTCGTCTCTTTACTCGAAACGGACAAGCTCAATTCCATCAAGGAATCTCATAGATTAATCGTCACAGCGGAAGTACTGGCTCGCCTCAGCGGCACCAACTTTTCTTCTAATCCACAAGCGAAAAAAGCTCTGGAAAAGACGCTTTCGGATCTTCAGGGTACAGCCCAGTACATTCAGCTTGTTAAGCGTTTCAACCTGACAGATCGACTCCCGGAACTTTTGCAACTAGCTCAGCAACACCCTTCGGAGCAGCTCGGCGTAGAAGCGATCACGGCACTCCTTGAGCTTCAGCAGTGGAGTCTGCTGAACACCGGTTTGACCGACAAGGATACAGTTGCAGCCATTGCCACTGCAGCCGCTCTTGGTAATTCGCAGAATGGTGCAATCAGTGGCCTGCTGCTGCCGGTTGTCAAGAACACAGAAGTGAACATCGACGTCCGTCGAGCTGCAGTCAAAGCGGCTTCGAAGGCTGGTAATGCGGCGATGGAATTGGTGAAGCTTGTTGACGAAAAGTCTCTCGATCCGGAACTGGAGCAATCCGCGGCGGCGGCTCTGCATGGTTCTCCGCACCGAAACGCTCGCGAGGCAGCTCAGCGGTTGTTCCCGCTGCCTCCATCGAAGGACAACATGCCGACTCCGCCAATCAGCGAACTCGCAAAACTGAAAGGCGATGTGGCGAACGGCCGGATGGTGTACTTCTCGACCGGAACATGTCACAAATGTCACGTCGTTGACGGCATGGGCCGCGAGATTGGGCCGAACCTGACCGAGATCGGCAGCAAGCTCAGCCGCGAAGCGATGTTTGAATCGGTGCTTTATCCAAGTGCCGGCATCAGTCACAACTTCGAACTCTGGACCGTCGTCAAAACCGACGGCACGACTTTGAACGGATTGCTGGTGTCTAACACCGATGCCGAAGTCAGCATCAAGGGTGACGACGCTCTCGTCCGGGCCATCCCGAAGTCAGAGGTCGAAGAGCTGGTCAAACAAAAGATCAGCCTCATGCCTGCTGACCTGCAAAAGACCATGACAACTCAGGAACTTGCCGACGTCGTGGATTACATGCAGACGCTGAAGAAGAAATAGGGCAGCCGCCAAACGGCAACCGACGATCAATGAGCCCGGCACGTAAATCGTGCCGGGCTTTTTTATTGAGTACCCAGCAACCCCGCCAAGTCATTCCGCCACCGGGCCTCCCCCGGTGGCGTAGTCGTAAGTTCGACATGCCACAAAAAGGGGCTTGTTCTGAGGTGTCAAACATTTGGTATTTAACGAGATTCAGTGGGACAACTATCGCTCTGATTTCGCCTCGTAGAGGCGGCAGCGAGTAGCCCCAGGCTTTAGCCTGGGCGAGTACGTTTTAAAATGAACATTAAGCCGTGAAACGGCTGATGGATCGTGTTTTCGCCTCCCACCCCAGGCTGAAGCCTGGGGCTAAATGCTGCCGCAGCTTCGCTGCGAAACTCAGCCCGACGCAACGGACCAAAACATCGTTTCCAGCCCGGTTCGCCGCTGGCACACGGCCAACCGGGGCTTTTCTGCTGAATGACGTTCGTCCACGACGTTCGGACTGATCATAAACCCAGCGGCGTAGCCTGGTTCAAAAAAGACGAATAGCTTCGTCGATCACTTCGCCCCGAGCTGCACCAGCGACAATGCCGCATTGAGATTTCCTGATCGAAATCCTTCCAAGTCGATCGTAACCGACCGGAACCCCAGCGTTCGAAAACGCTCCACCAGTGCCTGCCGAGTCTCTGCGACAAAAATCCTCGCAATCTGATCCACCGGCACTTCGATTCTTGCCAGCTCATTTGCTTCGAGTCGCACTCGAAACTCCAAGATCCCCGTAAGCTCGCGCAGGAACGCTTCGGCCTGTTCAATTCTGGAGACTCGTTCTTCATTGACCTCTACGCCATACGCAACTCGACTGGCCAAACACGGCGCGGCGGGTTTCTCGGAAACACTTAAACCCCAGTATCGCGCCAGGTTGCGGACATCCGACTTGTTGAGATTCAATTCAATCAACGGACTGCGGATCCCGTGATCGGCAGCGGCTTTCATTCCGGGACGATGATCGCCCAGATCGTCAGCGTTTGCCCCGTTCACGATTAACACAACCTGCAGCTCGGCCAGCTTCTCCGCAGCCAGTGAATACAGAGTATCCTTGCAGTAAAAACATCGATCACCCGCATTGCGCCGATACTCGTCGCGAGAAAACTCATTGGTGGAAATCTCGATGTGACGAATGCCGATTCTCTCGGCTTCTTCACGAGCAATCGTGCGTTCGATTTCGGCAAGACTCGGACTGACGGCTGTCACCGCCACGGCCTGAGAGCCCCACGCCTCAAATGCCGCCTTCGCAACAACCGCGCTGTCGACTCCACCGGAGAATGCAACAGCGACCGGACCATACGAACGGATCGTGTCCACAAGTCGTAAAGCGATGTCAGCCACAGCAGGCGGGATGGTTTGAGTCATAAATCAAGGAGTCGATGCAATACGCAGCAGGACATACAAGCCCGAAAAATTCCACGGCGTTTCTGTAGGTCCTCCTTGCCGAGGAGGACTTCGCGGCTCGCCGCGACCTGAGTGAACGAGATGAAACGTAACAGGCCGCTATGCTGGTCAACATACGCACTTGGGTTCGCCTTACGGCAAATCGAAGATCCTTTCCGGCAGAAAGGACCTACCAAACACAGTCCTTTCCGGCAGAAAGGACCTACACAAAACGTTCGCGGCTTCCAGACATCATAACATCGCCCTAACGTTTTTTCAGTCAGCGCGAGCAGATCCGGCACAATGTCCGGGACTGTCCGAATTCCGGATTTGCGTTCAGTTTCTGATCGAGTACATTCGAAGTGAACTTTGACCGCGCGGTGTGAATTGAGGCTGGGTATTCGCAGGATGCCTGTGGACGGTCGCCTCAATCGTCGCCGCGAACTGAAAAAAATCCCGCCAAACGACATCACCCGCCGCGAATCCTCGGAGTTTTCCCGTGCTCAACATCGTCAGTCAGCCCTCAGGGCAACGTCATCTCTGTGACGGAGTCTCTCGTCGACGAATGCTGCAAATCGGATCTCTGGGTACATTTAGTCTCTCACTGCCGGGTTTGCTGCAGGCCGAACAGTCGGGCCTCGTCCATCCCTCTGCACGATCAAAGAAATCGGTCATCCTGGTCTGGATGCATGGCGGTCCTTCACAGCTTGATACCTTCGATATGAAGCCCGCGGCTCCTCGAGAATATCGCGGACCATTTTCGCCGATCGCTTCGTCACTGCCGGGTCTGGAAGTTTGCGAACTTCTGCCAGAACACGCGAGGGTGATGGATAAGTGCACGGTCATTCGGAGCTTCTCTCACGGAAACGGCGATCACTGGGCAGCGGCTCATTGGATGCTGACTGGTCGTCTCGGTGCCAACGGCAGTGATCGCAAACCGCGTAATCCTTCAATGGGAGCTGTCGCGTCACATCTGCTTGGACCAACTCAACCCGGAGCCCTCGCCAACGTCAACATGAACGACGGAGGTTTCGGCTTTCATGGTGGAGCGTGGCTGGGAGTCAACACGAATCCATTCCGCTACGGAGACTTCAGCTATGGCAATGAAGCCGGTCAACTGCCAACCGGTGATCACAAGAGCTTTTCACTCACCGATGGTCTGTCTCGCGATCGCATGATGGATCGAGTTTCTCTTCGCGGACAGCTCGATGGTCTCAAGAGACAAATTGATCGCAATCGACTGTTCGAGCAGATGGATGCCGTCGATCATCAGGCCATGGATCTGGTTCTCTCCGGCCGCGTTCGCCGCGCGTTTGATGTGACGGAAGAAGACGCTGCATTGCGAGAACGATACGGTGCGGGCTGGGGCGAACAGGCCTTGCTGGCTCGGCGGCTGATTCAGGCTGGAGTTCGCTATGTCTCCTTGAACACGGGTTACTTCGACGATCATTCGAATATCACCGGAGCGTTGAACGATAAGCTGCCTCGCCATGACCGCGCGGTTGGAGTACTGATTCAGGATCTTGCTGAACGCGGAATGCTGGATGACACCTTGGTCGTTGTGGCTGGAGAATTCGGACACACGCCAAGAATCAACGACAACGCCGGGCGAGATCACTGGCCACAGGCTCAAAGCATCCTGCTGGCCGGCGGTGGTTATCGTCATGGGCAGGTTATCGGTGCAACGAACGACAAAGCGGAATTCCCGACAGACCGTAAGATTGGCGTGGAAGACTTCTGCGCGATTGTTTATCAGGCGATGGGGCTCAAAGTGGATGATACGATTGTCGACCTGACCGGTCGCCCGACACATCTCGTTCCGGGCGGCGAAGTGCCGTTTGAGTTGCTGTGATGATGATCTGACCTCATCAGCCGCGCAGCGTTGATGCGATGTTGATCCCCCCCTGAGCCTGCCTCAGGGGCCTGCGAGCGGTTTGCACCACGAACAATGTTGCAGTCTCGACGGGTGCAAAAGCCGGTAAACCCCCGACGCAGGGTCGCGGGCGATTAAGTCAACCGACCGCTGGCGAGTTTCTGCCAATTATTCACGAGCGCCGCGCATAATCGCCTCTTTCAGAACTGCCCTGTTCATCCAGATTAGCATCATGGGCTGTTCGGTTCCCAGCCGGCATTTTGTTCGGTAGAGTTTGGCCATGGGGGCGCTTCAATGAACGCTGTCGACAGCCATGATGGAAAAGAGTTCCATCGGAGTGGCTGATGGCGGAAGGCCCAGGACGGATTCGTGTTCATGAAGAGGAAGGGAATCTGACTTTATGGATCGATCAGCACAGCCAGCGGCTCATCTTGTGAATGGGCTGCGACGTCTGGTGGATGATATTCGCAGAAACGAAACGGCAGGCTCACGCGGACTCACGGATGTTGTCTGCGGCACGACCAATCTGTTGACCTATGGCGACGCAGGAGTGCATTACTGCGGACATGCGGTCGAAGACCTGATCCAGACGTACTCATTTGAGCATGTCATCTGGCTTCTGCTGCATCAGAATCTGCCCACTGAAGAAGAAATGGCGGACTGCAGTTCCATCATTGCTGACTCTGCGGTCATTGATGAGTCGACCACTGAAATTCTGGCACGACTCCCTGTTGGCGCGAGGCCGCTGGATTTGTTTCCTCTGTGTCTCTCGCTGCTTTCATTTTTTGATCCAACTCCATGCGACAGCAATGACGAAAGCGCTAAAACTCGCGTGCTTCGTTTGCTGGCGCAGTTGCCTTTGATTATTTCTGCCGCGCTGGGAGATTCGACAGACATCGCGGCACTCTCTTCGACACAACTGTCTGCCGATGAAGCAGAGCTCACCTGGGCCGGGCGTTTGTTGTGTCGACTGCGAGGAACCGAAGAGCGTCCTTCGGCCGCAGAAGATGCAGCGATGAATGCGTTGATGATTTGTGAATGTCTCACTGAGATGCGCCCGGCTTGCTTTACGGCGAGGTTTGCGGCCAGCACGACATCTCACATTCTTCCTGTGCTGCAGTCCGCGGCCTCCTTGTTTGTTTCTCAACTTCGGAACGACCCGTTTCTGTGGACCAGCGATCTGCTGAAAGGATTCCTGAATCCGGGACAGGTTGAGGCGTGGTGGCGACGGCGAGAAGGTCAGCCAATGCCGTTCGGTTTTGCGGCCGCTTCAGAGGACAATCGTGCCCCTTTGCTGACAGAAACCTGTCGCACAATGCTGGGAAGTATCGACAGAATCCGCGTGGAAGCCGCTGCGGCTCGCCTGGAAAAGCTGCAGGCTCAGGAGCAGCGAGTTCCCACGACGGACTGGGCGGCGGCTCGTCTGATGACATTGCTGGATATTCCCGCCGATCGGCAGTCCCTTGTGGTCGTGATGGCGAGGCTTGTGGGGTGGGCTGCTCAGGCAATTGAGCAGCAATCGTCTGGCATTAGCCTGCTTCCGGCTCTACGCTACGGCACTTGAGACCGGCGTTACTCACGAGTTCCTTTTTCATTCTGGTTTTCCATGTCAGTTGCATTTCAGCAGTGTATCCATCCCGATTGTGCGGCCACTTATGATGTGGGCCA
>JBIIIF010000104.1:0-20833 GCA_044235005.1 Planctomycetaceae bacterium | reverse complement strand
GTCGTCGTCGTATTCTGAAGTACCGAAAGTGGCTCGTTGGAATGCGCGATCGTCAGATCAGCTCGGCCGTCCTGATCAAGGTCTCCAATCGCGACACCTCGTCCCATATGAACCTGATTGCCATAGTACCCCGTCAATGACGCGACATTCCGAAACATCATTCCGTTGAGATTTTCGTACACGAGCGGCAATTGCGGCGCCGGGCGCATTTCCTGACCATACATCACATGTCCGTTGGCCGCATAAATGTCCTGGTCGCCATCAAGGTCTGCATCGAACGCTCCGGTGCCAAAGCCTACAAACAGTCGGCCCACCGCCGAAATTCCCCTGATCGCGCTCACGTGCTGAAAAACACCTGGAGCACGGCTCTCATACATAGCAAAGCTTTGGTTCTCGTAGTTTGACACCCAGATGTCAGGCAGCCGATCCTGATTAAAATCCGCAAACTCGACTCCCATGCTGCCTTCAGCGTCCATGGTCGGCCCCAAAGCACACCCGGCCACCAATGCGTTGTCGGTAAAGTGACCGTGGCCATCATTAAGGTAGAGAAAGTTTGCGTTCGTATCGTTGGCGACATAGAGATCCGTATCGCCGTCCAGATCCACATCCCCTGAGATCACCGCCAACCCTTTGCCACCTTCGTTTAGTCCTGCTGTTTGTGTGATATTTTGAAACGTCCCGTCGCCGTTGTTATCGAAAAGCAGATCCGAGATGGCAGCAAAACTGCCGGGTGCGCAAACATCGCGATGCCCATTGATATGGCATTCGGGATTATTCTCCGGACTCCAGTTCACATAATTGACAATGTAAAACTCCAGGTCTCCATCGTTGTCGGCGTCAAGGAACGCAGAACTGGTCGACCATAAGTCCTGCGGAAAGCCCGCGGCAGAGCTGACATCTTCAAACGTTCCATCGCCGCAGTTCTGGAACAGCCGGATTGAACGAAAGCCGGTGATCAGAACGTCTTCAAATCCGTCGTTGTTCCAGTCTCCTGCGGAAACTCCGTGCGTATACCGGGAGTTGTCAGACAGCCCCGTACTGTCACTTACGCTGTCAAACCGTAATGCCTCTCTCTGGCGAAAGACGCCATTCTTTTCGCCCTGAGGAATCCCGTCAGCATCAAACGTTCCCCCGCCGATGGCGATGACATCCAGGTTCTGGTCTCGATCAATATCAACGACGGCGACACCCGTTCCAAGACTCTCAAGAATTGTAAGGCGTCCATCCTCCTGGCCCGTGCGTGGCACAAAATGCAGCCCGCAATCCGGCGTAATTTCCGACAGGCGAATCTCCGAATCCGGTTGTGTGGGCGACTTTGGGGAACTCTCTGACTGGTTCGTCGTCTCGTCTCTGTTGAACTTCTTTGTCTCCAACGAATCACTGCATCCCGCTTCAACGACCAAAAGCAACACGCTCAAGTAAAGACACAGCATTCGCGCCAAGCCGCGATCTCCGTGACGACGGTCGTCTGCTTCTGAGGCATCGGCGTACAGTTCGTCGGCAAAGTTATCGTCGGCAAAGTTGTCGTCAACGCCGCGCGGGCCACCCTTGCAACATGCCGGGCTCAGCCTGCGCCGCAGTTTGTCAAAACGCTGGCAGAACGTGGTCGAGAAGTCGCGGCTCCGGGAAGAACGCGAAGATCTGCTTCGCCGGGGACGTGGGAAAATTAAATGCACGTGGATTACTCTCCGCGGCTCAATTGGGCATGCGCTTCAGCCTTCTGACTGTCTCCGACTTCGGAGTAATGTTCCGCCAGAAGAGCATGAGTGGCTCGATGATTCGGCTCATAATCAAGAACGCTGAGCAGCCATGCAAGGCCATCACGTCGAGACTTCCATCTCCACGTGATCTCCGCCACCTTGAAGCGAGCTTCGATATTCTCCGGATCGGAAACCACCTGTCTCGTGATCCGTGCCAGATCTCGCAAAGCTGTTGTGGCTTGATTGACGCGATCAAAGTGTTCAATGGCTTCTGTCTCGCGACCGGAATTTCGCAGAGCCTGAGCATACGCATAGCGAAACTCGGTGTTCTCCGGCTGAATCTTCAAGGCGTCTTCCAGGGCCGCTAAGGCGCTGGCATAATCGCCCTGCATCAATTGAAGACGCCCCAGCTCCGCAAGGACCCCGACGTTTCCAGGAGTGCTTTCATTTGCCGACTGAAGTGAAGCAAGTGCTTCGTCCAGTCGTCCCTGCTGAGCCATGCAGTGGGCCAGCGATGCAATGACTTCCGGAGTCCGGCTGGTCAAAGCGCTCAGATTGAATTCGGCCTCAGAGAACTTCAGTTGCCGTATCTGAGTTTCGGCAAGCCGGAACCGTGCGTCGTCAAGTGTCGGATCCAGTTCCAGGGCTTTTCGAAATCGGGTCTCTGCGTCGGTCCAGAGTAACTGATTCGCGGAGATCATTCCCTCGATGACCCACGGTCCCGGATCCTCAGGAAAGTCCTTTCGCCAGCCGTCCACAATGGTGGCGACTTCATGAAGCTGAAATCGAGTCATCAAGAAGTTGATGTAAGCTCGACACAAATCGGGACCGTCCGAGCCAGCGTCCTGAAACAGTCGACTCCAGCGCTGGCCCACCTGATTGAATTGTCCGGTCTGCGCGCAGGCCAGCAATTGCTGACGCTCCAGTTCATGATCGGGCCAGCCAAGTTCATGAGCATTCTTCAGTTCTGTTTTCGTTCTTTCAAAGTCGTTCGTCCTGCGGCTCACGATCACAGAGAGAAAGTGCCATTCACCGTTCAAAGGCCAGCAGTAGCGTGCAACACTGAGCCAGCGATCCGCTGCCACATGGCGTCGTTCTTCGATGGCGACTCTGGCTCGCCACAGCGACACATGAAACGTCAGAAGCCCAGCGCCGACGAGAATGGCTCCGAGCACGATCAGCCACGTCATCCAGCGCCTTGCCACTGCTCTGCGTCGCTTCCGCTGGTGAGTCTGCTGAGTCTTTTCGGAACCTGCTGTTGTCATGAATGATATCTGTGTCGTCTTTCTGAGAGTACCACTCTGTCCGGACGCATATTAGTCCAACTTCCCCGACAGGATTCAACAGACTGCTGGTTTAATGGGTTTTCAGAACCCAAAACGGCCTTGACAGGTCAGCATTGCCGCGTTTTCAGAAAAAAACTGCTCGCTGACGCAGCCGCTCAGAATTCGATCAAAAGACCGTTCAAGTTCGATTCATGCGGCACGCTGATCTGGTGTAGCCTGTGTCACAAGCTTCAGTTCGGCGACCAGTGTTTCGTTCAGCACCCGCTCAAGACGTTTCAGGACGCGTGCAACGACGGTGCCATCCATGATCCTGTGGTCGTACGCCAGCGTAACGCGAGAAATGTTGTGCTGATCAAGTGGTCCGTAGGTCAGGCATCCCGTTTGAACCGACGGAGGCAACTGAATCTCCACGCCTTGTCCGGACAAGGTTGAAACGAAATATGTCCCCAGTCGGGTGGCGCGCTTGCGCGTCTCAATCTTCAGGTTCCACCACCACAGCATCCGCCGAACAAAAGTCGGCAAATGAGCCAACCTCCACTGATTCAGAAAAACCTGCTCAGCGGGTTGCGATTGGAGTTGATCGATCGTCGACTGAATCTCCTGCAAACCCTGCAGTTCCGGCGAACGAAAAAGTCCCCAGAAAAGCCACGGTTCACCATTCAATTCCTTGTGGACAGTCAGTGCGGCCACACTTGTTGGGTGCTGATAAATGTGAGCCCACGGCCAGATGTACCAGGTCTGGCGAAGTTCTGGTATCTCCTGAGCCACGAGGGCATAGGCTTTGATGAATAATGCGGGCCACGAAATTCGCTGAGCACACTCGCTTCTGGCCTCGGAGGTCGCAGTCAAATCCATTTGTCGGTCATGCGCACAAAGAGGAATCTCGCGATGAAACGTCAAAAGATCCCACGTCAGTCTGCGGTTAGCCGGGACAGCAAAGCGGCGGCCATTCCTGCGATCCGTCATCATCTGGATTCCTTTCTGTGGCACTATGATAACGAGGAACATTCGTCTTCAAAAGATCGCTGTTCAGCCAGTGTTCGCTCGCCTGAAATTCTGCCAGGGTCAGGCGACACCGTTCGAAGACAAGGTCTATGCCTGGTTCCTCAAGACAGCAGAAGTTCCGGCCATTGCGCCGAACGAGATCCCGGTATCGGCGAATTCTCCAGCGCTCGAAAAGTGAACACGACCGACTGCTTCGTCTCGTTCGAATAATTCCGTGTCGCCGCATGGAAGCATCGCGCATGGAAGAACAAAACATCTCCCGGAAGTAACTCCACCGGCTTCGCAGTTTTCAGCAAGGGCTGATTCTCCGGCAGATCCGTTCGCAGAAACAACGCTTCATCCAGTAAGGACGCGGGCGCGGGGCCCGTGTGTGTTCCTGGCAGAACCTGCAGGCAGCCATTCTGAGGTGACTCCGGGCCAAGTGCGATCCAGATGTTGACCAGTTCGCCACTGGTGAACGACCAGTAGCGAGTATCCTGATGCCAACCGGTGTCGCTGCTGAAGCGAGGCTGCTTGGTCATAATGCAGTTATGGTGCGTGAGAGGCATCACAATGTGTGGCCCCAGCAACTGCTTGAGTCGATTCAAAAGAAACGGTTCACTGACGAGCTTCAGGAACACGGGATCTCGACTAATCGCCTGCCGCAACCTTCGCGCGGTCCGCCCACCTTCAGCATCCAGCGATTGCGGTGCGCCGGGATAATTCAGTTCGGCTTCGTACTCGATATCACCCTGATGGGCCGCCAGATCTCGCTGAGTAATCTGCTTCATCGTTTCGATGTAACTCCCCGGCATGATCCCCCGCGCGACAAAATAGCCCTCGCGCTGAAAGGAACTAACCTCCTGATCAAGAAAACAGTCAATTACGGAGTGATCTGACATCGTGGTGATGCGGGCCTCTGAGCTGACGAAGTAAAACCTGTGTTTTGCGGGAACCGGCGACAATCAACTGGCCGGGAATTCTCACAAGCAGCACGATTCTGGCAAGACGCTAAACAGCAGAATCTCAACAAACGCATCGAGACAACCTGCCTGAGAAAACCGGCTGGCCGCAACCTGACGCGCGGTTGCCGGGGACAAACGATGCTCTTTGGTGACTTCCGCGCGGTTCTCTGCCAGACTAATGCCGATCCGCACTCCCACCGAGAAGTCCCTGCCTGCCAACTCACGGCCTCGCCCGAGGCACCAGCTCTGTCGTTTTCCATGAGATCGGAGAAAATTTCCATGAGCATCAGCCGTCCATCTCTGCCTTCGCAGGTTACGTTTAACAGAGCTTTGTCTCGCCGAGGGTTCCTGGCCAGTTCGGCAGCGGCGGCCTTGTGCTTTACCGGGGCTCGACCGATCAAGCAGCGATCAACCGCGCAGATCGCAATCACGCTGGATCTGGAAATGTCCGCCAACTTCCCGGCCTGGGAAGATACGCATTGGAACTTTGAGAAGGGAAATCTGAACGAAGCCACCAAAGCCTACTCGGTCGAAGCCGGGCGAAGAGTCAAACAGGCTGGCGGATATATCCACTATTTCTGTGTCGGCCGAGTACTCGAACAACCTGATGTCTCGTGGTTGACTGAGCTGGCCAAAGAAGGCCATCCTGTCGGGAATCATACTTACGACCATGTTAATGTTCTGGCCACTCGGACTCAGGATCTGCAGTTTCGCTTTCAAAGAGCCCCGTGGCTGATTGAAGGGATGACCACCGAGCAGGTGATTCGCGAAAACGTGCGGCTGACGACGATGGGCCTCAAGCATCGAGCCGGCATTGATAATCGAGGCTTCCGGACTCCGGGCGGGTTTTCCGATGGACTCACCGGCAGAGAAGACATTCAGCAATTGCTTCTGGATGCAGGATTTCGCTGGGTCAGCAGCAAGTATCCGCCGCACGCCAACAGTGAACCGATGAAAGAACCTTCGGCCGATGTTTATGCCGATATCGTGGCAAAACAGAAAGACGCACAACCGTTCGTTTATCCGACAGGGCTGATTGAAATCCCCATGAACCCGATTAGTGATATCGGAGCTTTTCGCACCGGCCGCTGGGAGCTGGAGTGGTTTCTGGAGGCAATTGAACGTTGCGTGAACTGGGCGATCGAGAACAAGGCCGTGTTCGATTTCCTGGCTCATCCCTCATGCCTGGGTTACAGAGATCCTGACTTCCGAGCCGTGGAACTGATTTGTTCGCTCGTGAAGAATTCGCAGGGTAGGGCCCAACTGGCGACATTGGATGAGATCGCTGACGCGGTGGTCTGATTCACGCAGGCCGCGATACATCACTTGCACGAAGAAAGCGGTTTCCTGAAACGACGCTGTTTGATTGCCCCGAAGGCGGCAAAACACGAGTTCTTGTGCAGCAGTTCGACGTTTCTGAATCCCACCTCAGTATTCTGACACCATCATCAAATCGTTGTCAGAAAACATCGATCCATTAAGCATTTTTATGCTTTGCATGGGACGTTGGCTGAACCTGCAGGACGGGTTGAGCACGTTCACCGCTGCAGATGACGACCAGCAAGTTACTGATCAGCTGCTCACGCTGTTCGTCGCTCATGTGCAGTTCAGCAATTCCGAGCCTGTGCACCGCATCCTTTACGATCTCAACCGCACCCTCGACGATGGTCTTGCGAGCATCAATCAGAGCCATCGCCTGTTGCCGCATCAACATGGCCTGAGCGATTTCCGGAGCGTAGGTCAGATCGTTCAGGCGGACATTCAACACTCGTACGCCGGTTGCATTGACCGCTTCCTGCATCTCATTAATGAAAGCCTTCGTGACTATATCATTTTCGAGTTTCAAACAAGGCTCACTGTGGTCCGGTGATTCGTACGGGAACTGAGAACTCACACGCTTGATGACGGCACTCGCCTGATCTTCAATAAACTTGCGATAGTTCTCGACTTCCAGAGCAGCCCGGTAAGAATCTTCAACGCGGTATACGATGATTGCACTGATCTGAATCGGGTTTCCGTTGCGTTCAAGCACCGTCGTGACGGCAATGTCATGAGTCATATCACGCGTCGGAATTCGATGCAGAGCCCGACCGACCGGGTGAATCCAGCAGATGCCTTGTTTCTTAAGGACTGTTACGAATTTTCCGAATCGCAGGATTACGATCTCTTCACGTGGGTTGACGATGATGAACCCGAACAGCAGAACAAAGCCCATTGTTCCAATCGTCACCAGCGCGACCAGAAAGAACTCCAGGAGGCCTTGGTTCTGGCGCATTTCACTCTTATCCATTTGTCCCATCTCTTGTCTCCTCTTGATGGATCTCTTGTGACCACTAAAACTCACAGGTTACGGCACATAAAACGCCGCAGCCAATGATTTGGATCACTCAAAAGAGAAGAAAAACAAAGGAGTCAGCAAGTGGGGCGGCGAATGGTGAGCAAATCAACGGGCTATGAACGAAACTACACTGGACGCTCTTCTGCAATTCCATAGCGTTCCAGCAGCCGGTAGAGCTTTCGGCGGTGGATTCCAAGAATTCGCGCGGTGCGGGCTTTGTTGCCGTTCTGCTGCCGCAGGATCTCGACAATATGAGCCTTCTCCAGATCTTCCAAACGCGGCGATCCCGGTACGGCGACATGATTGGGCCGTTCTTCGCTGTTGGCAGGAGCTCCGCTTCCGAGCTGAACGCTTTCCGATCCAGCCTGCTCATGGGAGTCGTAGATCTCAGACGGAAGATCGTCGATCGTGATCACATGGTCGTTGGCCAGAATCTGAGCCCGCTCGATCGCATTCTTGAGTTGTCGCACGTTTCCCGGCCAGCGATAGACCTCCATCGCTCGGGCCGCTTCTTCTGTAATCCGCCAGTCCTTCTGCAGCATGGACTTGATCAGCAACGGAACATCTCCTTCACGCTTTCTCAGAGGCGGAAGTTCCAGGGACATGACGTTGATTCGATAATAGAGATCTTCGCGAAATCGACCGGCCGCAACTTCATCAACCAAAGTTCGGTTCGTCGCAGCAATCAGACGCACGTCAACTCGGCGTTCTCGATGCGAGCCGACTCGACGAATCGATCCGTCTTCCAAAGCACGCAGGAGCTTAGGTTGCAGAGCACCCGGCAATTCACCAATTTCGTCGATGAACAGCGTGCCACCATCGGCCACTTCAAACAATCCCGCCCGGTCCTCGTTGGCTCCGGTGAACGCACCTTTACGGTGGCCGAATAATTCACTTTCCACAAGCTGTTCCGGCAACGCTGCGCAGTTGATGGTGACGAAAGGACGATTCGCGCGATGACTCTGTTGCTGCAGGGCGCGAGCCACCAGCTCCTTACCCGTGCCACTTTCTCCCTGAATCAGAACCGGCTTGTCCGTCGGGGCGACTCGTTCAATCAGGCGAAACACTTCCCGCATCCGAGCCGATTCACCAACGATCTTCACAGGAGTATGCGCGCGTTCGATGATGGCCTTGAGCTGTCGATTCTCGCGATGCAGCTTTGCACGTTCAAACGCCATCAAACAGCGTTGCTCAAGTTCATCGAGCGGAAACGGTTTGGTCAAATAGTCACAAGCGCCAAGCTTCATGGCGTTGACTGCGCTCTCGATCGTTCCCTGGCCGGTCAGAATGATGACCTCTGTTTCCGGTTGCGAAACCTTCATCCGGTCAAGAACTTCGAGCCCCGTGAGGCCCGGCATGTTCATATCAACGATGGCGACATCGAAGGATCGGCGCTCACAAATGTCCAGAGCCTCATGTCCGTTGGCAGCCCCGTGGACCTTATGCCCCTTACGCGTCATCCAGCGGACACACGTTTCACGAAAGTCCGGGTCGTCTTCGACAATCAGCAAATTCACAGGACTATTCGCAGGCATGTAGAACTCCAGCTCGACCACTCATCGCGCAAGCGTGCACATCCGCACGATTGTGTGCGAATAATGTCAGCATGCACGTTTTTTTTAAACCACATCAGGAATGAGAACGCTTGTCGCTTCCAGAGCGAACCGCATTCCGAATTGGCATCCGAAGTGGAACAATCAAAACTATTTCTGCTCCTTTGGGGGTGAGAATCCCGGCAGAAACAAAGCCCGCATGAGCCGTCATAATGCGATTGACGATGGCCATTCCAAGGCCGGTGCCTTTTTGTTTTGTGGTAAAGAATGGTTCGAAGACCTGCTGAGCAATCTCGGGGGTCATCCCTGCGCCGTCATCCTGAACAGCGATTCGACCGGCGGGCTCCCCCTGCCATTCGGTGATTGACGAGCGAATCGTAATGACGCCAGTTTCACCGCAGGCGTGAATTGCGTTCTCAAGGATGTTACGAAAGACCTGCTCCATGCGATGCACATCCACCTCGCAGGAAATAGGTTGATTGTCCTCGGCTTCAATCAACTGGATCTTTCTGTCGCGCCGAACAGTCGCAAGATTCTCCCATTCCTTTTTCCAGATCGTCGACAGTTCACACGAGCGATACTCCAGATGAATCGGGGCTGCGTAACTGCGAACTTCCTCATACAGTCGGTGCAGGTCCTGCAGCGCTGTCGTCGCGCGGCGGGCGAGATCCAACTGCTCGGGGCTGTTCTGCAAATCCAGTGACAACATATCGAGGCACGCCTGAGCACGCTGCAGAGCATTGCGGCTCTCATGAGCCAGCCCGGTCACCATCTGCCCGATGGCGGCCAGACGTTCGGCCTGCAACAGTTGCTTCTGAACTCGTTCAAGTTCACTCAGGTCACGAATAACTCCTGTAAAAAATTGCACACCACGCACCGTGAATTCGCTTACGGCCAGATGCGCAGGAAACTCACGACCGTTCTTTTTCCGCCCCACAACCTGGCGTCCGATGCCGATGATCGAGGGTATTCTCGTTTCCAGATACCGTGACATGTAGGAATCATGTTCGCGTTTGTACGGTTCGGGCATCAGCATCGAGACGTTTCGGCCAATCAGTTCAGATTCCTGATAACCGAACATTCTGACGACGGCCGGATTAAACGAGCAGATGATTCCCGTTGAGTTGATGGTCACGATCGAATCCACGGCGGTTTCCAGGACAGCTCGGCTGCGAGCGACTTCGTCTGGTCCGGCGGTGATGACCTGAAATCCAGAGCATAAAGTCACGAGAAACATGCCTTCGTCCATGCCTTTGTGGAGAGGCATCGCATGGAACAACATCCGCAGTGGAGGCCCTTTGGAATTCAGCAGAACGTCTGCTTCTCCCTGGATGCTGACTGCTCCATTAATCATTTCCAGCCAGAGTTGTTGCAGTTCAGTACCAGCCCCCACCAAACGGATCGCATCCAGCAGTAAGTGCCCTTCGGAGAGCTCCGCGCTGAGGGCCTCACGGACGGCGAGTGATTTGATGCGAGACTCCCGGTCACAAACATACGCCATGACATGAGGAGTTTCGGATTGCATTACAGGGATTCCAGGAGGGCAGTTCGTGAAGACGTCCGGAATGCAGCAGGGCGGGAAAATCCATTCCTGGGTGCGCCCGGACTGCATCAAAATGAAAGCCCGGTCGGAATTGTCCGCCGGGCCTTTGTGTTTTGTCGACTTTACTTCGACTGAACTCGATCAATTACAGTCGAACATTACCTTCGGGCATCGGAACTGAAATCCATCGCACGGGAGCATTCGAACGAGACTTGTCGTCCGTTGATTTGCCTGCGAAAGACGTCTTTGCTTTTGGAGCTGCCGCCGGAAGCGACCGTGAGGCCAACCGCTTTGGAGCAACGACTTCATTGAAGGTGCTGGAGACAGACCTCAGTGGGATTTGAATCTCTTCAACTTTGGTTTCATTAGCCTTCTTGTCGAGATCCAGGAAAGACTCTGTATCCCCTGCCCCCGGTGCTGCTTCGTTCATTGGGGCAGCGGAATCTGCTGGCGACGCTGAGTCAACCGGTGGAATGTCGAGAGCGGAGTCGTCCATTGGCGGTTTGTTATTGATCTGCCCGCCAGCCGGATCTAATTCAAAAGCAGGATCGTCAGCCGCTGTGCCGCCCATTGGACGAGAACGAAAATCATCGACAGGATCCGGATCAACAGGGCGTTTGCGAGCCTGCGAATCGGCTGGATCCAGAGGCTGATCCAGATCATCCCGGCTACGTCGAGGAGGATTGCGGTCAAACTCGTCGTAGGTTCCGTTGTCTTTTGTACCCTTTTCGAAGTTTGTGTCCGTTTCCGGTTTCAAACTTCCTGCAGGATTTGTCCCGACGCAGGAGCCTGAACTGCAACCGCCAGCACCGCAAGGATCACAACAGGCCGGAGCACAGCAGTCCATCGGGGCATAGCCAGCCGAATAGTAACCCATCGGCGGAACATAAGGAGCATACCCGGCGCTGTAGTAGCCACCGTAACCAGCTCCCCACCATCCACCAAAAGGCCACAGACAGCAAGCGCTGGCTGAGCCGGATGAGGCCACAAAAAGACCGACCGTCAATACTGTCGCAATCAATCGCTTCATTTGGGATACGCCTCGCAGCGGAACACCGCCACAAAAAACGACTAGTTCTGAACGCGGCCACGATTGAGGCAAACCTCGATCGAGCTCTTCCGCGATCACCTGGCCTTCGTGAACACCTAGCCGGAAAAAACTTCCCTGATCGACATCCTGATCAAGGTCACCGAATTTATCACTGCCTGAACACGAGTTACATGTTCTGCAGGCCCCCCGTTTTACAGTGGCGGAGGGACGTTTGTCAAACAGCACTTTCAGAAACCCTGACGGCTTCGCTGCTCGGCAACAAAATCCCTCCGCATCCCCTGAAAACGTGCCAGAATTAAGCCTCGTCGAGCAATTCCACGGCGGCGAATTTCTCACCTTCAAGCATAGACAAGCTGGCACCGCCGCCCGTGCTGACGTGAGAAACCTTGTCCGCAAAACCCAACTGCTGAATCGCTGCCGCGCTGTCGCCACCACCGATAATGCTTGTCGACGAGCTGTTCGCAATCGCTTCCGCAACAGCTCGGGTTCCCGCGTCAAACGGCGACATCTCAAATACCCCCATCGGTCCGTTCCAAACCACGGTACCAGCTTTTGCAACTTCGGCGGCATAGAGTTTTGCGGTCTCTGGCCCGATATCGAAACCTTCGAACGCGTCCGGAATCTCTCCGGCCTTGACGACGACCTTATTGCAGTTGCCGTTGAACGCGTCGCCGCAGTGAGTATCCAAAGGCAGAACCAGTTTCGCCCCGCCAGCGGCCATCAGTTCTTTGGCCAGTTCAACGCGGTCCAGTTCCACACGGCTCTTGCCAACCTTGCCGCCCTTGGCGACCGCGAATGTGTAAGCCATGGCACCACCAATCAGAACCTTGTCACAGACAGTCAGAAGATTCTTAATGACGTTGATCTTGTCGGAAACCTTGGCACCGCCGAGGATCGCGATGAACGGTCGCTGAGGATTCGCGATGGCATCGGACAGGTATTTGACTTCCTTCTGAACCAGAAACCCAACAACGCGTGGCTTGCCAGCCATAGCCTGAGGAACTGCAACCATCGACGCGTCAGTACGGTGACAGGTTCCAAAGGCATCGTTGCAGTAGATGTCTGCGAACGCGGCGAGCTTTCCGGCAAACGCGGCATCGCCCTTCTTTTCGCCCTTGTTGAAACGCAGGTTTTCAAGCAACACGACGTCCCCGTTCTTCAGGGCTCCGACCTTGGCAACGGCATCTGCGTCAACAGTGTCGCTTGCAAAAGCAACAGGCTTGCCCAGCAGTGACGCCAATACGACGGCCGCAGGCTTCAGGCTGTACCTGGCCAGATCTTCGCCATCTTTCGGTTGGCCCAGATGGCTGCAGAGGACCAGTTTTCCACCGCGGTCAATGACCGACTTAATAGACGGCACAGCCATGCGAACACGGCGATCGTCCGTCACATTGCACTGATCGTCCAGTGGCACATTGAAGTCCACTCGCATCAGAACGGTCTTACCAGCAACATCCACGTCAGCAATTGATTTCTTCGCCATGATCCAGATTCTTACAACAGCTTTGCATACCGGAATAAAAAGACATCCACCTGAGGAATCGTAGCGACTAAAGGCCGGGTCGCACAGTTCCGGCGACGGATTTCCCTGATCGGATCAGTAGACGAAGCAAACCCCCGTCCGCCACAATGCCGCTGTGCCCTCGCGATAACGATATTTCTGTGGCTTAATCGAAAGTCGTGGACCTTGCTAAAGGTCCTGACGCCAGGGGATCTTTGGCAGGATCCACGGCCGCAAACACGAATTCGGCTATTCTCAAACGAAAAATTGCGATCGGCACGCCTCCGTCTGCCACGTGGCATATGACTCATCCCACCCCGTGTATTCTGTTCTCCTCACAAAGATCCATTTATGAAGACACACCTCGGCACCACGGTCGTTCGAAACGGACAGCTCATTGACGGACATGGCGGACAGCCCGTCGCGAATGCGGTGGTCGTGCTCCAGGATGGGAAAATCGCCTGGGCTGGTCCGGCTTATGAGGCACCTCCGCAGGATCCCGCAGCTCGAGTGATTGACGCCAAAGGCGGCTCGATTCTTCCGGGACTCGTCGAAGCCCATTTTCATCCGACCTACTTCAACGTTGCAGCGCTTGAAGATCTGGACATCAAATACCCAGTTGAATACGTGACGCTGCTGGCCGCGGCGAATGCGAAGCTGGCTCTCGAATGTGGATATACCTCAGCACGCAGCGGAGGAAGTCTGTTTAACATTGACGTCTGGCTCAAGAAAGCGATTGAATCCGATCTCTGCCCGGGCCCACGTCTGGCGGCGAGTGGTCGCGAAATCTGCGGCGTCGGCGGATTGATGGACTGGAATCCGGACTACCGCAAAATCGGCATGGAAGGTCTGGTGCTGCTGATCAACGGTCCTGTTGAAGCTCGTGCGGCCGTTCGCAAGCTGGTGAAAGATGGTATCGAATGGGTCAAGACGTATCCGACGGGTGACGCGGCGGCTCCCGACACCAATGATCATCACACACTGTGCATGACTTTTGAAGAAATGCATGCCGTCGTCGAGACTGCTCACAATCATGGCCTGAAAGTCACAGGGCATTGTCGAGCAACCGAAGGAATCAGAAATGCTCTGAAGGCCGGTTACGACGCGATCGAGCACGGCACGTTCGTCGACGATGAATGCATCGACCTGATTCTGCAGCGAGATGTCCCGTGCGTGCCCGCTTTGTACTTCGAATACGCCAGCATCCAGCGCGGGCCGGAGTTTGGGATGTCGCAGCGAGTGATCGATGGGCATCAGGAAACGCTTGATGGCGGTGCGGAGAGTGCTCGCCGAATTCTGAAGGCCGGGGGGACACTGGGCATGGGCGGAGACTATGGTTTTGCCTGGAATCCGCACGGCGACTACGCTCGCGAACTTTCCTTCTTCGTGAACTTCGTCGGATTTTCTCCTCTCGAAGTACTGACGTGCGCGACCAAAAACGGAGCAAAGATTCTCGGACGATTGCATGAAATCGGAACCATCGAAGCCGGAAAACTGGCGGATCTGCTGATTGTTGAGGGAGATCCGCTGCAGGACATTCGAGTTCTCGAAGATCGCAGTCGGTTCATTGCGGTCATTCAGAATGGACTTGTGAGGGCGGGGCAGCTTGCGGCACCGGTGTTCTGATCGAGGCAATTCTGTCGACCGCGGCGTCGCCTTGCTGTGGTGACGTCTGATTGCTGGCTGTGGTGATGTCAGATTGGAGGTCAACATGGCAGTTAACAGACGATTGTTTTTGGCGCAACTGTCATGCGTAGCCGGTTCAATGGCTCTTCCAGGGCAACCATTGAAGTCGGCTGAGGCGGAAGATCCCAGCTTTGTGCTGGACCAGACCTGGCCAGCCGAATTCCCCGGCTCAGGACAGGAGCCCTGTCAGGTCGCAGGCGTTGCCATCGCAAAGGATGGCCGTATCCTCGTGCTGAATCGGGGTGAGAATCACTGGATGCCTTCCACAGGGTATCGACAGGAGCGTATTCAGAAGCCAGCGATGCTGATCTTTGATGAACTCGACGGCCGCCTTGTCGATTCGTGGGGCGAGGGCTTGTTTGTCATGCCGCATCAGATCAGTGTCGATCCGGCGGGAAACATCTGGATCGTGGACTGCGGGCAGGACAAAGTCTTCAAGTTCGACTCAAACGGTTCGCTGTTGCTGGTGCTTGGCAACTCTGAAATTGGCTTTCGCAAGCCGACCGATGTCGTCGTCTTCAGTGATGGCACTTTCTTTGTCTCAGACGGATATACAAATTCACGTATTGCCGTGTTTGATCCAATGGGCCGGATGATTCACACCTGGGGCCAAAAAGGAAACCGTCCGCTCGAATTTCAAACTCCGCACAGTATCACCACCGACGAGAACGATCTTCTGTATGTGGCCGATCGAGAAAACCATCGAGTTCAGATTCTGAATCGGGAAGGAAAAGTGGAATCGATATGGACTCACGTGGAGCGTCCTCTGACCGTTCGTCATGCCGCTGGTTCCATTTTTGTTCTGTCCAATCTGGACGCGGACAAAGGGATAGTCCGGCAGCTCAGTCTGCAAGGGGAAGTTCTCAGTTCATTCATGACAAAACCGGCCGGTTCGAAAGAGGACTTTGAATGGCCGCATGGACTGGCCATCAATGAGGATGGTTCGAAGATCTACGTCGGTTTTGCGCTGACGGGTCGACGAGTTCATCGGTATCAGCGTACGAAACCATGAGAGTGGGACGTTCGCTGGACACCGCCATGTTTGATGTTCCGGTTGCCTTTCCGGGAAGGTGCGGAGACGTCCAGGCATCCATTCCTCTCTGCAATGAGCACCTTCTCTGACCTCTGTAATTCATCCGTGTTCTCTGTGCTATCCGCGGTGAGAATGCTCTTGTCCTTCTGACCACAGATTTCACAGATAGAATCGCACGCTGGGCGTCAGAGGAAAGCCGAACATCCGCCATGTTTGAAGAGTCGGATTCACCGAAGTTGCCTTTTGAATAATGTTTTTCGCGTAAACGCAGTCCCTTCTGCCCCTCGGTGGAGAAGGTGGCCGATAGGCCGGAAGAGGGGGCTTTGGTCGAAGGCAGCGCGCTAAAACCGCCCCCGCACCCCAGCCCTCTCCCGCAATTTTTTGCAAGAATGCTGCCATGTGACACCCCCGCTGCATCCGCAAAAAATCGGGGGTGAGGGGAAACAAGGCGCTGTCCCGTCAGGTGGCCTTGCAGACTCTTCGATGTGCCGCTTCGCTGACAAATTGCAGTTGACCAAAGACATTGCGGCAAAGGAATTGTATCGAAACAGGAACCGTGAATGGTATGCCTGCGAACGCTTGCACGAACTTGTCATATGGAAACACGCTGACTGGCAATTGCCTTCAGCTTTGAAGAGACTGACGACGACGACGCGAATGCACGGCGGAAGCGTGTCTGGGCCCACCCCAATGTTGACTGTTCACAGGAGCTGTTATGAAATCGACTGGTACCTGCTGGCTTGGTTGTCTGGCATTGATTCTGCTCGCCGGTTGCAGTGGAGAAAAACCTGACGCCGGCCAAACAGTTTCTGGTGAAACGAATGCCGCAGCAGTCGCCAAAGAGGGCGACGCGAAGACTGGCGATCCGGAGAACTCTTCGCCCACCGACGGGGCCGAAAAGAAACTGACAATTGGTTTTTCAGCGCTGACGCTGACCAATCCTTTCTTCAAGATCATTGCCGATGAAATGACGGCAGAAGGAAAGAAGCATGGCTATGAGGTTGTCGTTGTTTCTGCTGATCAGGATGTGAATCGCCAGACATCACAGGTCGAAGATTTTATCGTCAAGCAGGTGTCAGCCATTGTCCTTAATCCCTGCGACTCAAAGGCGATTGGTGCAGCGATCAGGAAAGCAAACGACGCCGGAATTCCGATCTTCACAAATGACATCAAGTACGACGGCACGGACGGGAAAGTCGTCTGCCACGTCGCCACGGACAATTATCAGGGCGGAAAGCTGGCGGGCGAAGCCATGGTAAGACTACTGGGCAAGAACGGCGGAAAAGTCGCAGTCCTGCATTATCCTGATGTCGAATCCTGTCAGCTTCGTGTCAAGGGATTCACTGAGGTCATTGATGCGCATAACGCGGGAAGTGAAGCTGCAACGATAGAGATCGCAACGACGCTCAACGGGCAGGGAGCCCGTGAGGCCGGTTTCGCCGCGGCCAAAGACGCCATTGAAGCTCACCCGGATCTGGCCGCCTTGTTCGCGATCAACGATCCGTCAGCTTTGGGAGCCCGAGCGGCTCTTGAAGCTGCGGGCAAAGCCGATCAGGTCAGAATCATTGGATTCGACGGAGCAATGGAAGGCAAACAGGCCATTCTGAAGGGACAAATCGTGTGCGACCCAATCCAGTTTCCAGACCAGATGGGACGCACAACAATTGAAATGATCATCAAGTACTTCAACGGCGATGATGTCCCGCCTGAGGTTCTGATTCCTTCAAGTCTGTACTATCAGGCCGATGCAGAAAAAGATCTGACACTGGTGCCGAAGTAGCTTTCCGGTGCGGCGAACATCGCTATTTGCCGCGTTCCAGAAAGTGACTTGTCATCAGAGTGTCCACTGGCGCGTAGTCGTCCGTCAGTATTGGCGACGAGTCTCCTCGACGCTCCAGCAGGCTCGTGACTTCATGCTTCGTGAAGATATGAGCGTACGACCGATCTTTCCACCATCTGGTTGATGCGTGTGATTCCGTCTGAGCGTTGGAAACACCGGTGGTCGTGGTCGGGAATCGCCCGCCGATCACGTACACACTTCGGTCACGATTCTTGTGCGTTTCGGGCGGAGCCAGCAGGTGAGTTTCCCCGAAGGAACTCTGCACGGTCCGCACGGCTGACGCAAGAAAGCGGCCGGATTCCATCGCATCGATAACAGTCAGCAGATAGACCCCATCAGGCTGCAGCAGTCGTTGAATGAGAGCGTTGTATTCGGCCGTCATCAAGTGGTAAGGCACGGAGAAATCATTCACGGCGTCCTGAATTACAAGATCATAAGAGGCAGCGGGAGCCGCTTTCACATACTGCCGTCCATCCATATGAATAGAATTGATTCGTGTGTCACGTGACAGGCCCAGAAGATCATGAGCAATCTCGGTGACGGCCGGATCAATCTCCACGACATCAATGATGACATCATGCAGATCGGATTGTGATTCGACCCAGCGTGGGAACGAGTAGCCTCCGCCGCCGATGACAAGAATTCGCGGGGTACGACCAGCAGCTCGCGCATCCCTGGCCGCAGCTCGGGTGAAGTCGCCCTGAATCCGTTCATGCGGGTAATGCAGGAACGATGGGTCGTCCAGATCAATGGCCGAGTGAACCAGGCGATCCAGAACCAGCACCTTCACATCACGCCCATCAAGCACATCGTCATCGACGGCGAGACTGAAGTAGCGGCTTTCACGATCGTACGGTGATTTGCAGACAAGCAGAAGAGCGACCGCCGCCACCAGAAGGGCCGCGGGGATCATTCGTGGATCAGTGCCCGCGGAGGACGTCTGAGAGACTTCTCCCGTGGCTTTCATTGTTCCCGTCCCTGCCGCTTTTCCTGACAGCAACGCCAGAGCAACAGGAATCATGCCAGAAAGAATAGTGGTTCGAATCGCGCCAAAGGTTTCGATGGAGAACCAGGCTGCGACCAGAATCCCGACGATGCAGCCCACGGTGGACCAGGCATAAAGCTGCCCGGAGATCCTGCCTGAGTTCCTGACACTGCGGACCGACAGCCGAATCACCTGCGGAGTGATCGTACCAAACGCGATCGCTGGCAGGAGAAACAGCGTGAACGACCAGACCAGAATCTGGGGAATCAACGACATCTGCTTGAAGATGCCGCTGCTGACCGCAAACTTCCAGAGCGGCGCGATGGCCAAAGTTGCCACGGCACAGGCGATGAGTGACTTCCGCAGAACCTGGTGCGTTCCGAATCGTGTCGCAAGATTTCCACCAAGTGCATTTCCGAAAGACATTCCGGCAAGAATGACTCCAACAACCCCCGCAGAAAGAAACATTGAGACGCCCACCAAAGGAGCCAGAATTCGAAACGCCGCACCTTCCACTGCGCCAGTCACAAAGCTGCAGGCAAAGACGATCAGCAACGCTTTGCGATACCATTGACGATCGATGTCAGCAGTTGAATCATCTTCGTTCGTACTAACAGCCTCATCGCGAAGCTTCTGGGTTCGCTTCTCACCAATTGCATGTCGACGGCCACCGAAGAATGTCGCCACAGCAAGAACGATCAGGCTGGCGGCGGTCATTGACGTGATCACGCGAACGCCGAACAGAGCGAGCAGTACAAAACCGGCCAGATAATTTCCAGCAAGACTCCCGAATGTGCCCCACGCAAAAATTCGCCCGGCCACTGAGCCGATTTCGCGAGGATTACTGACGACGCTGCGAATCGATGGCGGCGTGACCAGACTGAGCACAATCCCGGGGATGAGACAGACGAAAAATGCTCCCGTGAAGATCTGGACCGAGAGTGACAATTGCCCAAACGCAATCGAGCCAGCAAGATTGTCGGCGATGACCGGCATCAACAACATTGAAATCGCTCCTGCGGCCAGACTGCCGGAGATCAGCGTTACGGCCGAAAAGCGATCAGCCAGCTTGCCGGCATAATGATTGCCAATGGCGATGCCGAGCAGAAACACGCCGATGATGGCTGACCAGGTTTCGACTGAGGATCCGATGACCGGGGCCAACAGACGAAACGCCGCCTGTTGCGCGATCAACAGGGCCGCATTGGAAACAATGGCAACGGCAACAATCGTGAGTTTCCAGGCCGAGCTGACCGGAACCTTTTCACTGATTTCAGGCGGAGATACGTGTTCGTTTGCGGGGCGAGTTGGTTTCGTCGGAGGAGTAGCGACGCCGAGGGCTGTCATAGGAGTCAGTCCGGAATAAGCAGCAGGCAGAGTTGTTTGCAGTTCACGCTGTACGCGGCTCGGATTTCACGGATTTTGATCTCCGCTGAAGCTTCGCCACGAAAAAACGTAGCCCCAATACTGGCTGGGCAGCGTAAGAAACCGTGAGGGATTTCGGGAACACGCCAGCTCAATCGTTAAAAACGGAAAACTCATGACAGCCCGAGCGTGGCTGCGTGCGAGAGCGGGTTGCAGGCATTCAGTCGTCGCCTCAGAAAGACACAGCGGTCCCATGCGAGCACCAAATATTAAGCTGCAAACTAAGGCGAGGCTGTTTCGAAGGGTGCCATTGGCCGACGGCGATGCGAAAACGTGAGGCGATGAACGTCAGCAGTAGTGGCGCCGTCGGTGTTGACTCGGATCAGTCGACTGCAGACCGGTGCATAAGCCGCGACCGGTGCATGAACGCCCTTAATTACGATGGCCGCAAAGTCAGCCGGATCCAGTCCCTGTGAAAGCACCTGATGCAAACTCATCGGGGCGACTCGCAGGGTTGTCGCAATCACGGTCACACCAGATTCGCTTTCCAGAACTGCGGTCGGCCCCTGATTAAACTTCGAATAGCCACCGTGCCGGGTTTCCGGTTCCAGGAACACACCATCGCTAAGGCTCTTCACTTCAAAGCGATCCACCAGCGGCGCACCGTGCCGAGCCGGGTCGATTTTCCCGCCGACACTCAGTGACAACGAGGTACCGACGCCGCTCTTCGTTGCGGTTTGAACAACCTCGGGATCGGCAATGACCGTGAGAACTTTGCCATCGCCATGTTTGAGCCACCCGTGAGTAATCCAGGTGCCGTCGCCGGGGCTTCCTCCGCCGACGTTGTCGCCCATCTCGAGCAGGCCCACGGGACGAGTACTATCGTATGCTCGCACTTCATTGGCCATTGCGATGGCGTCTTCGACCGAGATCAACTGACCTGTGAATTCGTCCTTCATGGCCCACCAGAAGTCGGCCAGTTGTTTTGCAGCGGATTCCGCAA
>JBIIIF010000103.1:0-20869 GCA_044235005.1 Planctomycetaceae bacterium | reverse complement strand
GGCCCAGTGCCCATAGTTCCTCTCTCAGCAAACGCAGATGCAACCGAGAAGACAAACGCGGTTCTGCGAGCCGAACAACCAAATACAAGCTGGTCACGAGCCAAATGGCTGCCGCTGGCAAAATCGCTGGGTGCTGCCGTTTTTCGTGCAGCGGCCATGGAAGAAACGCGTCGTGTTTCTGAGCGAATGCGAGCGATCGAAATTCTGGTGGAGATGTACGGGGGACTTGACTCGATCACGGCGATGAAGCTCAGCACGGCAGGTCCTCCGTTAGTGCGAGCCAGAACGGCCTGGGCCATTGGTCGGACCAACCCCGCCGCACCCGAACTGGAATCTTTGAAGAAGCTTCTGACGGACCGTGATCTCGTTGTTCAGCGATTCGCCCTTGAAGCACTCACATCGGTGACCAGCGCGGCGACGTTCAATAAAGTTATTAACGAGATCGCACGTGCTCTGGCGAGCGATGATCGGCAAATCCGATATTCCGCTGCCGTACTGCTGACACGTCTTAATGACGAACAACGCGACGCGTTGCGGAAAGCGCTGGTTGCCCACCCCACCGGACTCTTGTGGTTTTCACTGGGTCGCCTGATGCGAACGACAACGCTCAGCCCCGCGTCTGCGGAAGCTGCTGTCAGCATTATCGAGTCGGACAAGCAGCCGATCGAACTGCGGCGTGATGCAGTGCGAGTTCTCCAGATGGCCCTGAGTGATGTCGGGCCCGGCGAACAGCGTCCTCCGATGTACGAAAGTTATGCACCGCGAGCATCACTGGACGCTGTCGAAAGAGAACTCAACCCCTTACTGACCAAAGTCGCCGACGTTTTTCCAACGGGCGATGCTGCAATGGATCATGAACTGATCCGAGTGATTTCGATGACTGCCCCGCTGAACCGGGATCTCTTCACGAAACTGCTTGCGGGGATTTCCGATTTGACTCTGCCGGCAGACGATATCCATCGGCTGGTCGCTGTAAGTCGTATCAATATCGAACGCTCTTATGAGGAGAGTGTCGCCACCGCGAAGGCTCTGGTTGGGATCGACGTCAAAATTCGTCGCCTGAAACTGAAGCAGGATACGAACTGGGATGATCGAATTGGAGAACTTTACACCACACTTTGCAAAGTCGACCCCGCCATGCCCAGCGTGATGACGGAGCAACCTGGATTTGGTCAGCCAGGCCACGTTCTATTCCTGAGTCAGGTGCCGCAGGGAACCGTCGGAAAAGCGATCGACGGATTTGTCGCCACGATTGCCGCAGATCCGGAATTCACATGGACGAACGATGTCGTGTTCGCCATCGGAGAATCAGAAAACCCGGAACATCAGGCTTTGCTGCGATCGCAGCTTGATAATCTTTCCGTCCGTGACGCGGTCCTGATCGATCTTGCTGACAAACCAACGAAGGAAGATCGAGCCATATTCCTGTCCGGGCTTGAATCCGCGCAGCTCAACGCCGTCGAAGCCTGCACAATGGCTCTCACAAAACTCCCGCGCAGCAATGACCCGGCCGAACAATACCAACTCCTCAGCGCGGCGCGGCGGCTGCTGAATGATCCTCGCGAGCTGAAGATTCGCGAGAGCATTATGAGACTCCTGCAAAATAACACCGGGCAGTCAGTTCCGTTTCTCTTTGGTGAGGATGGGTATAAGGCTCAGCCGGAGTCCATGCAGGCATGGCAAGCTTACCTGCAGCAACGATACCCGGACTTTCGTCCCGTCAGCAGCAGTGAAGCAGGCCAAAAACTTCTCGCAAGCCTGAACGCAATCACATGGGAAACGGGCGACTCTGAACGAGGCCGCAAGCTATTCGAGCGTCTGGCCTGTGCGAAATGTCACGGTGGCCGCCGCGCGCTGGGTCCTGACCTGACGGGCGTCGCAAAGCGATTTTCACGCGACGACCTGTTTGCGGCCATTGTTGAGCCCAATCGGGATATTTCCGCTCGATATCAGACGACTTCAATCGAAACGAAGGCCGGAAAGGTCTACACCGGACTGATTGTCTACGAATCTGTCGACGGGCTGCTGCTGCGAGATGCAGACCACAAAACGTATCGCATTGAGGCGGCCGATATCGAATCGAAGCAACTTCAGCGAAATTCATTGATGCCGGCGGGACTTCTGAAGGACACAAAGCCAGAAGAACTCGCGGACCTGTATAAGTACCTCCAGAGTCTCTAAACTCCCTGAATCGCAATTTCGCCGAGTAACTCACGTGCCTTGTTACCCAGTCCAATGGAGCAGGGAAACGGCAGTTACTCGGATTTATCAGGATCAAACTCAGTGCTGGAAAACGCTCACAACTTGTTTCCAGCGAACTCACAGAGCACTATTTTCCCGACTTCCGCTGCTGTGTGGCAAATTTACTGATTGGCTGTTTCATTCTGTTGAAGCGGCGATCTGTCATTGAGCCGGCGGATGTCATTCGATCTGAGATCCAGACGAATCTTCTTTGCAGAATCAATTTCATGTCCGGAAGTTATGCCCTCGTGCTGTCCAGCAGACAACTGCAGGCAGCGATTTTGATATTCTTTTGCTGTCTTTCTCCGGCTTTCGCTGAAGACAGCAACAGTGCTCCATGGCGTTACACGACGGCGCCTCCCCGTAGTTGGCTTGAGAGCAAATACGACGACGTTAAATGGAGCGAAGGAACGGGCGGTTTTGGCACGGCCGATGTCCCCGAGCTGCGCGCGTTTACCGAGTGGACAGCCTCAGAAATTTGGCTGCGACGCTCGACCAATCTTTCCGCGATCCCGCAGAATCCTGGCTTCTACGTTTATCACTTGCAGGACACGGAGATTTATCTCAACGGTCAGCTTGCCGCAGAACTTCACGGCGCAAGTAATGGATATGTCCGGGTGCCCCTGAGCAAAGAAGCTGCAGCAGGACTCGTTGAGGGCACAAACCTGATTGCGGTGCACTCCTCGACTGCAGAAGTGAAGAACACTACTTCTGAAAACGCGTCCGGAAAAACACCTCAGTTTATTGACCTCCATCTGATTGACGGAAATGCCACTCCCGCTCTGCCCGCCAATTCCGGATGGGATTGGGTCATGAGGCAATGGAAGATGTGGTTTAGCATCGGCGTTACTCTCGTCGTTCTGATCGCTCTGATGTATGAGAAGCCAGCGGACCTCGTCTTTATGGGTGCTATTATTCTGCTTTCGCTTTGCGGCGTGATCACAGTTGCCGATGCTTTTGGTGGCTTTATTAGTAACTCGCTTCTGATGGTCGCCGCATTGTTTGTTGTGACAGCGGGATTGAAGGAAACAGGAGTCGTCGATGCCGTAGGAGCCAAAGTTCTCGGACCAGCGCGTACAGAACTGGGAGGACTCATAATGCTTGCAGTCTTCACGATCGGCACTTCTGCATTTCTAAATAACACTCCAATCGTCGCAATGTTGATCCCCGTCGTGATCTCGTGGTGTCGCAAGCAACACGTCGCCCCATCGAAACTGCTGATTCCTCTGTCGTTCATGACAATTCTCGGCGGTTGCTGCTCGCGTATTGGAACCAGCACAAACCTTGTCGTGGATGGCCTGATGAAAAAGGCCAGTATCCCGGAAATGTCGTTCTTCGAGATTGGATATGCCGGGATTCCGTGCGCAATAATCGGTGCCATCTATATGCTGACAGTGGGTCGCAAACTCTTGCCGGAACGCAAAGAATTCATGGAGCAGCTTGGCGAATCACGCCGCGAATATCTTGTTGAAATGGTAGTCACACCGGCCTGCCGATTGATTGGTCAAAGCATTGAAGCGGCCGGCCTTCGTCGACTGCCAGGGCTCTTTCTGATTGAAGTTGATCGACGAGGAACCATTATCGCTCCGGTAAGCCCGGACACTGTTCTCGAAGCCAACGACCGACTGGTGTTTACCGGAGTTGTCGGCACCATCGTGGACCTCAAGAAGATCCCCGGTCTGGAACCGGCCTCTGAAGTGTCGGATGCTTCAGCCATTGAACAACGGAAACGAAGATTGTGCGAAGCGGTCGTCAGCCGATCCTCACCTCTGATCGGACAAACAGTGCGCGAGGCGCAGTTCCGATCGCACTATAACGCAGCGATTGTGGCGATTCATCGTAACGGTGAACGACTCACGACCAAGATCGGTGATGTCAAGCTGGAGTCGGGCGATACTCTGCTGATGCAGACCGGTGCCAATTTTGTACAGGCTCATCGCAACAATCCGGACTTCTACCTTGTGAGCGATGTCGAAGGTTCGCAGCCTCTGCGGCATGAAAATTGGTGGGTCGCCATGCTCATCTTTGGCATGCTTCTGGTGACTATGTTCTTTGGAGGAAGTGACACGGCAATGTTGGGAGCGTTTATCGCCGGCGGACTGATGGTCCTGACTCGATGCATGTCCGCGTCGGACGCTCGCCAGACAATCGAATGGCCAGTGCTGATTGCGATCGGAGCATCCTTTGGTCTTGGCACAGCCCTGGAGAAATCCGGAGCTGCTCTGTTTCTTTCCAGCAAACTGGTCGCGATTACTCAGCCGCTTGGGCCTTATGCGACTTTAGCCGCGATCTATTTCGTGACGATGGTTCTGAACGAATTGGTTACCAATAACGGTGCTGCCGCACTGGCTTTTCCCTTCTGCCTGAAAGCTGCAGAACTCAGCCATTGCGATTCTCGCCCGTTTGTAATGGCCGTGGCCCTTGCCGCGTCCTTCGCGTTCGCTTCACCTGTTGGCTATCAGACGCATATGATGGTGTTTGGACCAGGCGGTTATCGCTTCAGCGATTTCGTCAAAGTGGGAGTTCCCCTGAACATCCTGCTTTGGATCGCCTGCATTATTATGATTCCCATGATCTGGCCATTTACCGTCTGATCCTGATCCAACCGGAGAACCGTTCCAACATGTCGAACGAAAGCCTGAAGTACGTACCTGATGCTGCACTCAAGCTTTTGCCTGCCGGTCGAATCGGTTCTTTGAAAGACAAACTGCTTTCAGCGTCTGAAGAAACTCTGAAGGATGTGGATCTGTGGCAGTCCGGAGATCCCGTTCCGGCCGCAAAGCAACCGCTGGACGCCGGATTCATCCAGTGGCCTGAAGAACTTCTGGCGGACCTGCAGAACAATCGCGACAAGAGCCTTGTGGCAAGGCTGGAAACCTGTGGGGCTCGACTGCGGGAAGCCTCGGATTCCGTGGTTGTGCTGGGAATCGGCGGATCCTACATGGGCATGCGAGCCATGTTCGAAGCGCTACGCAGCCCGTACCATAACGAACAATGCCGGAAGACACGCGGTGGAATTCCTCGGCTGTATTTCGAAGGCTGGAATGTTGACTCTGATCAACAGCAGGTCCTGCTGAATCTTCTGGAACAGCGTGCCGATCAGCATCCGGATTCCATCGACGGTCGCGCGTCTGTGATTGTGATCAGCAAGTCAGGCGGAACTTTGGAAGCAGCCGTGGCTTTCCGAACATTTCGCGAACTGATTGAACGAAAATTCCCGAAGCTCGCCAAAAGCCTGATCGTCCCGGTCACGGGCGACGCAGGACGACTTCGAAATCTCTCCAACGCGGCCGGATACGAGGACGTCTTCTCCATTCCGGACGGAATCGGCGGACGCTTTTCGATCCTGACCGCTGTCGGGCTGCTTCCGGCCGCCGCCAACGGCATGAATATCCGCGCATTGCTGCAGGGTGCTGCGGATATGACCGAGCATTTCCGCAATGCACCGTTTGAAGAGAACATCGTGCTGCAATATGTGGCCGTCGGACACGCTTTCGAAATGGATCTGGGGATGACAACGCGGTTGTTATCCACATGGGGCAGCAAGCTGGAAGCGGTGGGACTCTGGTATGACCAGTTATTGAGTGAAAGCCTTGGCAAACATGAACGCGGGGCGACACCGCTAACGGTGGTGAATACTCGCGATTTACACAGCCGCGGACAGCAACATCAGGAAGGCCGCCGGGACAAGCTCATTACAAATCTATTGCCCGGACGACCTCAGAAGCCTCCAATCACAGTGCCCAAACACGAACTCGACCAGGATCAACTGAATCAACTGGCCGGTGTTCCCATGCCACGAATTCTTCAGGCGGCCATCGATGGCACGAACAAGGCGTATGCTGATGAGCAACGCCCGACGACCGATCTGGCCATGCCGTCCATCACGGAACATGCGCTTGGACAACTGTTCCAGATGCTGATGCTGGCGACCGTCGTGGAAGGTCGTCTGGTGGGAACAAATCCTTACGGTCAGCCGGGCGTTGAGGCCTACAAGAAGAATATGCAGGCGAATCTTGGTATCAGGTAATTGCTGGCAAGAAGCGGAAGGTGAAGAATCATGAGTACAACAATTACGTTTCTCGGACACGGTGCGTTTCAAATTCAGACGACCGGCAAGACGATCCTGATTGACCCGTTCCTGACCGGGAACCCACTGGCATCCGTCTCTGCAGACAAAGTCCAGCCTGACTACATTGTCGTCTCACATGGACATGGTGATCATGTGGGTGACACCGTCGCCATTGCCAAACGAACGAATTGCCTGGTCATCACGAATTATGAGATCGCAACGTGGCTGAAAGAGCAGGGCGTGGAGCGAACTCATGACATGAATACCGGCGGCAGTTACAAGTTCGACTTCGGGACGATTAAGCTGACCATGGCCCATCATGGCTCCATGCTGCCAGACGGCTCCTACGGCGGATGCGCGACGGGAGTCTTGCTGAAGACTACCGATGGCAATATCTATCATGCCTGCGATACGGCTCTGTTTTCCGACATGAAGTTGATTGGCGATGAAGGCCTGAAAGTTGCAATTCTGCCGATTGGCGACAACTACACGATGGGCCCGGACGACGCAATTCGAGCCATTGACCTGCTGCGTCCCGAATACGTCATTCCGGGACACTACAACACGTTTCCTGTCATCCAGCAGGATGTGGAGGCGTGGTCGGCAAAAGTCCAAACGGGCACGTCTGCCAAACCTGTGGTGCTAAGTCCCGGCCAGTCGTTTGCGTTGTAGTCTCCCGGCCCTTTGGACTGCGGCAGCCTGCTGCAGCTTTCCGACCACAGCCTGCTGTGGTCAACTTCTTCCAACTATGACAGCACTTCAAGGTCTGGTTTTGGCAACAGGCAGCCTGCACCAAAGCGGCAGCAGGCTGCCGCAGTCGAGGGGGGCTGGACAAATCAGCGGTAAAGCAAAAACTCTTTTCGCTCCTGACCCCACGCTTCGCAGTCCAGCGCAATAGCCGCCTCAATTTCTGAGTGACTTTCAACGCGCTCCCGCAGTAGCGAACCGCCACTGATAATGTCAATCGGCATCAGTGAGTTTTCATATTCGTAGGGCGGCGGGTTAAGCAGAAAACAGTGGGGATAATTCTCACGACACAGTTTCAAAATCCGTACCGTCATTTCATAAGATCGAAACACCGTCCGATCAGCCACATGAATGGAAACGCCCCCACAACTTTGTCCGGCCCATTTGTCGAATGTCGGAGTAAACCGAATCGGCAGGAATTGGACGCCCGCCAATTTCAGCGACTGGACCTGCTCACAGAATTCGCCCGGCTCAATAAACGGCGCACCGATCAATTCGAACGGCACCGTAGTTCCGCGGCCTTCGGAGAGATTCGTTCCCTCAAGCAAAACCTGCCCGGGATAGACAACAGCCGTCTGCACGGCCTGCATATTGGGTGATGGTGGAACCCACAAGCGACCAGTCGCATCAAAGTACTGATCGCGTCTCCAGCCCTCCATCGGAATGACGACCAACTCGGCGTTAATGCCATAACGTCGGTTGAAGAATCCGGCCAGTTCACCGATCGTCAAACCATGTCGCATCGGAATTTCGGCCTCACCGACGAAGCTACGAAACGCCAGATTGAGCAGTGGTCCTTCCGCAATCTCTCCCCCAACAGGATTCGGCCGGTCCAGAAC
Source organism: Planctomycetaceae bacterium (assembly GCA_044235005.1). Taxonomy (GTDB): domain Bacteria; phylum Planctomycetota; class Planctomycetia; order Planctomycetales; family Planctomycetaceae; genus SXXK01. Next base: position 12,970 of record JBIIIF010000103.1, on the reverse strand, counting down.
AATGACTGGAATCCGTCGAGCAGCACACTCCTGAAGACAATAGAGCATCGTCCAGATGAAGGTGTAAACTCGAGTTCCCGCGTCCTGCAGATCAATCACGAGGCAATCGATTCCCCTGAGCATCTCGTCCGTCGGCCGCCGCGTGTGTGAGTATAAACTGTAGACGGGAACTCCCGGACGATCATGTCGCCCATGAGCCGTCTCGATCATATTCGCCTGCTGTTCACACCAGAGTCCGTGCTGTGGCGAGAGGAGAGACCGTAACTGACCGGGAAATTTTTCTGCCAGCAGATCACATGCCAAACGAACATCCTCGTTCACCGACGCACGATTCATGACGACGGCAAAACGACGTCGTTCAAGCAAACTTGATGAGTCTGACAGCAGTCGTTCGAGCCCGATGCGAAGTTTGGAATCCTGTCGTCTCATAAGCATCGCATCACCTGGAGCATGACTCTACTCTTTGGGCACTGGCGGCATACGCCCAATCTCTAGTGCGCGCCGAGCACAACCTGCCGCACCAATGAAGCCTGCGTCACCACCCAATGAGGCATACTCAATCGAAATCTTATCCGCGATGGTCGTGAACGTTCGCCCTCGAAACTCCTGCCGGACGCGATGCAGGAACTCTCGGCCAACCTGCGTTTCGTTACGACCGAACGTCATTGCTCCGCCAAGCAGTACCATGGCCGGATCAATCACATGCACCGCAGTGGTGATCGTGGCTCCCAGATAGCGAGCCATCTCCATGATCAAGTCCAGAGCCAGGTGGTCACCGTGTTCGGCTTCTTCAGCGATTAATCGCGGCGACAATTCCAGACCGGACGCCATTCGAGTCCGTACCGACGTCACATCTCCGGCCTCAAGGCGTTCTCGAAACCGCTTCAGCAATGCCGTCGCGCTGACGTAGGCTTCGGCGGTGCCATACTGCCCGGTGGGACAGAGCCGACCATTATCCATTTCCAGAATGACGTGGCCCAGTTCCGAGCCATGTGAATGTTCGCCCTCAATAATGTGATCATCCACAATCACGCCGCCGCCAAGTCCGGTCCCCAGTGTATAGAACAGCAGGCTGCGAGCATGTTTCGCGGTACCGGCCCAGTATTCGCCGTAGGCCGCGGCGTTGGCATCATTCTGCAGAATTGTTGGGCGTTGCAGCCTTTTGGCGACCTCATCTCGGATCGGAAAATTGACCCAGCCTGGCAAGTTCGGGGGATCCAGCAGCATTCCTCCGGGAATATTCATCGTGCCTGGCGTTGCGAGCCCCACGGCACTGATGTCCCCCAACTTGATACCGGCCGCCAGCACTGCTTCTCGCCCGGCTCTGACTATTTGCTCAACGCCCTGTACTGGCCCGAGAATCGCCTGCGTGGCCACGCTGCTTGAAGCCAGAGCATTCCCCTGGTCATCAACGACGCCCGCCTTGACATTGGTTCCACCCAGATCAAGTCCAAGGAACAATCGGTTCGCCACAGTTCAGGATCCTTCACCCAAATTCAGCACCAATCTGACCAGCAACTGAACTCCGAAACACAACGCAGCACCGGCCAGCATCCAGATGAGAGACGCCGCACTGAAAACCTTTCGATCACGCCACTTCAGAATACGTCCCCAGATCGGTTCATGGTAAACCGACACAGGATTCCCCAGCAGCGCGGCGCGAAGGTCTTCGCTGAACTCGGACATTTTCTGGTATCGATCCGTCACTGAACGCTGCAATGCTTTCATGCAGATGGCGTTCAGTTCGGCAGGGATTTTCTTAAGTGGTGCAACAAGTCGCGGCTCGCGAACAGGATCTTCCTGCAGCTTCCGCTTGATCTCTTTGAAGTTCCTGCCAGACATGTAGCTTTCGCCGGTCAGAACTTCAAACAGAATAATCCCCATGTTGTAAATGTCTGTGCGTTCATCGACATCACCCGTTTCAACGGCCTGCTCAGGTGACATATAGAACGGTGTACCCTGGACATCACCGCGACCGGTCAGCCGGCCGGACATCGCCTGCTGTCCGCTGCGAATCATCTGGTCGACGTCCTCGTTGTCCTCCATATCCCAGACTTTGGCGAGGCCCCAGTCCAGCACCATGATCTCACCGTAATCGCCAATCATGATATTGGCAGGCTTCATATCGCGATGAACCACCTTTTGATTATGAGCGAACGCGAGACACTGGCTGCAGTGGATCAAAACGTTAAGCAGACTGTCGAGGGGATACTTTTCGATTGTGGCTTTGTCGCCCTCGGAGATCTTGTCCAGAATATCGCTGAGATCTCGCCCACGAAGTTTCTTCATCGTAAAGTACGCATTGCCATCGGAATCCCGGCTGAGTTCGTAAACGGGAATCGTGGCTGGGTGCGGAATCTGTGCGGTCACTCGGGCTTCCCGGAGAAATCGCTTCTGATAGGTCTCAAGGTTCTGAAACTGGGGCTGGAGAGTCTTCATCACGACGGTTCGGCCGAGATTTTCGTCGACACAAGTCCGCAGAATCGCCTCGCCGCCCTGCGTGAGCGGCTGAAAGTCGCGGTACCGCATAAAGCCGTTTTTGACGTGCTTTGGCAGGTCTCGGTCGGTATCCGACAGCGTAATGTTTTCGCTCACGCCAGTTTCCCCCCCTTCAACGACAGATCGTGCGGAATCAGAGGCCCTTAACGTCCCTGCAATCCAGCATAAATGTAGCGGACCGGAACAATCTGCCACAGGGCAACCACAGAATTCCCTTCAATCGTTGCGACGAGACGCCACAGGACATATGCTCTTAGGCATATGTTCCTGCTCCACTTCCTGTCATCATGTCTCGATGATTCGAGCCTGTCACGCTGAGGATCTCGCATGGACGGCCCGTTTGTTCTGAATTTACCACTTCCTATCGTCGCCGCCGTCCGTCATTTTTGCGGGCGTTTGTGGCGTTTCGGTCGGCCGATGATTGCTTCCATCGTCGTAGGCATGGCTTTGGTTTCCGGAGCCGCCGCCCGCGGAGAAGAGCGCTATCTTGACTTCATTGAAGGTCTCCGGGAGCGTCAGTTCTTCGATACGGCAATCGAGTATATCGATTCCATCAGCCAGCGACCGGATCTGTCCGCCGAGGTACGGGAAGTCCTGGACCTCGAACGCGGCATGACTCTCCAGCAAAAAGGGGCGGCATCGCGCATCCCGGAAGACCGGGAACAGGCTCTTTCGGAGGCGGAAACATCGCTGCGTAAGTTTATTGGCGAACACGGCCAGCATGCACAAGCGGCGCTCGCCAATTCGATGCTGGGGGAATTACTGTTTGAACGTGCTCGCTCGCTCATGTGGAAGGCTTCAGAAATTGAGGAAGCCGACAAAAAACTTGAGCTGCAGCAATCCGCGAGAACTCTGGTTGATCAGGCCAAAGCGATCTATCAAACGGCTCAGGACCAGTACAAAGCGATCTACGACGCGTTCCCAAAGTTTATCGATGAGCAAAAGGATGAAGACGAATATCAGCGCCGACTGGAGGCCGAAGCGAAGTATCTCCGAGCTTGGTTCAATCTGGTTCGCTGTACCTATGAGCGTGGCCAGACTTTCGATAAAGGAACGGAAGAACGTAAGCAAACTCTGATTCAGGCGGCGGAGCTCTTTGAAAAGATTCATACCAGTCGTCGAACCAATCAGATTGGTCTGCATGCCCGACTGATGATGGGAAAATGCTTTCAGGAGCAGGACGATATCGGGCGTGCTCTGGGCATCTACAACGAAATGCTGGGCCATCCATCGGACAATAGCGCGGTCCTGGTATTGAAAGGAATCGCGCAACACTACCGTCTGATCTGCCTGAACGATCCGCAGAAGAATGATCATCAGTTGGTGATTCAGGAAGCGACTGTCTGGTTGCAGAGCAACCGACAACTGGCAACAACTCAATCCGGCCTCGGCATTCTTTGGGAACGGGCGATCGCTGCCGAGAAGCTTGGGGCCAATCGAGAATTGCCTGAAAAAGAAAAAGAAGCCATCCTGCGATCTGCGATGGATGATGCCATTCAGGTCGGGAAATATCCCGGGCCCTACAAAGAAACTGCGGCGGCCATGGGACGCCGCCTGAAGCTGGTTCTCGGGGAAAAAGACCGCGAACCGCGGGATTTCGCCACGGCTTTCGAGCGTGCGCGGGGCATGATCGCACAGATTCAGCAGCTTAGCGACGACGCAGCAAAGGCTGCTGACGCGACGGAAAAGGCGACGAAGACGGCAGCCCTCGAAAGCCACCTTAAAGAAGTGGGTCGCCTCCTGCAGCTCGCACTGGATTTGCGTGATGATGATAGTGATCCAAAGGCCGTTGCTCAGTCACGATACCTGCTGAGCTTCGTGAAGCTGCGACTTGGCCGCCCTCTGGATGCGATTATTTTGGCTCAGTATTGCTTTGAGCATGACATCAAGGCGGATCCGGACACGGCTTTGAACGCGACCGAAATTGCGATGGCGGCGGCTGTCGCAGCCTGGAACGCCGGACCACCAAAGGATCGCGATTTTGAAACTCGAACTCTCCGCGATGTCTGCGAACGAATTCTGACCCTGTATCCGCAATCCGCTAAAGGCGGTGAAGCGAGAATGCGTCTGGGCAGTGTGTACCGGACTTTGAATCAACCGCTTGAGGGAGCCAAGTGGTATCTCCAGGTGCCTGAAGCCGATCCTCAATATATCTCTGCTCGGATCAACGCCGGACAGTCTTACTGGACTGCGTGGACCCAGAAAGCGGCTATGGCTGCTGCAGATCCACAAGGCGAACAGCCTGATGCACAGGCGATGCTGCAGTGGAAGACTGAAGCCAAAACCTTGCTGGCAAACGGGATTCAACTGACCCGTCAAAAACTGGGAGATATGGCAAAGCCCACTGAGGAACTGGCTGCGGCGGAAGTCTCGCTCGCCAGCATCCTTAATCTTGACGGTGAGTTTCCCGGCACCATTGATCGCCTGACCAAAGGAGCAGAGAACTCCGTCGTCGCTGCGATTGAAGTTCCTGAAGGTGCTCCGCGTCCCGAGGAGGGAATTCAGAGTCAGTCATTTGCAGGTCTCACGTATCGACTTTTGCTCCGTGCTTACATCGGCACGCAACAAATCGATCAGGCCCTGCAGACAATGACAAAGCTGGAGAAAGTCGGCGGACAGGACATTCTTGCGGCGTACACCCAACTGGGAATGGAGCTTCAGGAAGAACTGCGACGACTAAAACTTTCCGGCGAAAACGAACGACTGGCCGCAGTTCGTGACTCCTTCGAAAAGTTTCTGCTGAAGGTTTACGAGTCTCGTAACAAGAGTGACTACAACTCCCTGCTGTGGATCGGCGAAACGTATTATGGCCTGGGGCAGGGTGTTGCTGGCGATGCAGCCAGTGCCGCTGCGTATTACTCAAAAGCGGGCGATGCGTACTCAGAGATTATCTCCGGTGGACTTGTCAATGCGGACAATAAGAACGCTGTTAAACTTCGTCTTGGTCGGTGCCGCCGGCAGCAGAAGCAGTTCGAAGAAGCTCTTAAGAACATTGAGGAGATTCTGACTGAGAATCCAATGACGCTGGATGCTCAGTTCGAGGCCGCTTTGATTCTGACAGACTGGGGAGCTGATACAGATCCGACCAAATTCACAGAAGCTCTGCAGGGGCGAAAAGATGCCTCCGGGAAGGCTACTGCCGTCTGGGGTTGGTCACAACTAGCACGACGTCTGCAGCAGATAACGGCCAAGGACCCCTCGCCGGAACTCAAAGATCGATTCGTGGACGCACGGTACGAAATGGCCAATTGCCGTCGAAGATTTGGCAATGCTTCTGAAGCTGATGCTGATAAGCTTCGCAAGTCTGCCATGGCGGAGATCACCAGCTTTGTTCAGGTTTATCGCGATCTTGATGATGTGGCGTTCGCCAGGTTTGATCGCCTTTATCAGGACATTCAGGCGGATCTGGGACAGGCCCCCACACCACTGGATAGAAATATCGCCACCGAAACTCCGGAAGAAGAGCCTTCGGAAGTGGCAGAGACTGCAGCCGCCGCCAATCCAGCGAATCCAACAGCAGCACCGGCCGAGGAGAGTGCATCAAGCACAATGCTGATCATTGTTGGCGTCGGCGTGTGTCTTGCCATTGCGGGCGGATTGTTTTACTTCATGCGGAAACCGAAGGATCGCGTCAGGGTTCCCGGACCAACGGCCGCTCCGAAGTTTTCCGGATTGAATGTGGCTGCTGAAACCGAGCCTGCAATACCGCAGGGGATCAGTTTTGAGGCTCCCTCGACACCGGACTTTAGTGGGTTCGCTGGTATCGGAGCAGCGAAGAAAGCAGCTCCCGCTGCGAGGTCTGCGGTGGCAAAACCAGCGACAGATTCGGCAAAACCAGCCGTAGCGGGGACAAAGCCAGCCGCAACAGTTGCAAAACCAACGGCCCCTGCCGCGAAAGCCACTTCGGAATCAACTGCGGTCGCAGCATCGGGAACGGCGGCTCTGGGAAGCGCACCTGCCTCGCCGGATGCGAAACCGGTCGCGAAACCAGCTCCTAAACCTGTTTCCGCCGATGGCAGCCAGAAGCCTGCGGCTCCATCAGCATCAACGGGGGAAGTACGCCCCAAGGCAGCGGCTCCCGCCAGTGCAACGGTCGAGACGCCTGTGAGAAAGCCGGCCCCGTCGGCTCAGGCTGCCCCTGCAACCGGAAGTGCTCCGTCTGCCGATCCGGCCGCGCCCAAGCCAGCACCAAGGCCGCGTCCTCCAGCTCCGGACGGTTCCGCTCCAGTAAAACCAGCCGCGCCACGGCCCGTGGCTCCAAAGCCAGTCGCAACAGATGGCACGCCCCCGGAAGCCAAACCTGCGACGCCCAAGCCGCCGGTTGCCAAACCTGCGGCACCGAAATCGGTTTCTACAGAAGGAGGGACAGCAGAGCCGAAGCCTGTTGCCCCTCGACCTGCTGCACCAAAACCTGCGGTTCCGCGACCAGAAGGTGCAACGGAGAAACCCGTCGGCGAGCGCCCCGTGGCACCTCGGCCAGCCGCTCCAAAACCTTCCGCGGATCCTTCGGCTGCGGAACGCCCGGCTCCACGTCCACCTTCAGAAGCTCCACCGGTAAAACGTCCGAAACCTCCGGAAACGGAAGAGTAAGCCACACTGAAATGTCGGAGTCGTGCTGGCTGGCACAAACTTTTCTTACTGAGACAAAATCAGAATCAACACCCCATCGGGATTCTCTTTCTATGATCGCTCCCTCCAAAACAGTGATTCGTTTCATCGCGACTGTGCTGACACTCAACCTGATCATCACTTCACATGCCGCCGATCAAGTCACTCGTCGCAGCGACCGAAGTGTGTTGCGTGGCGAATTTACGGCGATGACAACTGCATCGGTTAAGATCAAACAGGTCAATAACCAGGAAGTTGAAGTCCCCGTCAGTGACATTTTCAACGTTGCTTTCGACATGCAGCCTTCGACACTGACTCAGGCTCAATCCAACGAACGCAGTGGAGCTCTGGATGCGGCGTTGGAAAAACTGACCGCTGTTCAAAAAGACTACGGCGGGGATGACAAGAGACTGGTCGAGGACATCAAATTTCTGATCGCCAGAACCAAAGTCAAAGCGGCTCTTGCAAATCCTGCGATTGCGGCTGATGCTCAGAAGGCAATCAGCGACTTCCGAACGCAGAATAAGATGAACTTCCGATATTTTGAGGCCACGCTTCTCGAGGCACAACTTTTGTCACTTGATGCTGCCAATGCCGATGCCTCCGAAACGCTTCTGAAAGAGGTTCAGGCTTCCCCGGTCAAGGGTTTTCAGCTTCAGGCGGGCGTACAGCTCGGGCGGCTTCTGTTATCGAAAAAAGATACCGCAGGAGCCCTGACGGCGTTCGATCAGGTGATTCAGACCAGTACGGGTGATGCAGGGGCGACATCAGCCATGTTCGACGGAATGCTGGGAAAAGCTCTTTGTCAGCAACAGCAGGGTCAGGTCGATGAAGCGATCACCACGTTGAATGAAATCATCACCAAGGCGTCAGAATCGGAAACTCAGACACTGGCTGAAGCCTGGGTTCTGAAAGGTGACTGCCAAAGAACAAAGAACCTTCCCAAGGATGCGCTGTGGGCTTACCTTCAGGTGGATGTGCTCTATCCTTCGGAACCCGCCGCTCATGCCGAAGCTCTGTATCGACTGGCTGGACTTTGGGCTCCGGCCGGTCATCAGGACAGAGCTGACGATGCTCGTCAGCGTCTGATGGAGAAGTACCCTAATAGTTCATGGGCGAAGCAAGGTGCTCCTGCAACTCCCTGATTCCTGATTCTGTGCAGCCAGGACCTTTCGCCAAGGGTGACGAAAGGTTTATAACTTACTACAGTCCACGTTCTCAGTTTCCCGGCTATTCTCAACTGGCGAGTCCGCCCCAATGAGGTCAACTCGGAGATCACTTCAAATGCGTAATGTCTTTGGTTCAGCAGAACGAAATTGCGGACGCAAGTCCATTCCTGCACTCCTGCTGGCAATTGCAGTAGCTATGCTGGTTCCTTCCACGATTCAGTCATCGGTGATGGCTCAGGAAGAAACCCCGCCAGCCGCTGATGCTGCCGCTGCTCCCCCGGCTGCTGAAGCTGAGGCCGCTCCGGCTGACGCAACCGCTGCACCAGCGGCCGGAGCCGACCCAGGCGCTCCTCAGCCTTCGCGAAGCTTCCTGGCTTATATTGCTCGCGCCTGTGGCTGGTTTTGGGGCCCCGCGTTCCTGCTGGCATCATTCATTCTGGTCGCACTCATCATGATGAACCTGTTACAGGTTCGCCGCGATGTGTTGTTGCCAACGGCATTTGTCGAAGAGTTCGAACAAAAGCTGAATGCAAAAGATTTTCAGGCCGCCTATGAGTTCGCTCGCAGTGACGAATCGTTTGTCGCACGCGTCCTTGCGGCAGGAATGGGACGCCTGAGCCGAGGTTATGAAGAGGCCGTCGAAGGCATGCAGGAAGCCGGCGAAGATGAGAATATGGCCCTGGAACATCGACTGAGCTACGTTGCCCTGATTGGCACGATCGCTCCGATGATGGGCCTGATGGGAACCGTCCAGGGGATGATCTCCAGCTTCGACGTGATCGCCACCTCAGCAGTCGCACCAAAGCCTTCTCAGTTGGCCGACGGTATTTCGACCGCTCTGGTAACGACGCTGATCGGGCTGATGCTCGCGATTCCTGCGATGGTGTTTTACGGCATCCTGAAGAATCGAATTCAACGATTGGTGCTTGAAATCGGCATGGTGAGCGAGGGCTTGATGGGACGATTTGCTGCGGTTGGTAAAAAGGCCTGAAACCGTTCGGTTGATTCGTCTGTCACAATGATTTGATTCATCTGTCAGGTTGCTGCCATGAAGTTCAAGCCCGCTGATGTGTCCCCACCTGATCTCGACATGACTCCGATGATTGACATCGTGTTTCAGTTGATCACCTTCTTTATGGTGATCAATAAGTTTGATCAGGCAGAAGCAGATGAGCGAGTCACTCTGCCCAAAGATCAATTGGCGGTGCCTCCGGCAGTTCAGCGAAAGGATTCGTTCCTGCTGAACTTCGGTTTCCTCAGGGATCAAAAAGGCACACTGATGAACCCTGAGCCCTTCTTCTTCTTTGGAGATGAACAGGTTCCCCTGGCTCAGGTTCGTCAACGATTACGTCAGGAAGCTCAGTTCTACCAGACGATCGGCACTGACATGAAAGAAGTTGTCGTTGAAATCCGAGCCGATGCCGATGTGAAGTCGGGCATGGTTCAGGAACTGATCCAGATGTGTCAGGAAGATGGTATCGGCTTTCAGCGTTTTGCCTTGAAAGCAACGCAGAAGATGATTGAGTAATCCTGTTTTTTGTGAAGTCACCCCGACTCTGCCCAGTATTCATCCTTCGTCAGTTGTGAACCATGAAGCTTCGAAACCGCGTTGGACTCGGAAAAATTCAACTGGACATGACGCCGATGATCGACGTTGTGTTTCAATTGATGATTTTCTTCATGTGTACCCTGAAGGTCACTGAACCAGAAGGCGACTTTGATATCAGCATGCCGCTGGGAGCGGCTGCACCTTCGGCCGATACGGAAGCTCAATTGCCTCCGTTTAAGGTGCGGATGATTGCGGATGCGGAGGGTAACCTGAATGCGTTGTCTTTCAATGGCGTGAATCTGGGCGGTGGCGCACAAGCCTTTGCAAAGCTCAACTCCGAAGTGTTCCGTGCGATCAATTCGCTAAAAGCCATCGGTCCCGACCAACAGGAAAAACAGGAAGTCGAGATCGATCCGGATTACAATCTGCACTATCGCAACATCATCAGTGCGATTGGATCCTGCTCGGGCCGCATGGGGCCTAACGGGATTCCTGTGCGATACATCAGCAAAATCAAGTTCGCTCCTCGCCGCGAACCGTAATCAATGACAGATGTTACTGGCACCGAAATTGAGGTCCTGCTTTTCTCTTCTGATTTGATGCTGATCAGTTCGGCCGAGGGTGCCGCAACCACAGCAGGATTCGTTTTTCGATCAGCATCCTCGATCGAAGATCTCATCGCCAAAGCGACCCCGACCACCGTCCTGTGCGTCGACCTCGGCTTTGCGGCCGTGAACCCGACTCTCATTTCCAAAGAGTTGCCTGCGCTGACGACTCGGTCGGGCATTGCCTTTGGCCCTCATGTTCACACTGCCAAACTCGATCAGGCTCGCGAAGCGGGTTTCGCGAAAGTCATGAGCCGCGGTCAGTTCGTCAACCGGATGGTCGACGAACTCAGATCCGCGGCTGCTGCAATCAACCGCCCCTGACGTTACTTCCCAGCAACGGCCACTGGAAAGAACTTGAAGTACTGATCTCGTAATGCATAAATGGCAACCGCTGTAATAGATACGAACGCCAGCCACATGCAGACATCCAGAAAGAATGCCGGCGTGATTCTTCGATCCAGTTTGCGGTATCGAAAGTAAATGGTCACCGCAGAGATAATCGGAAGCGTCAACGCCTGACCAAAGCCACCCACAACGACCATCCACCGAGGTTCCTTAAACGCCAGGAACAACACCAAAGCCAGCACGGGGATCAGCAGCGACACCCAATGAATCACTCGCCCCCGCTGAGCCGGCTGACGATAAGTCATGAACCCGGCAAGACTCATAAAGTCGGCTACAAGACGAGCATTCCCGGCACTGGACAGGTACAACGTCTTGAACAACACAGCCGCAGCCCCGATCAGAAACACGATTTTGGTCCAAAGACCAAACGTATCAACAAACATCCGGGCCAAAGTCTGAATCATATCTTTGCCTTCAGGATGCAGACCCTGAGTATGCAGAACGGCTGCTCCCATGAAGTAAAATGCGAGCGTTGAGACCGTGAACACGATCATGCTGACCCAGGCATCCAGATGCATCACTCGAACCCAGCCTTTGGCTCGACGCTCCCAGTCCGGCCCAGGCTCCACTTTTCCCGTGTAGCGAGCGTATCCTTTCTCAAGACACCAATACGGATAAAAGAACAGCTCCGTCGCGCCGACTCCGGTGATTCCAAAGACTCCAAAAGCCACTGCAATTCCTTCTGCGGGCATTCCAAACGTCAGCCCATTCACAACGTCCGACCAGTTAATGGGAAACTTTGTGGCGGGCAGTGCACAGGCCGCTGTAACAGTCAGCAGCGTAACTCCGACCACCAGGATAGTCGTGACGATTTCAATTCTGCGATAAGTACCACTCCAGAGCAGACCCATCGCCGCCAGACAAGTCATAACAGCCCATGGAAATTCAGGACGCTGACGAGTGGCCGTCGCCATCGACGGCAGGAAAGAATCCAGTGAATTGGCAAACCCCTGCGAAACCGACGGAAAGGCGAGGTTCAGCGACTGGCCGACGGTCCCTGTCATGGCTCCCAATTGGAATACGGTCGACAGCATCATGATCAGCCACCACCAGGCGATCCAGTGGGCTCCAAGACGCGGACCGCTCAGCTCATTAATCGCTCCCAATGTCGGTTTGCCGGAGGAAATGGCATAGCGGCCCAACTCCACCTGCATAAAGACTTTGATAATGCAGCTAAACAGAATCAGCCAGAGAAATACAAAGCCGTGTTTCGCCCCCAAAGAAGTCGTCAGCAGCAGCTCTCCGGACCCCACAATTGTCCCGGCCAGAATGATCCCGGGGCCGATCATCTTCAGGGCAGCCCAAAGCGAAACCGGTGGCTCCTGAATGGCATCTTTTGGCATCGCATACGGATCGTACTCGATACCTTCGATCGCCCCCGACTCCAGTGGAATACTCAACGCATCTTTCGGTCGCGCAGAGGGATCATTTTTATCAGCGTCAGACATCAAACGTGGCCCTTACAAACTCAGATCCGGTGGGTGGGTTGAGAATTCAAGCTGTCCATGAGCCTGCAATGTGTCATCTTTGGCTTACGGTACCCGGGCAAAGAAGCACAAAAGTCGATGTTCAGACAAGAACTCTGAGACTACTCCCTGCGCATAACAGAAACCATGGCCCGTCATGGACCAGATGATCCGAGGGAGCCCCCGGCGAACTGTTTGCGTCTGGTTGCAGCCTTGTCAGGATCGGCAGGATACGGAACAGTCGCGACAAATGTAATTGTCAGCCTGTCGAACACGCCCCCGCCGGTAAATACCTCTTCAGACCAGCGATCAGGATCCGATTTCCTGATTCCCTGCATTGAATCGTCTGAGTGAATGACGCCGGACTCCCATTGCCACCAACGGGCCACGTTGTCACCAACGGCCGAGGCAAAGGTTAGACTATCAGGAGTGGCGCCAGCAGTTCGTTTATCCCGGCGGGCGAAGATCGCGTTTTTCTTCGGCGTAACTCAGCCGTACGTAGACAGGTTCGAGAATTTCCGCGATCGAAAACTCTTCTCGGCTGACCATGTCGATGCCCAATCGAGCAATCGTGGAGGCTCGGGGCTGCCAGCAGGACTCAGCAAGCAGACGACGATGAATGGCCAATTCGGGACGCAGTTTGGTCAGTCCCGGACCTGTCAGAAT
>JBIIIF010000004.1:0-63508 GCA_044235005.1 Planctomycetaceae bacterium | reverse complement strand
TTTGGCTTCAGGAGTTTCAACGAAACCCGACTTCTCTCCAGTGGCGGCGGCTCTTGCGTCTTTGCGAATCAGGATGCCCAAAACGCCGCCCATCAAAATCCAGACGACCGCAAGCACAATGGTAACGCGAGTAAACGTATCGCCAGCCCGAGTTCCGAAAGCACTCTGGCCGCCCATACCACCAAACGCCCCTGCAAGCCCGCCGCCTCGACCACGCTGGATCAGAACGAGCAGAATCATGAACAGGCTAACCATGATCAGCAGGATGGTGAGGACTACGATGAAAAATGACATCTGACTGACTGCTCCACGCTAAAACAAACTGCGGACACTTCTGCCCGACAATCTCTATTGATTCAAAACGCGAAAAGACGGACTAAGGTCCGTCTCATGCGAACGTTCTTTTCCTGCCTGCAGTAAACATCGTCTCGCGAGACGAAAATTCTCGGCAGACTTTCACCCGAATAAACGCTATGTGCTCAACTTGCGAGCCGCTTCAATGATCGGAACAAAGGTCGAAGACTTCAGGCTGGCTCCGCCCACAAGTGCCCCGTCAACATTAGGCTGACCGAGCAATGTTTCGGCGTTATCGGCCTTCACACTTCCGCCGTACAGGATCCGAACTTTATCCGAAAACGCAGGAGTATAGCGGCGAGCGAGCCACTTGCGAAGATGTTCATGCGCAGATTCGGCCTGCTCCGGAGTTGCCGTGACGCCTGTACCGATCGCCCAGACCGGTTCGTAGGCGATAACAACCTGAGCCGCCTCTGCCTCGGAAACCCCGGCCAAACCGCCTTCCATCTGCCTGTCCAGCACCTCTTCGGTCTGGCCAGACTGGCGTTCGCTGAGCAATTCACCAACACAAAGCACCGCCGCCAAGCCGCCAGCAACAGCCGCCCGGACCTTCCGATTGATGATCGCGTCCGTCTCACCCATCACGTGTCGGCGTTCACTATGGCCCAAAATCACGTACCGACAGCCACAATCCCGCAGCATGTCGACAGCAACTTCGCCCGTAAATGCACCCGGAGCTTCAAAATAGGCATCCTGAGCACCCAAGTGAACCGCACTGCCAGAAAGCTTCTCACCGACGGCCAGCAAATACGGGTACGGAGGACAAACCAGTACCTCAACACCGGCTTCGGCCTGAGGAACAACCGCTGCTAACTCTCCCGCCAAGGCCACGCCTGACTGGCGAATTGTATTCATCTTCCAATTACCGGCGATCAAAAAACGTCGCATAGTGAAACTAGACCTTCAAAGGCGTCAATTATCGTAAAAATCAGGCAAACCTTGCCAAAAGCGGCACTCAAACCCTCTGTACGGACTACTTCAAAGGTTCGCTTCGAGGGTACGATCCCAGGATTTCCAGCCGCTCCGGAGGCAGACTTTCCAGTTCTTTCAGAGCTTTCTTGATCCGAGGCTCAGAAATATGGCCCTCGAAGTCCAGAAAGAACAGGTAACCAACTGCTGGCTGTCGCAAAGGGAATGATTCAATCCATGTGAGATTGATCCTGTTCCGGCGAAAGGCCTCCAGGGCATCCGACAATGAACCCGGACGATGAGGAATCTGCAGCAAAACAGCCGTGCGATCCGACCCGGTTGGATCTGCGACACTGTCGCCGATGACCGCAAAACGAGTCACATTGTTGCGATTGTCTTCAATGCATTCTGCAACGATTGGCACATCGTACTGCATTGCCGCCTGATGACTGGCCACTGCCGCCACATTGGGTTTATCACGAGCCAATTGAGCAGCCGTCGAAGTGCTGGTGACCTCGATCTGCCGCGCATGTGGCATGTTCTTGGACAACCAATCCCGGCACTGTGACAACGCCTGAGGCTTACTGTAGATCTCAGAAATCTCGCTGCGATCACACCGAGCCAGCAGGTTGTGATGCACATGAACCTGCACTTCACCGCAAATTCGCAGCGGCAGTCGAGTGAACATGTCCAGCGTGTCAACAATTCGGCCGTCGGTGCTGTTTTCGATCGGAACGAGGCCGAAATCAACATGGCCTCGATTCACTTCCTCGAACACGGTCGCAATCGTGCTGACTGGCACCAGATCAGCCGCTTCGCCAAAGCGGGCAATGGCCGCCTGATGCGTAAAACTATACGCTGGGCCAAGATACGCAACGCGAATACTCTTGATTCGCTGACGTCCGGCGCTCATCAGCGGCCGGAAGATCGTCTTGATTTCCGCCGAAGTCAGCGGCCCTTGGTTGACTCGATCAATCATCGACCAGACCTGTTGCTGATCCTGATCGCTGAACATGATCTTGGACGGCGTCTGCACGCCCTTCATCTTTTCCAGATAGAGCGAAGCTCGCTTGTTCAACAGCCCAACAAGCTGCTCATCAAGCTGTGAAAGCTGAATTTCTGGCGAAACTGGAGTTGCAGGGACAACTTCAGCCGGAGCAGGTTTAGGCCGAGCAGGAACAGTCGCTGCCGGAGATTTTTTTGCGACGGCCGTCTTCACCACAGGGACCGCGGGGCGCGTTGGACGAGCTTTGGGAGCCGGATTCGCGGGCGCTTTTTTCGCCACCTTTTTCACAGGAGTCTTTGCGATTGGTTTCTTTGCCATCAGCCTGCCCAGCCCTCGCGCGAGTAAATATCCGGCGAGTTTCAGACTTGCTGACCGGCTCTTTTGTAGGACCCCGCACGCAGGAACGAGCGAAACCGCAACGGCTCGATAGCACCTCCCGGACAAACCATCCGAACAAGTGACGGAGCTGAACCTCGCCTCTCAATAGACACTCTGGCCTTGTACAGGCGTCAAAATTGAGTGTCAAGCGGGGGGGTGACTCTCTCCTAAATCCGATCCACTTCGCAACTCCGGAGAACACAAAGATCTCTTATTACCCCACCGTGCCAGACTGGCACACACCACTCACCAACCAAAGAAAATGCCTTTTTGGCACCAGCAAACGTCCCAGCCAATGCCAAACAACACTGCCACTATGACACTTTTTAATCCTGCCAGTGACGATCTAATTCCCATAAAACATTTACGGAAAACAACTTATATCAAAACATAACCAGCGGCATGGAACCTGCTGAGTGGGAACCAGACCTGTCGAAGTGTTTCATCACTCGAATAAGCAGGCCACCTTTCTTTCAATTCTCCGCTTCGGCAGTACCCCGGTTCTGGTACGGCGAGCCTTCAAAACCAGTCAATTAACAAAATGCAGTGACCACGATACCGGATCGAGGAACTGCGGACAGAAGTCTCAGAGGAGCGTCGTCATGGCAGTCTCGGGCGAAAAAATCATCGGCATTGACTTGGGAACAACGAACTCCGTGGTATCGATCATGGAAGGCGGTGAACCAAGAGTCATCGCCAACCAGGAAGGCAGCCGGACGACGCCGAGCGTAATCGCGTTCACCGCAAAGGGTGAAACCCTGGTGGGTGAGCCTGCGAAACGTCAGGCCGTCACCAATCCCCAGAATACGATCTATTCGATCAAGCGATTCATGGGGCGCCGTCACAAGGAAGTTGAGTCCGAAGAGAAAATGGTGCCCTACAAAGTCGTAGGGGCCGTGACGGACTACGTGAAGGTCAACGTCCACGGTAAGGATCATACGCCTCCGGAAATTTCCGCCTTGGTTCTGCGTAAGCTGAAGGAAGCTGCTGAAAACTACCTTGGTCACAAAGTGAACAAGGCGGTCATCACCGTTCCTGCGTACTTCAACGACGCGCAACGCCAGGCGACAAAAGACGCTGGTCAGATCGCAGGCCTCGAAGTCGCTCGAATCATCAACGAGCCAACCGCCGCTGCTCTGGCTTATGGACTCGATAAGAAAAAAGAAGAGAAGATCTGCGTCTTCGACCTTGGTGGAGGAACGTTCGACGTTTCGATCCTTGAAGTCGGTGATGAACTGGTCGAAGTTCTCAGCACGAACGGTGACACTCACCTTGGTGGTGACAATTTCGACGAAGTGCTGATTGACTACATCGCGGCCGAATTCCAGAAGGAACAGGGCATCGATCTGCGTAAGGACCCAATGGCTCTGCAGCGTCTGCGTGAAGCTGCGGAAAAAGCCAAGAAGGAACTGTCTTCACAACAGACAACCGATATCAATCTGCCGTTCATCACGGCCGACGCCAGCGGTGCAAAACACCTGCAACTCAGCATTTCGCGATCAAAGTTTGAAGAGCTGATCGATCCGCTGGTTGAGCGTTGCCGTCAGCCAGTTCTGAATGCTCTGAAAGACGCCAAGCTGAAGCCAAGCGATATCCATGAAGTCGTTCTGGTCGGGGGCTCGATTCGAGTTCCCAAGGTCCAGAAGCTGGTCCGGGATATGTTCGGCAAGGAACCTCATCAGGGCGTCAATCCTGACGAAGTGGTTTCCCTTGGCGCGGCGATTCAGGGCGGGATCATTTCCGGTGACGTGAAGGACGTTGTTCTTCTGGACGTGACTCCTCTGTCGGTTGGTATCGAAACCGAAGGTGGAATCATGACGGTTCTCGTCGAACGAAACACGACGATTCCAACAACGAAGACCGAGACGTTCTCAACGGCCTCCGACAATCAACCTGCGGTCACTGTGCGAGTCTTCCAGGGCGAACGCAAGATGGCTTCTGATAACCGTCTGCTGGATGAATTCAATCTCGATGGGATCCCGGCTGCACCTCGTGGTGTTCCTCAGATCGAAGTCAAATTCGATATCGACGTCAACGGTATTCTGAGCGTTTCTGCCAAAGACAAGGCCACAGGCAAGAGCCAGACTGTTCAGATCAAGCAGTCCAGCGGATTGTCTCCTGACGAGATCGAACGCATGCGAAAAGATGCGGAAGCCCATGCCGACGAAGACAAGCAGAAGCAGGAACTTGCCGCAGCAAAGAATCAGGCCTCGTCTCTGGTTCACCAGACCGAGAAGACTCTGAAGGAACATGCCGATAAGCTCGACGCTTCTTCAAAGTCGGCCATCGAGTCTGCGATCGAGAAGGTGAA
This sequence comes from Planctomycetaceae bacterium, assembly GCA_044235005.1. GTDB lineage: Bacteria > Planctomycetota > Planctomycetia > Planctomycetales > Planctomycetaceae > SXXK01. The sequence continues at coordinate 58,550 of JBIIIF010000004.1, read as the reverse complement.
GAAGGCTGCTGAAGGTTCAGACACTGCAGCCATCAAGGCCGCGACGGACGAACTGATGCAGGCTTCACACGCTCTTGCTCAGCACATGTATGCTGACAAAGGCGGTGCTCCTGACGCAACTGCCGGTGCCGCTCCAAAGAGCGGTGACGACGATGTGATCGACGCAGAATTCGAAAAGAAGTAGTCTCAGACATCTGCAAAGATGGACTGCTGATAAGCTCGGCTTGTTCCCCTCAAGCCGGGCTTTTTCGTGCGCTCGTTATCGTGTGGGACCAACTTGATACTACCGGAATATGGACTTGATTTTTCGCAACCCGAAACGTTAATGAGGGATCAATTCCCCCGTGCCATGCACACAACATCCCTCGCTGACGCATCGGGTTGTGATTAAATCGACAGCTCGTAGGCCGGACCTGTGCTTACAGAGCCCTACGAATGCTCTGACTATTCCTCTGTCGAACCGCCCGCTGAATCGGCGGCGTCCGAGGCTGGCTCGCGAACAAATCGATACCCGGTGCCTCGGATCGACAACAAGTGACGTGGCGAAGAAGGATCCGCTTCGATCATGCGCCGCAGCCGCATCACGAAATTGTCGACGGAACGGCTGGAGATATCAGCCGAGTCCTTCCAGACATCTGATTGCAGTCGGGCTCGAGACAAGACGACGCCATCGTTCTCCAGAAAATATCGGAGCAGTTCCTGCTCACGAGTTGTCATCGTGTGTACTTCATCCTTGTGGCGAATCTCGAAGCGGCCAAAATCTGCAATCACGTCGCCAAAACGCACCACGTCATTGGTGGGCCGAACCGACCGACGTTCCAGATTGCGACGACGACGATCCAGCAAGTTTCGAACGCGACTTAGCAGTTCCGGCAATGAAAACGGCTTCGTCATATACTGGTCGACGCCGCAGTCAAACGCCGTAATTTTGTCCTCCGACAATGTCCGCGCGGTCAACGCCAGCACAGGGATTTCAGTGTCCAGTCGCCGCAGTGTTCGGCAGATTTCGTAACCGCTCATCAGAGGCAACATCAGATCCAGAACGACCAGATCTACAGGCGGCTGAGCGGACTCATACAGCTCCAGCGCAGTCGGCCCATCGGGGGCCAGATCGACCTGATATCCTTCACGTTCGAAGTTGAACCGCAGGCCTCTGGCAATCGCCTCTTCATCTTCAACAACCAGAATTCTCATGGCTCAAACTCCCTCACAACAAGCTTCGAATCATCAAAGCATGCCTATGGATTTAAAACGTCCACAGAGCAAAGAATCATCGCTATTGCGTCTTCTCTTTTCCTGACAACGCCAGCTCCGACACGCGACTGCGAGTTTCACGATGCTCAGACTCTGGGAGATCCAATTGTCTTCCAGGCAGAGTCACCTCAAAGACCGATCCGCCTCCGGACTCCGCATCCAGCACGACAACTCGACCTTTCAACAACCCAACCAGCGTTCGCACGATATAGAGTCCCAATCCGGTTCCTGTTTTCGTGCGATGCAGCTCATCGTTCCCTCGAACAAACATCTGGAAGATACGCCGCCGATTTTCAGGAGCAACACCTGCTCCGTTATCACGAACTCTCACGACCACCTGATTGCGTCCGCGAGAAAACGCGTGCACGGTCACCTTAGGAGGCTTCCCTCCATACTTCACGGCATTATCAAGAAGATTCCCGAAGATCATTTCCAGCAACAGACGACGAGACGTCAACGCCAGCGGAGCCACTTCAAATCGAAAGACGTCGTTGAACTCTTGCTTGTGATGCAGGCATGCGGCATTGGCACATTGGCGAAGCAGATCTTCCAGATGAATCGTCTCGGGCTCCGTCTGATGACCAATGGCATCGAGCCGTCCGACCTCCAGCAGCTGATTGATCAATCGATCGAGCCGCCCCAGTTCGGTATTCATCGTCTCATAAAACTCCCGCCGATCCGCTGCATCGGGCTCGCGCATCAACAGCGTGTCGAGGTAAAGCCTGAGCGCGGCAATCGGAGTTTTCAGTTCATGGGTCACACTATCTACGAAGTTTGACTGCCGTCGATTGAGCTGAATCTCTTTGATCGTAAGAAACGAATAGAATGAAATCCCGAACAAACTGATCGCCAGTGCGATCGATCCCAGCGTCAGCGCGAGCCACGAGCTTTGCCGGGCCAGGAGCACGATCAAAACGGCCATCAGGGCAATATTGATAGTCATCAGCAGAACGCTGCTCCAGATGGGCAGGCTCAGATGACGGCGTTTTCGGCGAAAGTCAGCCACGGGAAGATCCATTACTACCACATTCTCAGCCAATTAAGCGGTATGGTACCCTGAAAATGAGTCAAACAACAACGGGTGACACTTCTATGCGTGAAACGGCTGCGGGCTTTCTGTAGACTCCGCGACCTCCTTCTTCCTCTTACTTAAGCTCAAGTGGTTCCGGAATGTCTGTTTCTGAAGTCTCTGAATTTGTTGATTCGTCGCGATCTGAATTGTCCTGGAATGAAATGGCCAATCTGGTCCTCGCGGGCGAATCTTTGTCGCGCGCGGATGCCATGAGAATCCTGCGGGCCGACGACGACCAACTACTGGCCATTCTGGACGCGGCTTATCGTGTTCGCCGAGAATACTTCGGGAAGACGGTCCAGCTCTATTATCTGAAGAACGCCAAGAGCGGCCTCTGCCCGGAAGACTGCAATTACTGTTCGCAGTCCAAGATTTCCGAAGCACCGATTGAGAAGTATGCGATGCTGAATGCCGAGCGACTGCTGGACGGCGCTCGCAAAGCGGCCGAAAGCAAGGCTCGAACCTATTGCATCGTGGCCAGCGGTCGCGGCCCAAGCGATCGTGAAGTCGATCACGTCGCCAACGTCGTGCGTCAGATCAAAGACCAGTACGGCCTGCACATTTGCTGTTGCCTTGGACTGCTGAAGCCTGAGCAGGCTCTTAAGTTAAAGGCTGCTGGTGTGGATCGAGTCAACCATAACCTGAACACCAGCGAACGTTATCACGAAGAAATCTGCACGACTCACACATTCAAGGATCGCCTCGAGACTCTCGACATCTGCCGCAGCGCCGGGCTGGAACTGTGTGCTGGGATGATTGTGGGCATGGGCGAAGTCCACGAAGATGTCGTTGATGTGGCGATTAAGCTTTCTGAGCTGAACGTTGAATCGATTCCGATCAACTTTTTGAACTCAATCGAAGGCACTCCTCTTCAGGCTGTCCGCGAACTGGATCCTCGCTTCTGCCTGAAGGTTCTGGCGATGTTCCGCCTGACAAATCCGAAAGCAGAACTGCGAATCGCCGGTGGGCGAGAAGTCAACCTGCGATCCATGCAGACGATGGGCCTTTATCCGGCCAACTCGATGTTTGTCAGTGACTATCTGACAACTCCGGGCCAAAAGGCTGAAGAAGACTTCCGCATGATTTCTGATCTGGGCTTCCAGATTACGGCCGGAGATTATGAATCGTCGAAGTTGCTGGACCTCTGGAACACGCCTCACACAAAAAGCTGTGCGGCTGAAGCACCGGGTTCAGGGAGCTGCTGCGGTTGATTCCTAATCGGCCGATGGCCACATAGATCGCATCGTGGATAGCAATGGATGGCTACTGAAAATCTGATCGTTGCCCCGGGCCCGCTCCCGGAAACAGTTCTCACAACTGATGGCCAGGTCCTGACACCGCCGCAGGACTGGTCGCTTCTGCTTCCCGGAGATCCCGGCCTGACTCGCCGCGTCAAAGCGGCCGGGCCGTCGTGGACTGTGCAGGAAAAGCGAGGTCGCAAGATCTTTTCTCAGGGCGTCTGGGCTCCCAAAGCCAACATTGCTGCGGCGATGAAGCAACTGGAAGCCGAACGTTCCACTGAGGCCTATGCGAAAAAGCAGGCCGCCGGAGCACGACGAAGAGAAAAGGTGCAGACCGAGTACGTCGTTTCGTTTCGCGACTCTGTCCTGCAGTTCCTCGCATTTGCCCCGATGTATCAGGCGTTGGCCGAACGACTGGCGGATGCAATTGCCGCCCATGCCACGCCTGTTGGCAGCGGTACTGTCGCGAGAACTCAGCGGATTCCCATCGAGAAACGTGCAGAGGCGGCCGTGATCGCGTGGATGAGACATCAAACCACGCTTTACGATCAGATGAAGATTCCTCGCATCAAGGGAGAGCGCCGCGAAGTACGCCGTCTGCTGGCTCAGCAATCACGTCGTTTGCTGCAGCTCTATCGCGAAGGGACAACAGTGCCAGCGGCATCATGCCTGCTGACAAAAGCCCTTGCTCAACCTTAGCTCAACGGGGATTCGGTTCGTTGATTCCTTTCATAAGCCAATACCGTTTCTGCAGCCCCCAGGAATGTGTTTGCCGCGCGAACTTGTACTGATAGAATCGCCTGCGTAGATACCGAACAAAACCCCGTACGCTTGAATGGATAAGGTGTCTTGAAATGGTCACAAATGCGACTGAGAGCGTTGCAGAAGCCGCAAAGCGGATTTACGAAGCGACATTAAGGGAAACGCTTGAAGCGAAATCCCTTAATGCTTTCGTGGCGATTGAACCTGTCTCCGGAGAGTATTTCATCGGGGCGACTCTTAGTGAAGCGATTGGAGCCGCCCGCGAAAAGTTCCCGAACCGTTTGGCCCACGCATTGCGTATTGGGCATAAGGCAGCGGTGGAGTTTGGCAGAAAGATCCAATGAATGGGTCTTTGAAAGTGAAGGCGATCGCGCGTTACTGGGCGTGGGGCTGCTCATCGGATTAGAACTGCGAGCCAACTACCGCACAATGTCGCTGACGCTCATGCATGGTTAGCAGACCACATCGCATTAAAGCGGAATGCCGTCGCGGTCGACTGCCGAAAATCGGGTTCGGAGTTCTTCGGACCCCGAAGTGACTTGAAAGAGCACCGGCACCGTCGCATACAATACGGCACTTGCGGTCTCGGATGTTTTCCTGAGGCTGCGCCAACGCAATTCGGGCGACGGACCCGACTCCTTCAGGGCAATTTCTGTGCGATGTCCCTATTGTAAACATGACGAAACCAAAGTCATCGACTCGCGAAACAGTCAGGACTTTTCTATTCGTCGCCGTCGCGAATGCCTCAGTTGCGAGCGTCGATTTACGACGTACGAAAAGATTGAAGAGTCTCCCGTTCGTGTCATCAAGAAGGATGGCACTCGAGTACCCTTTGATCGGGAAAAGATTCGCTCAGGCGTGGAGAAAGCCTGCTACAAACGCCCGATCAGTCCTGAACAAATTGATCTGCTCGTTGGCGACGTCGAAGCGGCCATCTACGAAGACGGCGAACGAGAAGTCCCGTCTCGCCTGATTGGCGAACTCGTTTTCAGTGCCCTGCGAGATCTCGACAAAGTCGCATTCGTACGATTTGCGTCTGTGTATCGCGAGTTCCAGGACGTGCATGACTTTGTGGATGAACTGCAACCCATTCTGGACAATCGTCGGCGAGAGTCGTGATACCCGAACCCACGGAATCTCCACGAGCCTCTGTTCCGCGCGGGCAGATCAGACGTTTTCAGATTCCTCGGGCCATGGCTATTGGCGGACTTATGGTCTGCGGAGTCTGGCTGAATGATCGACTGGGTGGTCGCAGCGCATTCTCCATTTCAGCATGCTTCCTGCTGATCTCAGTCGCCCATCTGGCTGCTCGCTGCTGTTACATCAGAACAGAGAATATTGCGCTGGCCTTCGCAATCGTGTCTTTGGGGGCTTCATTACATGCCGTCAGAGATTCCGCCGAGGATGGACGCGACATTGCCCGGCTTATTGCCACGCGACAGATTGATACGGACGCTGCGATTCGCCTGACAGGAGTTGTTGCCAACATTCCGGCTCTGGACGCTGTCGTCGATGCCCGGCAGTCCGGATTAAACGGGAACAAACAGATTCGAACACTATTCCTGCTGCGAACAACAGGTGTCTGCGGTTCTCAGGATGCAATGGCGGTGCGAGGACTCTGTCGAGTGTTGGTTGAAGGCGATGCCACTCCTCTGCTGAAATGGGGCGACCATGTTGAGCTGCTGGGAGAACTCGATACAGCTCGGCCCCCGCTGAATCCTGGTGAGTTTGACTTTCAGCGACATCTGCAGCGAAGCGGAATCTCGGCGATGTTGTTTGTGAAGCACGCGGCCGCGATTCAGGTTCAGAAAACGGCCTGGTGGTCACCGGGGTCAATGCTCACTTTGTTTCGGCAACAGACGGTCGAGGCATTGAGGGCCAATCTTTCCCCGAAAAACCGCGCGACTGCCGAGGCTTTATTACTTGGAAATCGGGGCCATCTGACGCCTGATCTTGAACGCGATTTTGTTGCCAGTGGAACCATGCACTTGCTGGCGATTTCAGGACTGCATGTCGGGATCCTGTATGTTTTTCTGGTGCGTCTCCTGAACATGCTGCTGATCACGAGAACCCGATCACTTCTTCTGTCTGGCCTCGTTTGTGTGTTGTACTGCTTCCTGACGGACCTTCGTCCCTCAGTAATGCGTTCAACGGTTTTTATTGCCCTGCATGTGCTGGGACAGATCTGTGTTCGTGAAATGCGTATCGGTTCACTGATCGGCGTCACGGCGATTGTACTGCTGATCTTTGATCCAAGTATCGCATTTGACGTCGGAGCCTGGCTTTCATTCCTCTGTGTTGGCGCGCTGGGTTGGGTGGCAGAACGCACGCCGGCTCGCGAAGACCGCGAAGCTCCTCCGGAGGCACTGACGTGGCAGGAACGGCTCAGTGAGCTTCGTGCGGGACTGCTCACCTGGATTGGCAGAAGCTATCAGCAGATGCTGGCCGTCACATTGCTGTCTGCTCCGCTGGTCGCAACTCAATTTCACGTTGTGTCGCTGACCGGCATGCTGATCAATCTGCTGCTGATTCCCTTCACAACAGCCACTCTGATCGTCGGATACGTGTTTATCGCTGCGGGTTTGGCGGTGCCTCCGTTAGCGATTATCCCGGGAACAGTTTTCGGGCTTTGCCTGACTGTTCTGAATAGCGCCGTCAGCTTCTCAGCGGATGTTCGGCTGGGCTTTGTCACGATTCCTGATCTGCCTGCCTCGTTTCTGCCGGCCTATTACTTTCTGCTGGCAGCATCCGCGCTGGCGTCCAGATCCTCTGTTCGACTGACATTGCGAGTCATTCTGCTGGCACTCGTCACCCTGCTCTTTCGCAACGTCTGCATCAGCCCCGTATCACCAAATCTCGAATGCACTGTTCTAAGCGTTGGACATGGGAATGCAACCGTTGTGGAAACGCCGGATGGACACGTTCTGCTGTTTGACGCCGGCGCCCTGAACCGAGGCGAACGAACGGCCGACCTGATCAGCCGCTTTCTTTGGAACAGAGGGCATCGCCAGATTAACGCAGTCATCATCTCGCACCCAGATGCAGATCACTACAATGCCGTCTCCAGTTTGCTCGATCGAATTCCCGTGGGTCAATTGATCATCACCCGCGAATTCGTCCGATCTGCGGCTCCTGAAGTGCAGGCTGTTCTTGATGACGCGGCAGCTCTGAGCATTCCGTGTTGTATCGCCGAACATGGCGATCGTATTTCGTTTGCGAACTCGACGATCGACTTTCTGCAGGCCAACTCCGAAGGTCAGGAGAACTACGCTGATAATGCCTCCAGCCTCGTTTCGATCATCAGTTGCTTCGGACACCGAGTCTGTTTGCCGGGGGATCTGGAAGGAGAGGGGCAGAATCAGTTGTTGTCGGTACTTCCAACCTGCAGTCTCCTGGTCAGCCCACATCACGGCAGTCCGGCTTCAAACACGAAGCGTCTGGCGAATCAAACCAAACCAACCTGCGTCGTGGTCAGTGCTGGGGATGACCGACCGGCGGACGCACTCCGGAAAACCTATGCACCTGATTCAGTGCTGCTGACCAGCGTCTCCGGAGCCGTTCGTTTTCAAGTCACCCCGGCAGGCCAAACGACAATTGAGACTTTCACAGCGAGTCCGACTGTCGATTTCTGAAGCCTGGCAACCCGGGCCGGCCCACAAGCCGTCTATTGAACCCCAAATGCCGACTCAACGATCCGGTCAGGAAGCCCAACCCTGATGAGCTAATTGCGCCCCAGTTCTCTGTCCATCAGACGAACAAGACTGGCGAGTGATAAGACCTGCATTTTCTTCATGGCTTTGCCGCGATGCTTTTCGACAGTCTTGGTGCTGATACCAAGCTGGATCCCAATCGCTTTATTGGTCGAGCCATCATAGACCATCTGAATAACTTCGCGTTCGCGTTCGGAAAGTCGTTTCAGGTAAGTTTCGTTCTCCGGAAGAACAGGCGGCAGAGCATGGTCAATCATCTCCGCATCGTGAAGCTGTCGAAATCCTTCTTCAACTGCATCGATCAGTTCACGCCGATCAAATGGCTTATCCAGAACCGTGACAGCTCCGGATTTCATCGCGGCAACGGCGAGACTTGTGCGAGGAAACGCGGTCACCAGGATGACTCGAAAATCATTCGGTCGAGAAGACAGGTAACGCTGAACGTCAAGACCTTCCATCTGCTTCATCACCTGATCGGTGACGACAACGCCAGGGGACAGGTTTACTGAGTCCTCGACGAACTGGGAAGCAGACTGGTAAGCATGGGCATCATATCCCGCATGAACCAGCAACATCTGGATCGTATCCAACACGGCTTTGTCATCATCAATGACATAGACGCGATCTGACCCGCGTGACGAATTGGTGTTTTCATCAACTAATGACATGGGTGAGTGTTCGTTCGATGGGAGGCCCATCGACGCCGACCTGATCTGAGAATCAAATTGAGTAACGGACATCCGATTACTTCAAGCTTCAGGTATTCAACCCCGTGATACACAAGCCTTTGGCTTTCGTATTCTTTTCCGTCCTGAATAACAAGCGTTCTTTCACCCATGTCCCGCGAATGCGGGGAAACCCGCACGGAAGCAACGTGAATCCAGACGCTACTCGACCAGAACATTAATCGGTTCACACACCCTGAAACTCTCGCCCTTTAGTTAGCCCACCAATTCTTTGATGGATGGGGAATCTCCCATCAATGGCCCACAATCTTCAAGGATCAACATGGGTGAACATCCTATGTCGCCGGGATACCTCAACGGGTGTTGAATTTTCGGTGGATCTCGGTCTGAGTTGTTGACGAAAATCGTGAATCGATGCCTGATGTCATCAAAGTCACTTGCACATTAAGCTAAATGAATAACTAATACTTAATGCAAAGTAGTACGCTTTAGAGCCACCAATCAAGCTGTCGACGACTTCCCATGACGTCGGCTTGCTAATCGTCACTTGGGCAAAGGTTTCAAGCGAATCCCCTGCGGAAATGACTTCTCTGGCAATTCTGGCCGGAAATCCTGTACACTACGCAGCTTGTCGGTGCTCCGTGCGCTTTGAACCGTGTCTCACGCATCACGCCAAGGATGGCGAATAACCATGCAGTCCCATGACAATCCAGCTGTCGAATTTGCACTGGCTGGAAATCACCCCAGTGAAAAGAAATCCGTCTGGCTGCTGCTTGGAATTTGCGGGGCAGGGATGCGAGCGTTCGCCGAAATGCTGTTGGATGCCGGACAAACGGTCATTGGCACAGACACAGATCATGATGGCCTCTCCCGCCTGCAGTCTTTGAAGAATCCACATTGCTCCCTGGTCCCCTGGCCGACTGAGCTGACTACAGACTATTACAGTGGCGCAAATGTTGTCTATTCCCTCGCAGTTCCTGCGAACAGTCCGCTTCTAAACCAGTCGCGGCAGCTGAACTTGAAGGTCTCTCCGTTGCCCGTGGCTATGGGCGAGTTCTTGAAGAATAGCCGACAAATCTGTGTGGCCGGAACTCATGGCAAAACAACGACGACCGGAATGATCTGGTGGATTCTCCAACAGGCCGGACTGAAGCCTGCCGGATACATCGGCGGAGAGTTCCTTGATACTCATCGTTCCGGTGCGTTCGGTTCTGGCCAAACTTCGGTGATCGAAAGCTGCGAATATCGGCAGTCTTTCCTGCAACTGAATCCTCAGACGGCGGTGCTGACTGGTATCGAGCCCGACCACTTTGATTGTTTCGATGTCGATCAGGCAGCGGATTCCGCGTTTCAGTCGTTCATTGAACGAATCCCGACCGACGGAACCCTGATTGTAAACGCCGATAATTTGCGTTCACTCGACGTGGCGCGTAAAGCCGGTTGCATTGTCTTCAGTTTTGGAAGAAATACAGCGTCCGACTGGATGATCCGAAATCTGGCGATGGATTCCTCCCGCACGACGGCCACAAAAACTGGGCCTCCTTTCCCGTCTCAGGTTTTTGAAATCTTCCATTGTGGCAGATCTATTGCCGAAATCCGGCTGCGAGTTCCTGGGCTGCATAATGTTGAAAACGCCACAGCCGCCTTCGTGTCCGCGATGGCGGAAGGTTTGCCGCCAGAGGAAGTTTCCCTTCATCTCGGGTCCTTTTCCGGCATTCGCAGACGCTTCGAATATCGAGGAACATGGCGTGGAGTTGATCTGGTTGATGACTATGCCCACCATCCGTCAGCGATTTCGGCCACCCTTCAGACCGCCAGAAGTTGTTTTCCGGGGCAGCGGCTGATCGCAATCTTTGAACCCCATCAGGTCTCCAGAACCGAACGATTGTTCTCAGAATTCACTCAGGCCCTGACTTTATTCGACGAATGTCTGGTGTTACCCGTGCTGCCGGCTCGGGAAAACGCCAGTTCCGCGGAGTGTTGTCGGATCTCTGGCCGGCTGGTCCGACGGATCTCTGAAGCGGGAGGCCGAGCATTCCTGCTGGCGAATCTTGACCAGGTGCCTGGAAGATTAGACCATGCGGCTCGACCCGGTGATGTGGTTATCACAATGGGCGCAGGCAGGACAAATCAAATTCATGACGAAATCCATCGAAGACTACTCCGAGATTCTGCAGCTTGAAGAGCCGCTTTCGCGCCACACGTGGCTGCGTCTGGGCGGTCCTGCGCAGTATTTTTTTACTCCGCGTACGGAGGAAGAACTGCTGTCGGTCGTACAGACCTGCCGAGAGCAGAAGATACCGATTCATATCCTCGGAGCTGGTTCCAATCTGCTCGTCCGGGATGAAGGTGTCCGCGGAGCCGTGATTCGAGTAATCGAACCACTGCTCAGCGAAGTCCGCGTTGAGGGAACTCAGGTGATCGCCGGCGGAGGCACGCTGCTGTCACACATGATCACCGAAGCCGTTCGATCCGGCCTTGGAGGCGTCGAGCATCTTGTTGGCATCCCCGGCACCATTGCCGGAGCCATCGTCGGCAACAGCGGTGGTCGAGCAGGAGACATCGGGCAACTTGCTTCCAGCGTGAAAGTTTTGACACAGGACGGCGAAATCGCCATCCGCAAAGGCGACGAATTATCGTTCTCGTATCGCCGCAGCAGCTTCCAGGATCTGTTGGTGCTGTCAGTAACCCTGAGTCTGACTAAAGATGACACCGAAGAACTGAATCGACGCATTCGGAAGAACTGGATCATGAAACGATCCACGCAACCGCTGGCCGATCAGTCGGCCGGTTGCATCTTCCGAAATCCTCGCGGACTGAGTGCCGGTGCGTTGATCGAACAATGTGGCTTGAAGGGCATGTCGGTCGGGAAAGCTCGTATCAGTGATCGCCACGCGAACTTTATTGTGACGGAAGCCGGAGCGACCAGTCACGATATCGAACAACTCATCAGTCGCATTCGAAAGTCCGTCGCTGAAAAGTATGCTGTGGATCTCGAACTGGAAATCAAGGTTTGGTAGTCACACGACAACTGATGTTGTGTGATGAAATTTAGGTGTAGGCCGGACCGAGCGGAGCGAGTTCCGGCATTGTGCGAAGACGCCGGAACTCACGTTGTTCGTTCCGGCCTACGAAGTACGATCCCGCAAATCGTGGATGACAGAGCACTAGTCTCTCTTCAAGGAAGAAATCATGTCTCAGGCGGAGACCTCAGCCGATCGCCTTCGTATCGTTGTGCTCGCTGGCGGAGATTCTGCCGAGCGAGAGGTGAGCCTTGAAAGTGGACTCAGCGTGGCCGATGCTCTTCAGCAGCGAGGCCATCAGGTCCAATTGCTGGATCCTGCGAAGTCTCCGCTTTCCTCGATCCCTGCCGACACAGATATCGTTCTTCCGATGCTGCATGGGACCGGAGCAGAAGATGGTGTCCTGCAGACTCAACTTGATCAGCTTGGAATCCCATGGCTTGGCAGCAGTGCAGAAGCATCGCGTCTGACGTTCAATAAGATTGCAACTCGCACAACGCTGCAAGCCGCCGGGCTGTTGGTTCCGCCTGGTGTCGCCCTGAATCGGATTTCTTCACCAGCACTGATTCACGAGGCTGCTCGGTGCGTCGGCTACCCATTAGTCGTCAAGCCATCCGAACAGGGATCCAGCGTCGGCGTCAGTATCGTTCAGCAGGAAAGTCAGTTGGACGATGCCGTGCGCGAAGCCACTCGCTGGTGCCCTCGTTTCCTGATCGAACAGTTTATCGTCGGCCGCGAAATCACCGTTCCAGTTATCAACGGGATCGCATTCCCGGCTATCGAAATTGTTCCGTCCGGAGCATGGTACGACTATCAGGCGAAGTATCACGACGAACAGACTCAGTATCGAGTTTCCCCACGAGGACTACCTGACAGCCTGAATGAAAGTGTGCTTCGAGCTTGTCGAGTCTGCGACGTCACTGCGATCAGCCGGACGGATCTTCGAGTCGATGCATCTGGTCGCTGTTGGATTTTGGAGATCAATACCATCCCTGGCATGACATCTCACAGCCTCGTCCCGATGTCGGCTCAGGCGCTGGGGATCTCTTTAGGAGAACTCTGCGAGCATGTGCTCCAGCACCGCCTCAACCGCCTCAGCTCCGTTGCCTGGGAATCCCAGGTTTCCCGTCGAGCAGCATAAGGAGCATCGCAACAACGCAATACCGTTCAAAAAGTAGCAGGCACACTCCGTGTGCCGTCCGCTGTGTTCTCAAAAAGCTTTGCTTTTTGAGGGTTACGGCACATGGAATGTGCCTACTACTTTGCTTCGTTGAATGGTATTGGCGGTAAACGATGCGATCAACAACCGCTTCACTCCAGTGGTTGCGATTGATCTATAGAGCCCGCGACCTGCTACGATCAACGTGGCTCAACGCTCGTCAGCTCTGCGTTCTGCAGCAATCCCTGCTGAGACAAACAGCGGACTAGCTCACGAGCCACCGGTCCAGCGGCTTTGCCGCCGGAACCTCCGTGTTCGAGAACAACAACGAATGCGTACCGAGGCTTGTCGGCCGGAGCGTATCCCGCAAACCAGGCATGATCCGGCTTCCCGGGCGAAGCTTCTGCAGTTCCGGTTTTCCCTGCGATCCTGATCCCCGGCAACCGGACCGTCTTGAACCCAGTGCCAATCGGCTCCTCAACTACAGCCTCCAGTCCTTCTCGCACAGAGTTCAGAATCTGATCCGTCAGCCCCGGGATTCGCTGACGGCTGACTCGAAATGGCGAATCATCCAGTTCGCTGGCCTGCCGGGCGACTCCTTCATCACTGGCGACATGAGGAGTGACCAGCCATCCGCCGTTCGCAACCGCAGCCAGGAGTCGAACCATCTGAAGCGGCGTGACGGTGAGTCTCGACTGACCAATCGAAAGTCCAAGTGCTTCACGTTCAAAACGCCGCTGAGCAGCCGCCTGGGCTGCCCCCGTCATTTCGGACTCGTTCGGATGACGACGGGCCGCGGGAACTGTTCCAGCCTTTTCGAATGGCAAATCGATGCCGGATGCTTTGCCAAACTGAAGTCTCCGCGTCCATTCCTCGAGAGGTTGAATCCCCATGCGGCGAGCGGCATCAAAGAAATACACGTTGCAGGACTGGGCCATCGCTGTCCGAAGATTGACGTCGCCATGCCCGCGACCATGGAGCCGATAGATGAGACATCGATGTTCGTCAGGGTTTTCCAGATAACCCAGACAGTCAAACATCATGTCCGTCGAGAGTACGTCGGTCTGAAGACCAGCGATCGCCGTTACAATCTTGAATGTTGAACCGGGCGGCAATGCCATTCCCGTGAATCGCGACACAAACGGCCGCCGAGCATCGCTGTTGACCATTTCCCATTGAGATGCGGTGCCCTCTGTGAACATGGAGAGATCAAAAGTCGGAGCACTCGCGGCGGCCACAATTCGCCCTGAATCAACTTCCATCACGACAACACAACCACCCGTCGGTATATGCTCTGGTTCCGGCGGGGCCAGTTGATCTTCAGTCGGCTCTTCAGACTCGTTCGTGACTTCCGGCGGAGGCAGAAGCAGCTCCTTCTCGGCATCACCAAGCGACTCTGCCAGCAACTGTTCTGCGACTTTCTGCACCTCTGTCTCCAGAGTCAGCACGACATCCCGTCCGCTCACGGGCCGTCGCACGATTTCGGACGAGACGATACGTTGTCGTCGATCACGCACAATTCTGCGAAGGCCTGAAATCCCTGCAATTCGATGGTCGTAAGACTTCTCGACACCAAACCGGCCGGTTCGCGTCTGATCAGTTCGCAATTGATCTGACACAGAGTCATCAGCCCCTTGTTCAGCAGCGAGATCTTTCTCAGTAACTTTGGTACGTGCGCCAACAACATGGGCGGCCAGTTGATTCTGCGGGTAAGTTCTTTGTGTCACAGCCACGACGCGAACGCCCGGAAACTGCTCGGGGTATTCATTGATCTTTGCGGCCACCTCGGCACTGACATTCTCCAGGACATCGTGCCAGGTCTCCTCTTCGCGAACAACGATTCGGTCGGCCTCTTCTCGTTGTGGCGGCGTTGTCAGAGCATCGCGAATCGCAGACGCCCCACGCATGAGCAGCCCAGGCGAATCCTCTTCGTCCAGCTCGTCGTCTGCTTCCACGTCGATATCAAGAAAGCTGCTCCTCTGATTGACTGCATCGCTGATCTTTCGAACTCGCTGCTCGATTTTTCCACAACGCTGACGCAGATCCTCCTGCGACATTCCGGTGACTTCAGAGACAGCCGCGAACATGGCCTCCTGCGATTCCTGAATGTCCCGTTCAGCCTTTGCGACAAGATCAGCGTTCTTTCGCTCTTCGCGACTCAGAACCTGACGAATCTGCTGCTTCATCCAGTTCTGATCCGCGTCGGCCTGCAGCCAGCGATAGTGCATCTGGACCGAGTACTGTTCCACGTCAGCCGCGAGCACCAGCGCATCTGCAAGGATCCGCCCATCTCGCGCGGGGATAGCTTCTTCTTCGACAGTCGTGACACCCAACGAGTCAAGATAGTCGTCGGGTAACTGAGTCTGAACCCAGGCGACTCGTCCAATCACAATCATCGCAGCCAGCGAAAACACGCTTCCCAATAACCACAGACGTACCTTGCTCCCCGGCGCGATGAATTCGTCGTGCTCGTTGCCAGGAGAGAAGACCGGGTGGTGGGGCGTGTTGAACATGGTTCTTTTTTTCAGCCCTGTGAGAACACACGCCGCATGCCAAATTCATCAGCCATGCGTATCAGAAGCGATATCACAGCACTGACGGGCAATGCAATCACCAGAACCAGTTTGAGGTTCTCAAGCACCGTGGAAGCCTGAGCCGGCAAAGTCAGCCATTGCTCCGTCGACAAAGAAGCGAGGGACTGAAGGATCACAGCGGCCAGAGTCAACAGTGGCAATTGAAGTGGAACGGGAACTCGAAACCAACTTCGTCCGGTTGAGTATTCATCGGACCGCGTCGATGGTGCAAGACAGACCACGGCCAGCAGCGGCACCAGCATTGGACACAATGGCAGAAACGAAGGACGAGCAATCCAGTCGAGCAACAGCATCGTTCCGGACAACATCAACCCCGTTGTCGAACGGAGCCAGAACAGGCATCCACAAATGACAGGCAGCAACAATGAACCGTGCGGCAGACGGCTAGGATTGGCGAGTTCAACAGCCAGTGTGACCCACATGACGCATCCGCAAAGAAACAATCCTTTCATGGCGTTCGTCTCCTCTCAGACGCAGGCTTCTGATCCTTTTCTGCGATCGCTCGTTCCAGGCCCAGTCGCAAAATGCCGACTGACTCCAGATCATTCAACGATGCCGCCGGCTGAACACGAATATCCCACTGTCCACCGGCCAGAAACTCCGCGCGGGTCACACGTCCGAAGTAAAGCTGAGGCCCTTTGACACCGTTGACGTCCGCCGAGATAACCTCGTCACCAATCGCCACAGCTTCCGTATGCGGAATTCCGGTGACACGGCATTCTTCTTCGCCGGTTCCTTCCAGAGTTCCCGTGACTCCAAAGTGCAGACCATCCGGAGTTCGTCGCAGCAACGTGACCTGCGCTTTGAACCCTTCCGCATTCACCGGCTGAACAAGACTGACCCACCGCGCGGCTTTGTCGATTCGACCAACAACGACGGCTCCCGTGAGGACTCGATCTCCGGAGTTCACGGAATGATCCGTGCCTGCATCGACCATGATGCCATTCCCGGAGATCACCAGTTCCGACCGCGTAATGCCCGCTGACTTCCCGGCATCGACGATCAGTTCTCGTAGCGAATTTGGCATTCCACCGCTACTGACGACCGACGCTTCGATCAAACGAAACTGTGCGAGTGACGACAGTGGCTCGATCATCTGAACGAGCGACGAAGCCGTCTTTTCTCGCTTCAGATCTCGCCGCAGACGAGCATTCTCGATCATCAGTTGTCGCAGCAGCAGTTCATTCTTCTTAGACTGTTCGTCGTGCAACGATTGGCTGCTGGAGGCGTCGGCCTGCGGACTCATTTTCTCGCGAGCCGTCATGGCCACGACAATCAGTCGCCCCGGACTCAGCGCGTCGTGAATCATGGGCCGGAAAGGATTGAGCAATCCTGTCCGATCGGCCACGGCAACCATAAGCGACAGGAAAAACATTCCCGTCGCCCCCAGCCACATTCTCTGCCGTATCTGATCTGCTCGCATGATGTCTCGTCCGAACTAGATATGCCCAAGCCAGGAAAAGGGGTCAGGAACCAATAGCCATATGGCCCGAAGGGTGCTGCGCACTATTGGTTCCTGACCCCTTTTCCTGACTCATTAGATCTGCCGCATTCCGTCATCAAGCCCGCTCTTCCATCGGTCCAGATGGTCGAGACAAATCATGGCTCCGCGAGTCACAGCCGTTCGCGGTGAATCGGCGACTCTCACAGGAATGCCCAGATGCTGCGAGAGATACCGATCAATCCCACGCAGCAAGGAACCGCCGCCAGCCAGAACAAGCCCGGTATCTGCAAGATCCGCAATCAGTTCGGGCTGACATTTTTCAATGGTGCGTCGGATACAGTCCACAATCTCTTCGAGAGGTTCATACAACGCTTCTCGAACTTCCTCACTGGTCACCAGCGCCTTGCGAGGGATACCGCTGGCGGTGTCCAGCCCGCTGACCTCGTGAGTTAACTCATGATCCAGAGGAGCAGCACTGCCGATGGCAATCTTGAGTTGCTCGGCTGTCTGGTCACCGATTCGCAACGAGTATCGCCGTCGCAAATATTTGACGATTGCCTCATCCATTGTTTCGCCGGCCGTACGAATCGACTGAGACGCGACAATGTCGGCGAGACTCAGAACCGCGACTTCCGTTGTGCCTCCGCCGATATCACAAATCATGCTGGCCAACGGTTCCGAGACCGGCAGTCCAACACCAATGCCTGCCGCTTTCGACTCATCGATCAACCAGACCCGCCCTGCTCCGGCGCGTTCCGCACTGTTAAAGACGGCTCGCCGTTCAACAGGTGTAATGCAACCCGGAACTGCAATGATCACTCGTGGCCGCAGCCCCATCGATTGCCCACACGCTTTGCGAATGAAATACCGCAGCATCGTTTCGCAAAGCTCAAAGTCGCTGATGACGCCGTGTTTCAATGGGCGAACCGCCGTAATTCCTTCCGGGGTTCTCCCCAACATCTGGTACGCCAGTTTTCCAACGGCAGCACCTCGTCCAACAACCCTGTTAGTACCTCGCGGAACAGCGACGACCGACGGTTCATCAATACGGATTCCGTCTCCCGGCAGACCAATCTGAGTAGACGTTGTCCCCAGATCGATCGCAAGATCAGCACAGAATCGTTTTCGAACCCAGCCAAGCATCCATGCTCTCGCGGGAAAGGGATAAGGGAAACAAATGGAGCCCATCAGAACGAACTCTCACGCCGTCTTTTACCGGGAAACCGGCAATTACCGCAAGACGCAGATTTTCCCGGCGAAAACCGCGTGTTTGGGAAAGGGTGGAACAATAGCAGTGGTGGCAAAGCAGAACGCCATTGATGTCTCTCCCGCATCTTCGCCGGAGAAATCATCCGCGTAACCATCATCCGCCACGGCTTCAGGCTCCAAAAACAGCGGGCTCTAACCTCGAATCAGCGTGTTGACTTAATCCTGACCCGCTGCGTCAGCGGGGGATTGTTCTCGAACAACGTGGCAACCTTTATCCCTCACTGACGTTTCGGGTTATCAAAACCCAATAAGAATCAGCTCGCCCAAATGGCGTCGGACGGACTATTCGTTGTTAGTGCCTGAAATATTTCGGTCCCAAAATCTTTCGGTCGACGCGTTCACGTCATGGTCCACAACTCGACCGAAAAATTAGACGACAGAAAGATGACTTTCGAATCCAAACACGCATCAGCGGCGTTAAGCAGAACACTGTAGCGGGAACAGCAGAACGTCCCCTCTTCAGTGTTCGTCAGGTATCGATTGCAGCCCTTCGAGCTCGAACCAAGAAGTCGTTGGCTCGCTCGTAATCCGGACGCTCAGGCAGGCTCGTTTCCTTGAGCGCCTGATCGAACTCTTTGTGGAGCCGTAAACGCCAGGCTTCTGACTCCTCCCACCGCATCTCGCCGCGACGAATAGCCAACAACTCCTCTCGAAACGCCGAGACGCGGATCGGGACAAATCCTTCGCGCAGAATCTGGATCCCGGCCAACAGCAATCGAATCAGATGCATCACATGCTTGGGTTTCACTTGTCCCTGATTGCGAATGTCGGCCTGCATCTTCTTGAACTGCGACATCACATAGCCGTTGTATGTCTGATACACGAGCCGCGACAGGAACGCCTCTTTCATGCCCAGCAACTCGTCACCAATCGGAGTCGTCTTCTCAATCAACGGTGTGTAAAGACACTCCAGCACATTGGGATTCGACTTCAGAGCCAGCACCAGAAACCGCTGCAGCTCCCAATAGTGCTCCTGAGTGTCATAACATTCGATCACTTCCGGCACACCGTACAGCGACCAATGCATGTCCGCTGTGGGCAGAAAAACGCCTCGATAATCCGTGTCCGATGCATCATCGTCCAGACCATAAGCTCGCGAGCCGATCACGCAACGCAGGATGACTCGCGAGAACAGAGGATTACTTTCGAGCAGCCTGCGTGAGTCGCTTTCGGTTCCTTCGGTTCCCGACGCATTGCCCTTCAGGATCGCGTTTTTGTAGTGAGCCAGTGCGATCAGATCATCGGCGCGAACCGGTTCTTCCATGCCATCCGGAAATCGGACTCGATACGAATGGCTTCGATCTTCCGGCGACTTGATCACAATCGCAACTGCACCGCGCGGATGAACGACGCGGGTCCCCTGCCCCGTGACTTCACGCAGTACAACGACCTGGCAGCCTTCCGGAAGAATAAATCGATGCTGGGAATCAGAAGGTTCTGTCATGGTTGCCAACATCGCAAATGCTGAAGTGGTGCATCGACGGATCGATCTATTACTTTCGCTGCCGCTCAACCAACTGAGTTCGCAGCTTTCCGCCCTGCTGTGGATTCACCATTTCAATCCAGCCGATCATCCCAGCCAGCCAGCTTTCAAAGTGAGGATGTGCGTTTCGATTCTGAGCAGCGAGGCCAGTGCTTTTTGCGTTATGCAGAATCGCCCGGATCTCTCGAATCGTGTCCCGCGAAACACTCAGGCGATCGTTGACCACAACCCCCGTCACCGACTGCTGCTGACTCCTGCGCTGGACACGAGTCTTCTCATGATTCACGCTGAAACCTTCGTCATCGACGATGTGACGAATCCGAGCCAACACATAGCCGACCGAAGGCGAAGGCTCGGCATCAATCGACCACGTTAAATCGTCCGCATATCGTGTATATCGCCAACCGAGTTTAACGGCCATCGCCGACATGCGACGATCCAATTTGTGTGCGACAAGATTGGAAATGGCCGGACTTGTACAAGCTCCCTGCGGAAGTGCGCGCGGACCGATTGCTGCGTGATAAGTTGTGCCACAGAAAGTCACCGTGTCGCGAGGACACTCCGTACACAACAGGGCCAGGATCGTCGCGATCGCTGGTGAATAACCAATCCGCCGAAACAACCCGTCGACGCGTGCCAACGTGATACTCGGAAAGAAATCCTTCAGGTCCGCATTGATCACCACTGGAGAACCAACATGCGGAGTTGCATTCGTTACAACTGACCGTTGAGCAACAAAGCCATGCGCGTTCTGATGAACAGGGATCCGGTTCAGGATGTTGGTCAGTATCCAGTGTTGAGCGGCCGCCAGTTGCTGGTGCGGGGCTGACAGTCGACGAGTTCCCCCGCTCTTCTTCAGGATGTTGAAAGAGACATAGTGAACTCGGGTCGGAGCATCGCTGTGAAACGCCAGCCAGCGCAGTTTGGAAATGGTCAGTCCCATCGAATTGGCAAGATCAGCCGGACTCGATAACAGGGGAAGTGCCGCGGCCTGCAATCTTTCGATATTCGACCGACGATTGGCCAGCCCTCGTGAGACACCTCGTCCCAGAAACACGATATCCGTCGCTCGGCGATGCGCCACTTGCTGGCGCCGCAACACTCGTCTCTGTTCCGCCTCGGCTTTCTTTTGTTCTTTCAATCTCTGGCGTTCCTCGCGGCTGATCGCGACGGCTCTTTCACCAGCCTGATGAATAAAGGCCGCGTTGCTCTGGAACTGAGCCATCTCACGCCCGATGTTGTGAATCTCAGCCAGTTCCTGTTCAGAAATCAGCCCGATTCCCACCATCGTGCGATCGATGACCTGGATTCGCGGCAGATCGGCAGGCGGAATGACAGAACGAGAATCGAAGTTGGCGGAACGCCAGTCGGTAGCAGCCGTCGCAGATAAAGCATCAGCGACTGACATCGGTGCGAACTTGTCCGTGTTGAGCCCCGAAAGTGACTTGCCCTTTGGTGCCGCAGGACTCCCCGAGCCGACCGCAGTTCTACCGGCAGAGGGAACAGCCCGCGTTGCAGAACCCGGTTGTCCGGACAAGTCTCTTCCGACCAGCGACGATGGCGTCTCGCGCGGGGGTTGCGGAGTTGGCAAAGCCAGTCGAATCAGGAACCGCAGCAGTCGAATAAGCATGACGACAGATTCTGCAAGAAGCGGAAAAATGCGGGAGAGGCAACGTCTAACTTCGATCTGCGGACCAGAGGCGTTCACCAAGGCCAGCTCACCCAGTATGGTGGGCGAAAGCCTCGTGCTTGTTTTGGTCGCGCACCATACTGGGTGAGCTGGCCAAACGAACAACGACTCTGGGGACGAGTTGGGAAGAATGATCAACCACGGCGTAACGCCGCAGCAAGATGGTCTTAGAACGCTGCTCTCTCCCGCTCGAAACCGCTGCTCATGGTATCGTGGTCTGCGTCAGAAACAAAGTCTGGTGATTCGCCGGATTTCAGGCGAGCGGATGGTAGACTGCTGGTCTATTGCGAAAGCTTTTAGTTCCATGCTCTCTGCATTTTTGCGACTTAACCTGGCTCAACTCGCTGTCATCGTCCCGATCTGTTGCAGCAGGCCTTTTCTGGTTCGCGCGATTTGGCGTTCGGCGTCTTTGAATCGTGATGGTTACGAAATAACTTCCCGCACCACGCGACCGTGAACATCAGTCAGGCGAAAGTCGCGACCCGCATGGCGGAAAGTCAAACGCTCATGATCAATCCCCAGAAGATGCAACATGGTCGCATGAAGGTCGTGAGTATGCACCGCATCTTCTGATGTCAAAATACCGTACTCATCGGACTGGCCGAAAACCATCCCCCCTTTAACTCCGCCTCCGGCCATCCATGATGAGAAACACAAGTTGTGATGTTCGCGTCCCGCGTGATCGACTTGCTGATGGAAAGGAGTGCGTCCGAATTCGGTGGTCCAGACAACGAGCGTTCGTTCCAGCATTCCTCGTTGTTTGAGATCGGTCAGCAGACCGGCGATGGGCTGATCGATCGTTTTCGCAAGTCGTACGTGATCCCCCATATCTCCGTGCGAATCCCAGTTTCCGCTCGATCCAACATCGATGAGTTCAAGAAACCGCACGCCTCGCTCGGCCAATCTGCGGGCGACCAGGCATTGCCAGCCAAAGCCACTCGTTGCTCCTCGTTCCAGTCCGTACAGTCGCAGCGTGTCTTCTGTTTCCTGCGACAGATCAAACGCTTCCGGCGCTTCTCGCTGCATACCGAACGCCGTTTCGAAGGATCGAATCCGCGCATCGAGTGACTGATCGGCAGCACGTTGCGCAAGATGCGATTGATTCAGTCGGCGTTGAAAAGCGAGTTCCATTTGCTGCAACTCAGTGGCAGGATTTCGCGGTCGGATGTTGGGCAGCGGCTCTGTGCCCGGCATCACGTGTGTACCCTGATGGCAGGCTGGCAAAAAATCGCTGCTCCACGTTTGTGCGCCAGCGTACGGTGCTGCGGGAGCCAGAACCATGAACGACGGCAGATTCTGATTCACTGTCCCCAGTCCATAACTCACCCATGATCCCGCGCTTGGTCGAGCAAACTGCGCAGAACCCGTATGAGCAGCTAATGTCGCTTTGTCATGTCCATCGCTTTCACAGTGCATCGCGTTCAACACACACACATCGTCTATGACCGAACCGACGCGTGGAAACAATTCGCTGACCCATGTTCCGCTTTGACCATACTGTTTAAAGGCAAACCGCGGCTTAATCAGGAATCGCGAGTATTCTCCGGATTTATTGAGCCATCGCGAGGCCGTAATCGACTTACCATGATCCGCAATGAGTTGGGGGCGATGATTGAAGGTGTCGATATGCGAGGTTCCGCCAGTCGAATAAAGGAAGATCACACGGTCGGCCCTGGCGACGTGATGGCCGTTTCTCGGCGCGAGCGGATTGTCGGCAGCCGCCTGAAGGTCGCTGCACAGACCAGCCAACGCAATCGCTCCAAATCCGCCCGACGCACGGCTCAGAAATTCGCGACGTGTTTGAGATTGTTGCATGGTGGACTGTTCCAATTTCAATGCCAAACGTTTTCTCACACTAATCGACATACAGAAACGCATTGCTGGTCAACAGAACTCGCGCCAGAGCCGCCCAGGCCGCGATGTCCTGATCAACTTTCGAATCCTGACGCGCCAGCTTCTCTCGATAGGCCGACACAAACAGCATCGCATCGCGGACGGCGGCATCTTCCGGGATTTGACCGTGAGCCGTTTCAAAGGCCCAGCGTGTTTTCGCCTGCTCGTCACCCGGCACGGAGACCACACGTCGCGCGAAGCCCTCAGAAACTTCATGAACGAATGGTGAGTTCATCAGGTACAGAGCTTGTGTGGGAGTCGTGGTTGGCTGACGAGTAGCGATGCTCTGGTTGGGATCAGCAGCATCAAACAAAGCAAGGTACGGATGACGCCGGTTTCTCTGCACCATCAAATAGACACTGCGATGGTTAGAATCGTAAACAGCATGAAACGGGTTGTGGATCGTGAATCCCCAGGTATCGACCGCAGGAAACGGATGGGTTTCCGGGATGTTTCGATCCAATCGCCCACTGACGGCCAGCATGGCGTCTCGAATGGATTCGGCATCCAACGAGCGTCGCGAGTACCGCCAGTACAAACGATTGCCGGGATCGACCAGAAGGTTCGCATCGTAATCCACGCTCGCCAACTGGTACGTTCGAGAGTTCATGATCAACCGATGCAGCGATTTCACCGACCAGCCTGAGGCGATAAACTCGCCGGCCAGCCAATCGAGCAACTCCGGATGCGTCGGTCGTTCGCCACGCGAGCCAAAGTCGCTCGGTGATGCAACCAGGCCATTTCCAAAATGCCACTGCCAGACTCGATTTACAAACACGCGTGCCGTAAGCGGATTCGTGGGTCGCGTGATCCAGTTTGCCAGCTCAAGCCGACCGCTGCCGGATCCGGCAGGAACCAGTTCGCCGCCGAGCAATTCCAGATTTCTCCGAGGGATCTCGTCGCTTAGTCGATGTGGTTCGCCGCGGAGTTGCACTCGACTATTTTTGGGTGATCCTTCGGCGACGCCGTACGCGACTGGATAGAGAGGTTCGGTCGCGATGGTTTGTCTGCGTTCTGTCAGCGCTTTAATTTCGGCATCCAGCATCGCCATTTGTTGTTGAGCATCGGGTTCGATTGTTCGAGGTACGACAGGCCCGGAACCGATCGCACCAAATGCTGTTTCACGAAGACCGAGATTGTCGAGGTCTCGTGCACAGGCGGCTCCCGCGACATGCCCAATCCCGTCACAGATAAAGCAGTCGATCACACCATCCCAGTTCGCCCCCGTCCGCTTCTCCTGAAATACCGTCAGATCATCGTGTGTTCCAACGATGCCGGAGTACATCCTGGTGGCTGGGTCAATGGTCAATTGCAGCGTATACCAGGTACCGGGCACAATCTGTCGAATCACCTCCCAACCGGATCCATCGCGAACGGCAAATTCCGTCGCTGTCAAGCTGCATTCCACAGCCAATGACTCGACTACGCCTCGGCCAAGATAGAACCGAAACGCGCCGGGCTCCTTCGATGCCTCTACGGATCGGAAATCAATCGTAAAGTGCATCTGCCTGTCGGGTGTCGCCCGCAAGCTGTTTTCGAAGACGTATCGCAGCCCGTCGTTGGGTAGCCCGCTTCCAATCCGAATGCCCAATTTGCCTGAAGGGTGAATATGGTCAAACGGACTTTGCGCGTTGGCAATGATTTCGATGGGGCCGGCACTGAACCACGGTTTGTGCGGTGGCTTTCC
The DNA here is from genome assembly GCA_044235005.1 of Planctomycetaceae bacterium. Classification (GTDB taxonomy): domain Bacteria; phylum Planctomycetota; class Planctomycetia; order Planctomycetales; family Planctomycetaceae; genus SXXK01. Next base: position 33,583 of record JBIIIF010000004.1, on the reverse strand, counting down.
GGCCTGCTGAGCTTCGAAACCCAGATCCACTCCGCCAGCCAGCGAATCGGGATCAAACTCCGATCGCTGGCTTTTTCGAATCGCAATTTCGCTGTCCAGTTGAGCGAGCTGCTCGGCCTTCGCTTTCTCCCGTCTTGCGACTTCATCGGGAGGCACCAGAGGCGGAAAATGAGCGGGACGCTTCTGTTCTTCGCCACCGGGAAATGCCCACTGCGTACTTTCCATAATGCCATACAATGCATAGTAGTCAGCGGCGGAGATTGGATCGTATTTGTGGTCGTGGCATCTGGCACAGCCCAACGAAAGTCCCAGCAAAGAGCGACCGACCGAGTCAATCGCATCCCCAAAGTCGAGATACTGATAATCGGGAGCGGCCTTATACCCGTAGCGTTTGCCGATCGCCAAAAATCCCGTCGCGGTTACTCGTTCGGCATATTTTTCCGGCGGACCGCTGAGAGCAAGAATATCACCAGCAATCTGTTCGCGAATGAATTCATCAAAGGGTTGATCCTTGTTGAACGCGTTGATCACCCAGTTGCGATATTTCCCTGCTTCACGCACCGGATAGTCGGAGCCATCGCCCGCAGTATCTGCATAGCGAGCGACGTCGAGCCAATGTCGCCCCCAACGTTCTCCGTAGGCCGACGACTCAAGCAGACGATCCACTAATGTCCGGAATGCGTCTGCGGATTCATCACGCAGGAACGCTTCGATCTCTTCGGGCGTTGGTGGGAGTCCTGTCAAATCGAATGTCGCTCGACGGATGAGCGTGCGACGGTCTGCATCAGCCACGGGCAATAACTCTCGCTGCTTTCGTTGAGCATGAATGAATGCATCAATGGGATTCCGCGACCAGCGATCTTCAGAATCCTGAGGTGGAACGATCGCTTGCAAAGGCTGAAAAGACCAATGCGATTGGGACTGTTCAAGGCTCAAGCGACTTGAAGTCTCTTCTGTGGATTCGCGTCGAGGATCAAACGCGCCGCGTTGAACCCATGCTTCGAGATCTGCAATCTCGGCCGCAGTCAGTTTTTTTTCATTCGGTGGCATTTGCAAATCAGGATCAGCGTGACGAACGGCCTGAATCAACAGACTCTTGTCCGGCTCGCCCGCAATGATTGCCTCACCGCGATCACCACCACGCATCCAGGCGTCTCGGGAATCCAGTCGCAGCCCGCCCTCCTGCTTCTTCGCTCCATGACACTCCTGACAATGCTTGACCAGAAGAGGGCGCACACGGGCTTCGAAAAAATCTTCATTACTCTCGGCATGACAAACCGGCGCGAAGAACAGCAAGCCTGCGATGACGGCTGCAACAGCGAGTGGCGTCAGTGACTTGTGACGGATGCTCATCACGTGCCTCAGTCTACTAAAGTTCATTTTCTGACAATGGCGTCATCGACAGAAATCAAACACGGAAATGGACATCCCCTTGTGATCGCTTCTGAATCATCTCTACCGATATGTCGAAGGGGAGGGGCGTTGGACCGACGTGCATGATAACGTCCAGAGCGATATTCTCGCTTTGCTGCCGTAGAATTCACTTCCTTTTTTGATCCGAGTGTCCTTCCGCGACCACAGGTCTCAGGCTTTTCGGCGGCTGTGCAAAAGCAATGGTCTGAATTCGCGGTGAAATTCTTCAGAAATCTGAGTGCATGGGATTTCTGGCGAAATCCACGACGACCGTTACTATTCTCCACACGAAGTGAATTGAGGCCGTGTGTTCACGGAATACTTTTCGGGAATCGGCCTCAATCGTGGACGCCCATACAATGGGTCCTCAATGCTAAAGCCGTCTGTTCATCAACCCAAAGAACGAAATAGAAATAATGAAGATTGATGCCGTCGATTTCTACTACCTCTCCATGCCACAGGTTCTGGATATCGGCGATGGCAGCCAGGATGCCTTGCTGGTTCGTATCGCGGCTGGCGAATATGTCGGCTGGGGTGAGTGTGAAGCGGCTCCGCTGGTGTCGATCGCCAGTTTGATTTGTCCGATGTCACACAGCGCGTGCAAGCCAGTGATAGCTTCGGTCGTCGGCCAGGAAATCAATGACGTCAACGATATTCGTCGAATCGGAAACCTCGTTCGCGCTAACAGTCTCGATCTATTGCAGGCGGACCACACGCTTTCAGGAATCGACATCGCGCTGTGGGATTTGCTGGGACGTCGATTGAACGAACCTGTCTGGAAACTGCTCGGCTACAAGTCTCGCTTTCCCAAAACGCCGTATGCATCTGTGCTGTTCGGCAATAACGCCAACGAGACACTCAGCAAGGCAAAGTCCATCTCCGCACAAGGATTTCGAGCCGCCAAGTTTGGTTGGGGGCCATTTGGACTATCAACCGTTGAAGCCGATTGTGATCAACTCGCCGCAGCCCGCGAAGGCTTGGGAAAAGACGGCATTCTTCTGGTCGATGCGGGAACCGTCTGGAACACTGATCTGGAAGCCGCACGTGCTCGACTGAAGATGCTGAAAGAAGTCAACGCCACCTGGCTGGAGGAACCATTCGTCTCCGGCGCGTTGTCCGAGTATCACGCGTTGTCCCTGGAAAGCGGCTCGGTCGGAATGGCGGGCGGAGAAGGCTGCCACAATTTCCACATGGCCAAACACATGGTCGATTATGCTGGCCTGAAGTACGTGCAGATCGACGCCGGCCGCATCGGTGGCATCACGATCAGCAAAGACGTCGCCGACTACGCTGTCGAGAAAGGAGTGACCTACGTCAATCACACCTTCACATCGAACCTCGCGTTGTCTGCTTCTCTGCAACCGTTCGCCGGGCTTGAGTCGCATACGATTTGCGAATTCCCGACGGAACTCAAATCACTGGCCCGAGCAATGACAAAGAATCACATCGTTCCCGATAAGACCGGCCTGCTGCATGTCCCCGATGCCCCCGGCCTCGGCATCGAACCCGACTTCAAAGGCATCGCTCCGTATCTCGTGGACGTTGACATCCGCGTCGGTGGAAAACAGATCTACTCAACACCGGAGTTGCGATAGCACTTAAGCAGGTCACGCCTGCCGGGCGGGACTTCGCAACGTGATCGCAAGTCGTGCGACGTACCGTACACGCGTCGCTCCGTCGACGGGATTCAGTCCATGACATTCGTCCGACATACCTCATCAAATCAGCATGCCGACGAGTGACAACGTCCTGACGGAGCAGATTCTGCCGAAGTACGTCGCGTGACACTGTCTACGTAAAGACGTCGGGGTTCGCGAGTATTTCCGCGAGCGACCGTAGCCGGGAATTTGAGATCAGACAGTTGGAAAACGCCCCCTTTGAGCGAAGGCTCAAACAGATCCATGACGGGCAACACACAATGAGTCCACGATTCGCATTCGTTTTGATCGCGCTCCCTGTGATCTCGGGTTGCGCTGGTCTGGCGTCCACAGAAACGATGTCGAGCAGCCCTCGAGGTGAAGCAGTCGTTTCCGATATGGCGACACTTCACAGGATCGAAAGCGGTTTCCGGGGCGTCGATCCATCAGCGTTGCAGATTCCACTCAAAGATCTTCAGGCAGGTCAACAAGTTCGGCTCGTCACGTCCGCTTCGAAGGTTGCAGAAATGAAGGACGGCGGCAGTTTGGACACAACTGAATACGTCGGAACGATCGAGGCAATTGACGCTGACAAGATCGTGCTCAAAGACGCATCACTTGTGACCCGCTCGAGGGTCGAGCGAGGAACACCGATCATGAACCGAGTTCCGTACGTCAGCCGGATGTTCAGGAACACGTCCACGACAAAGGAAACTCACCCGTTGCCGCACGGCGTTACGGTTCCTCGCTCGAAGGTCATTGTGGCACTGGGAGCAGACTCTGAGTTCACAGAGCGAATAGGTGTCGATTTTGACTTCAACGCCGACACCAAGGAATCGGCTGAGAGAACAGAAGTGACTTTTCTGATTCGCGAGCAGAGTAACCAACAACAGCCAGAGTGAACATTTCAGACTGCCGAAACACGTGCTTTGAAAAACAAAGCCCTTTGCGAAACGTGCGGTCGACTGATCGCAAATACTCACGTCGCAAAATCTCACCTGAAGTACCACTGAATACACAGAACTGTGCAAAGATCGCATGGAGTGGAGTCGGTTGACTCTGACGATGAAGCAGGTTGTGGTGACCTACCCAATCGTCCAGTCCTCGACTGGCATGCCGCCTACGCGGTTGAACTCACAGTTATTGGAAACCAGAGTCAAGCCGTGGGTGACAGCGATTGCTGCAATCATCAGGTCATTTGAACCAATGGTAATGCCTCGTAATTCAAGGTCGTCACGGATTGTCGCATAATGTCCAGCTGCAGCGTCGTCGAACGGCAGCGAGATGAACGGCGACAGTGTCAGTTCCACACGTGCGACGCGTTCTGTTCGCTTCTCATACTTGCGGGCACCGTGCAGTAGCGCTGCGCGGGCAACCGAACACACGACAATATCATTGGCAGGCGTGTTCCTGAGTCGAGTACCGACCAACGAAGACTGGTTCTTCAAATAGAAGATCCAGACGTTCGTGTTCAGGAGATACCGCATCACCAAGGCTCACGCTTTTCAAGCGGCAGATCAGGAGGACATTCCAGCGGCTCGATGGCGAAGCTGCCTTCAGTCGCTTCGAAGTATCCTGTTGGATAGCCCATGGCATCTGTCTCCGCAATTGCCACACGTCGCTGATATGCAGTCGCAACCTTGTCGAGCAGATCACGAAATCCGTCTTCATCCATGCCGGAATCCAGTAACGTCAGCCTGACAGCCTGCATTGCTGCAAAGTGGTAATCAGCAGGTGCCGATTCTGACGAAATGCTCTGACCGCGTGTTAAAAGATGAAGCTCGAGGTGCTTCAGGAACTGGCGAAACCACTCATTGACTAATTCGGGGATTTCGCCAGTATCAGGATCAGGCTGCTTTTTGACGGCCATCGTTTGAGTCTGTTCTCTGCACTTCGATCGCCAGAGCCAGCGCGGCCAAGACCGCCGCCTGCCGATAGTGGGTGAGTGTGATGAGTCCGGGAGGGTTGCTGTTTTTAGCCAGATCTCGGGCTTTCAGTACAACTTGCTCGGCAAAAAAAGCCTTTCACTCGGCCAATGCCCGCGCTGCTTCCGCCTGAATTCGAATTGTTGCGTTTCCATCCATTCTGACCTCGCTGTCATGTTCAATCGGCGCAGTTTACCCTTGAACCTGTGATGGGAAAATATCAGTTTGGCGTTGATCGGAACGGCAATTCCTGTCGCTTGACCTTGCAGGTTCGACCGTCACTTTTCATTGCGGGCGTTTTTGAATCGGTATGCGGAGGACGTCAATTCCCCGATGCTAAGTTGCCGAAACGATCAGAGAACTCTCGCCCCCTGATCGCCTGACAGCGGCTGAGCTTAAAGCGAATTGTTTGTCAGCAACGTTTTAAAGGCATTAAGTCGGCTAGCGTTTCAGGCTCAGATTTATTTCGTCGGCAGCGCGAAGACCGGACTGGTAGGCGCCGTCGGCGGTACCGTAGTAGTCGACACTTGTGGCTTCACCCGCGAAGAAGAGTTTTCCGTCGAGCGGGCGAGCCAGCTCATGGCGCATTTCGGGGGTTGAGCCGAGCGAGCAAAACGAATACGAACCGCGAGCGAACGTATCAGACGCCCAGCGAGTGATCTGAAAGTCGGTCGGTTCGGGGATGTCGTCTCCGTAAAGAATGCGCAATGTCTCCATCGCACTCTCGACAACCTGCTCATCCGTTAAAGCCTCAATCTCACGTCCACGAGTTCCCGCGTTGAAGCCCAGCAGGACAGGCTGCCCCGTCGTTCGCACAAAGCTCACCCACTCCGTCCACTCGCCGTGTTCTTCAGCGATGTACTCCAGCCAGTCGACATCGTTCGGCCAGAAGACTTTGGGAAATCGAAGATAGCACTTGTTCAAAACGCCCATACCAAGAGTTGCGATGGCCGTCTGCTTCTTTTCTGACAGTGCAGGCACGAAACGAACATTGCCAGCTTTCAACACACCAAGCGGCAGCGTGACGAGAATTCGATCGGCGGTGAACTCGCGCGTCTTCGTAACAATATGGAGCGGAGTTTCCTGCCAGTGGATCTCCTGAACCTCTTCGCCCGTTTCGATTCGCAGTCCCTGCGACAAATGCTGCGTGATCACATGAAAGCCGCCCGGAAAGAGAGCGTCTTTCCCTGGATAATGCTTTGCACTGTCATACCAATGCGCGGAAAGCTCTTCCGCACTTCCGGCATATTCCTGTTCGATGTTTCCACTGAGCACAAAGTTGAAGTAACGCTGCGTCTTCGGATCGTCATCATCAAAATCTGCCAAGAATTCTTCTGCCACGCTGAGGACGGAGGCATCTTTGTCTTTATCCTGAGCCTTCTCGATGCGATCGAAGAGCTGTTCTCGAATCTCTTCCAGACTCTCCTCGGCTTCGTCATCAAGCGGATCGCCGTCAACGTCATAGACGATCGCACTGTCGTAGCTGGTTGCGATGCGTTGAGCCTGAATGCTGTCCGCAAGACTTGTGAGCGGATTACCTTTGACGCCGTGAATCCAGGAAGCTCCAAGATCCAGCGGCAATTCTGGCCAGCGAGTGCTCGTCCAGATGCGGCCGCCAATGCGGTCTCGACCTTCCAGAACGACGACATTATGTCCCGCAGATTGCAGCTTCTGAGCCGCTGCCAAACCCGAAATCCCGGCTCCAATGATCAGGATGCGATCCATACGTTGTTTCTCGTCGCGGGATTCAGTCGATTCGACTGACTGAGCAGAATCCAGTCGCGCGATCGTCAGTCCACATAAAGCTACTGCGTGTCGCCGTTTCATCTGAAGTCGCAGAAAAGAGAGTGAACTGGATGGCCTATCGAAAGAAGACGATTGGCACGAAAACTGGATCCGCGTGCAGCGAGTCGCAGATCAAAAGCACCCTGATCAATAGCCGCTCCTGCTTAACGCTTTACGCGAAGCCCGAATCATATCTAGTCGGTCAGCTCCAGCACCACCATCGAGTGAATCTCCAACTTTGGAACCATCACCGACGAACCAGCATCGTTCCTGTTGATCCGAAGTTCAAGCCCTTCTGGCTGCTGAACCGCTTTGGAGACCTGATACCGCGCATCAATTGAGATTTCGATCTCGTGAATCGGAACCGTTTCTTCCCGTAACGGCACATCATCGACCGGCAGTGCATGGTGAGCTGTGGTGTTCAGGTCGTTGAACAGATGCACAACTAGTCGCGACCCCTGCTCCGTCTGTTGTCGCATAATCGTACTGTGAACGCACATCGGTGCTTTCACCTGTATCGGCGGTGATTCATTTGCCGCCCAGGTAATTGCGTGCTTCAGAGCCAGTCGCTGATAGGGATACGAATAGAGGTAATAGCCAGCATCAAGGCCCGCAGCAAAATAGACAACCCGTCCTTTACCAAACCGTTGGGTGACGATCGCCGGAAGGTCCGTGACGTCGGGAGTTCCTTTGAAACGAATGGTTCCTGGGGTCAGTTGGCTGTCTGAGATCGTCTTTACCTTCACCGCCGGCCCTTTGAACGTCACTGATTGTCGATGGACGTAGGTTCGCATCTTGCCCTGATTCAGAAACGAATCGGGATCCTGGCGAAAGTCAAAGACATTCTTGCGTTTCTCCCAATAGTCAGGGCCGACGGATTTCACAAAATTGACGTCCAGCACTTCCGTCGATTCAGCGGCGTTTGTCAGCAGACCTCGATAGTCGACACCGAACACATCCGACAAAGCAAAGTTATCTCGCGGCGTTCCAAATTCATCGAACAGCGAAGCATCCAAACTGGCGACGAGTCCACCGCCGTTGGAAACGAACTCTCGAACAGCCGCGACCTGTTGCTCATCAAGGCATGCCGTATTCGGAAGGATCAAAACCTTGTAACGAGCAAGATCGTCGGCATTCAAATTCCAGTCATTGATCACAGTGGTTGGCAAATGCTCTTCAACGACGGCTCGAAAAGTCCCGAAGACGTCGGCCAGATAGCGTTCCTCAACCTGACCCGCACTTCGGCCGTAAAAGTTGCGAGTGTTATCGCTCATCACCATCGCAGCCCACGGTTCGGGTTGTTTACGAATCAACCATTCTTTACGACGCTGCAGTTCATCCATGCAGTCGTAAAGGCCCTGCTGCAGGTTCTCGGCCTGGATCACAGCAATGCTGGGAGTGGCCCCGTAAGTTGCGGCCAGCAACATGCGACGCTGAATCTCTGTCGGCGGAAAGCTGTCATTGCCGTAAGGATTTCCATGACTCAGGATATATGGCTCACTGAACGCGACTCGGTGATTCGTACACGCCCAGATGTAGGCGTTTGCAAACGCAGGAACGATGGTCGTGCCTCTGTTGGATTCATCCATCCAGAATTCCTGGTCGGGTGCATCCAGAAGCAGATTCATCCGCGCCGGCATGTTGCGAGGAATGCTGAGAAAGTGCCCGTAACGTCCTGCGTTTGTCGTCCACGTGACTAATGCAACGTCCGGCTTGATGCCTTTCAGTCGCGTCTGCATTCGCCGCACGAGGTCTTCCATCCGCCGATCAGCCCAGTGCTGGTACTTCCGGAACTCGATGTCATTCAGGTCCGTATTGGGAATCTCAGAGCCCGTTTCGGCGCGATAGTTCTTGCGGCAATGTTCGCAATAGCAGACGCCACCGTAATGCAGACCATCGAAGCTGAATGCGTCAACATCCGGAAACTTCGTCAGGATCTCAGCCAGTACCTCAATGAAGAAATCGCCATACGGCCCCAACAGACACAGCATGCCGCCGTGCGGAAGCTTCACCATGTCGGTCTGAGGAATCTCGGTCGTGTTCGTTGCGATGCGTCGCCAGTCTGGGTGCAGCTCATACGCTTCAGACTGCAGACACGGCGGATACACACCGAGTATTCGAACGCCCAGGCGTTTGTACTCCGCGATATCCTTCTCCAGTCGATCGGGCAGAACATAGGGACTGCGTCGCTTCAGTAGCTGACTGTCGTAGTAGGTGTAAAACGGGTCAACGAAACCCATTTCACTCAGCCGCACGCCGTGCTTCACCGCCAGTTCGCGTTGAGCTGTGTTCATCACGGACAACGTATAACCGCAACCGAGCGTATCCTGCAGCCAATCCGGAATCGCCACTTGATGAAACGCCTGCCGATCAAACGGCTGAGCAGCAATTTCGCGATCCCAGATCTTTTGCGGAGCCTGAGCACTGGCCGTTGACTCAGTCAGCGTAGCCACACAACAGAGGCACACAATCCGTCGCAACATACTGGAACAATTCATCAAACGCTCTCCGTCAGAAAATAATTCTGTCGGGATTGTAGTTGCGTCAATCACGTGGCGACCAGCGAGGGCATTTCATGGCGGATGACCATGGGTCGCTTCTTTACGTTCGCCCCAAATGTCGCCATGGCCTGAATTATTGAGCTGCTTCAATCACGGGAACTGCCGCGAAACCAATGGACGGGGCTCCGTTCTGGCCGCTGGCGTTGAGATTGATGTTGAGGGCGGAACGCCATGCCTGATTTTCGCCGATCCACTGCAGGCCACGAGCAAAATTGTCGGTCCACGTTCCTGTATAGCCGTTGGCCAGTGTTTCTGCTGCCGCCTGATTGAGTCCTCGTGTGACTGCATCAGACACCGTCGGCCGAAAAGGATGATCCTTGGGCAAAGCATGGAACAATTCCAGGAGCTCACGCATCAGGATGTTGTGATAAACCGCGCAGGCGTTGTGAGCGTCGAACCAGCGGCCGGTAACCATTTGTCCGGGCAAGACTCCGATGTCTGCTTTTTCAACGGCCGCATCCAGATACCTGGCTTCTCCGGTTGCAGTGGCCAATCGAGCCAGCAAGCCGACACTGAATGCATTGTAGTTCCAGTTCGATACCAAAGGCCGTGAGATCGACCAGTCGCCGGACCTGCGAGCAGCCTCCAGATACTTTTCGTCGCGAGTCAACTCCCAGGCGCTGATCAGTGCTCGTCCGCAAAGTCCGTTATCGAATTGAAGTCCACCGTCGGAAGCGTCAGGGATCCATCCACCGACAACAATCTCCGGATGCTCCTTCATCGCGCGGGCCACGATGTGACCCACCTTGTCGCGTGGATTCAGGCCCGGCCCAACAGGAAAGGGAAAGACACCGGACGAGTGCTGCAGACTGACCAGCCAATCCGCTCCCTCTCGGACAATCGCTGTTAACTCTTCGCGATGCTCAGGGAACAACATGGCCGTTCGAGCCAGCGAGTCCAGAGGCCAGGCGGCTTCACGAAGTCCTGCCTGCATTCTGGTGGGATCTCCTTTGGGATTCTTGAGCCACGGGAGTCCTCTTTTGCCTCGATCAATCTCCTTGATCCATCGTTCTCGAACTGCGGCAATGGAGAATGAAGACTGATCAATCGGTGGAAAGTACCGTGTCGCCGTTTCGGGATTGCCGGCCCACGGGCCGAGAATTTCAACCGCCTCCTGAACGGCTTTTTGAGTCGCCTCGGCATCCTTTGCGGCAAGGGCTTCGCGGCCGCGTTCGAGTGCTGGTCGAACTTGTTTTACGATTCTATCAGGTGGTTTGGCACCCGGACGCACTTCATCGGCTGCCGAAGATTGGTACCCCGAAAGAGCCATGAAAACGATCACGTGCATACGGAGGCAACAGCGGGTTGACATATCAGGAGTACCTTTCACCACACTGTTACATCTGCATCAGCCACGGCCCAGGCAGCACGCAGACAGACAGGACACACTGCCTATTTTGAAGCAGGCACGCCAACGGAAGACTTCGCCGAAACACAACGTGACTATTCGCACACTTCCTGAGCTATCCTGGCTCGGATTCTGAGAAACGCTGCTTTTGCCTCGGAAAAACGTCCTCAGTAAGCCGCCTCCGTACTTGCGTCATGTCACTTTACCGAGAGTCTCATAAACTCCCAACGCTGGGAAGTACTTCGTCGTGGGAAGGAGAATCGAAAAGACGCATTCGACTTCGCGATGTCTCGGTCATAAAATTTGGAGCAGCGCGGTGTGTGTCCGGGACGTGGAGAGCCCGGCTCGGCTATTTCCATCAGAGGTAGCTCTTCGGTTCACTATGGCCTGCTCCGTGTCGGATCCTTGAAACTCAGGAATATCACAATGAAGAAGATCTTTTTGTCTGCAGCTCTCTCAGCATGCTGCTTTGCATCTGCCGTTGCTCAGGACTGGGGCAATGTCTCTGGCCAGATTGTTGCGACTGGCGCGATCCCGGCTCCGGAACTGCTGCACAAAGCCGGTGCGGACATCAAAGACAAGGCCGTCTGCGCAGCCGGCGACACCTTCAAGGATGACCTGCTGATCGACAAGGACTCCAAGGGCGTTGCCAACGTCTTCGTTTACCTTGCCAAAGCTCCAAAGAACGTCCATCCGGATGCGAAGAAGCCCGATCCAGCCACTGTGATCTTCGACCAGAAGGGTTGCGTCTTCATTCCCCATGCGATGATTGTCCTGGGTGGGCAGACCGTCGAAGTGATTTCCAATGACCCGATTGCCCACAACACGCACACGTATCCGCTTAAGAATCAGCCGATCAACGTGCTGATCGCTCCTAACACACCCGTGGGCAAGGGCGAAAAAGTTGACTACAAGGTTGGCGAAAGCTTGCCAATCAAAGTCACTTGTGACTTCCACCCATGGATGGCAGCTTACTGGATGGTTGTTGATCATCCGTATGCCGCTGTGACTGACAAAGACGGCAAGTTCACCATTCCAAACCTGCCAGTTGGCGAACACGAATTCCGCGTTTGGCATGAACGTATGGGTTATGTCAATCGCAAGTACGCCGTCACAGTGAAGAAGGGTGACAACGCTCTGAAGCCCGTTGAAGTCAGCGTTGACAAACTCAAGGGCGAAAAGAAGTAGACTGAGCATCGAGCCCTGAAACGCTCGCATTCGAAGCCCGGCTTTTCTAAAAAGCCGGGCTTCTTTTTGTTGATACCTTTCAAGGGCGGACCGCCCTTGACCCAAAGGAACCTACCGGTTCGAGCTTCGAAACCCCTCACGTTGTTCGTTCCCCCAAAACATGCGTGCCGAGCGTGCATGAGATCAAATAAGACCCTTTCCGAACGGATCTCTCATGTTTCGATTTGTCCTGCGATGTTTCACAATTGCGGCGATCTCTCAAACTTGTCTCGCGCAGCAGATCTCTGTCGCGCCGTTGACGGACGATCAAAAAGCAGCCATTCAGACAATCGAACAGTCCGAAGTCCTGTCGACCGTGTCGTTTCTGGCTTCGGACGAAATGGCGGGCCGCGACACGCCGTCACCAGAACTCGATATCGCGGCCGCTTATGTTGCGGCCAGATTCAAAGGAGCCGCACTGGAAGGCCTTGGCCCCGAGGGCAGTTACTATCAGACAACTGAGCTGACTCAGTATCTTCAACCCAAAACGGAGGCGACTATCACTCGAGATGGAATGCCTTTGGAATGTCGAGGAGTCCTCTTCGGCGGCGAGAAAGAGACTGCAGTCACCGCGGGAATCTCGGACGGGAAAGACCTGAATGATGTCGCCGGCAAGATCGTTGTGATCGATGAATCCCCCTTGCCTCCTCAAGCGGTCGACAACCCCGGAATGCTGGTCGCCACCTGGTCCCGAAGGGTCGTTCAAATCGCCAACAAGGGCGCCGCCGCCATTCTGGTGCGAGTTGCCGACGACAGCATCCTGCCGGAAGCCGCCGGTCGCCTTCGAGAAAAGCCGCTGACGTTTCCTGCTCAATTTCTGACAGCGTGTCCGGTGATCCTGATCGCTTCCGGTTCAGACATCGCCGGCGAGATTCATGTTGAAGCCCCGGCACGCGAAACCGTGGCCACTCCCGTCAGAAACGTAATCGGTGTTCTGCGCGGCAGTGACCCGGAACTTGCCAAAGAGGCGATCATCATCTCGGCTCACCTCGACCACATCGGAAGACTGTCGGGTGATCGCGGCGGCGATACGATCAATAACGGAGCCGACGATAACGCGACCGGAGTCACAGCTGTCGTCACATTGGCTGATGCTTACAGCTCGCTCAAACAACGCCCGAAACGGTCGGTCATTTTTATGACGTTCTGGGGTGAGGAAAAAGGCCTGCTCGGTTCAAAGTACTATGCCGATAACCCGCTGTGGCCGCTGGAGAAAACCGTCGCCAACATCAACTTTGAAATGATCGGACGCCCGGAAGAAAACGCCGAAGGCAAAGCGTGGGGAACCGGTTGGACGCGATCAAACCTTGGCAATCAAATGGCCGCCGGCGCAGCGCGGGCCGATGTGACGATTTTTTATCGCGAAGATGTCAGCGAGATGTTGTACACTCGCAGCGACAATTACGCGTTTGTTCAAAAGGGAGTGATCGCTCACAGCTTTTCCGCCGGATCTCTTCACAGCGATTATCATCAGCCGACGGATGAAGTCAGCCGATTGAATCTCCCACATATGACTCGCATTATTCAGGGGCTTTTTGCAGGTTCGCTGCCAATCGCAGACGGCGAATTGACGCCATCGAAAACAAATCCATAGCCCTTCTGAACCGACCGACGCGTCAGCACCAGTTCAAAAATCAGCAACAGCAGGAAGAGGCCCATCAGCAGAGCCCACAGCTCCCAGGTGCTCTCTTCCCCATACATTCGCCGAGCCAGCTCGCTGAAAGCCGGCACAAAGTGGATCCGATCATTTGTGGTGAGTCGATCTTTGTCAGCTGCGGTCAGTTCCGTCAGATCATCTTCAGCATGGTCATAGTTCACCACGAAGGCGTCGCGTGGTGGAGTCGGCCATTCGGCAGGTCCGTCAACACGGTAAACTCCCTGGACAAATGTTTCGCTGAAAACCGCCTCTGCTGAGGTGCCATCGCTGGCTCCGGGAAGTGTTGTTTTCGACCGGGATGGATTGGTGACCGTAAACACTTCAGTACGTTTTTTGCTGGAACGATCGCCGGCTGAACTGCTGCCAGCCTGGTTGTCGGCGATCGTGTTGCTCTCGGGCAAGGAGAATCGAAGAACCTGAGGTTCCGCGAACCCAATATTGCGGTGGCTTCGTGACGACGCGACATGAAAAACAGCTTCGTGCAGAAATGGAACGAAGTCAGAACGAGTTGGCAGATCGGTCCACGTTCGGTCGAGCGTCGATGTCAGCAACAGGATCGTGCCAGCCCCGTGGCGAGCCTGCAAAATCAACGGAGCCCCGTTACTGAGCTGAGCCAGGGTGATGGGCAGACCAGATTCCAATGTCACCGTCGATGACTCCGGGGCTATCACGTCAGGCTCAACTGTTTTCGTCTGTACCCACGCGGAAAAGCCTGCCTTCAGGAAACTCCGTGACGGATCGGAGCGAAAGCGATCCAGCCAGCCTGGTTGAATCGAAAGCGGTGCGAGCTGTAAAGGAACATCTGCCTCAGAGATCTCCTGTGTTCCAATGACTCGCAATGGCTTCAACAGCCCGGTTGCCGCAAAGGACTGCTCAAATGACTCCGGTGTTGTGTTCGGACCGCAGGCGATCATCACACCGTTTCCAGCCGCGGCAAACTCCGCCAGCGCCTTTGCGGTGGCCTCCGGAATTCTGCCGACGTCACAAAGAACGACAACGGCCACCTTTTGAAAATGCTCCGGTGCCAAATCCTGGGCGTCAACAACTTGTGTCCGAACCCACGGGACACCCTGGTCCGGAGGAGTAAAGGCCAACTCGGTAAAAAAAGTCGCTTGCTCAGACGGTGTCGACGAGGGTACTCCGTTCACAAGCAACACGGACAGGGAATCTGAAATGTGCAACGCCGCATGACTGACGTTATCAGCAACGATTGCATCTCCTGAAATCTCCGCAGCAACTGTCAGCACATGTGTCCCGGCCGACCGCGCGGAGTGTTCGAATTCGGCAATTCCCTCAGACCTCGCCGATACGGTGACATCCTGAGTCTGTCCGGGCAGCGTCTGACCTTCCATCTGGAGTCGAACAGGAATCTGTACTTCGCGATCAGAATCGTTTCGAATCGGCACCCTTAACCGTACCGGAAAATCAGGGACCGACATTTCTCGCGAGATCTCAATTCGTCCCACTGACACGTTGCGGGAACTCGGATCAGCAGGAAGCCCTACATCGACAACCCAGATTTGCGGTCGCACCGCAGGGAACTTGAGCATCTCATCAACACGAACCCAATCGGCTTCACTGGTCGGACGCCACCCCTGACTCTGTCGATCGCTGAAGACCACGATTTCTCTTGCGGCAGCACTGGAGCGTCCCAGAATTCCAATCGCCTTCTCAACCGCCGCCAGAGCATCACAAGCACCACCCGGGCCGGGCAAATTCAGTAACTGCTCATCCACCGCGCGGATATCTCGCAGAGGTGATTCGATCACAGAACGTGGGACATCGCGAGCATCAATCAGCGCAACCGTGTCATTGGGACCCAAAGTGCGGAGGAATTCCATCGCTCGACGAACAGCCGTCTGGTGAACAGTCTTCATTCCATCCGTCCGTGACATGGAATTGGAGCCATCGACCACAAGGACGACCGTTCGAGAACCGGACGAATAAAAGCCGCTGAGAAAACCACTCGGTACCACCGGCCGCGCGACGGCCAGAACGATGACGGCGACAAGAGCAATCCGCAACAAGAGTAGCAGCAGTTCTTCCAGCTTCAATCGGCGACGCGTACGGCGCGAAGGATTAAGGAACTGCATGGCACCCCATTCCACCACATCGAACCGTCGTCGATTCAGCAGATGAGCAATCACCGGCAACGCAATCCCAGCCAGCCCAATGAGCAGCCAGGGGTTGATAAGCGATTGAAGCATGAGGACCACGGCCTGTTTCGAAAGTCAGCGTTCCTGATTCGCCGAGTGTTCCGGCCCAGCAATCTGCTACTCCAGAAACACCGCGCGTTCAGCGGGGGTGGGCAGGCGACAAGCGTCGTGTTTTCCAAACATTCGGTAACGGAACCGAGACACCAGCCGATAGCCCAGATCACGCACGGGGAACGGGATCAGCCACAGCATAGCACCCA
The DNA here is from genome assembly GCA_044235005.1 of Planctomycetaceae bacterium. Classification (GTDB taxonomy): domain Bacteria; phylum Planctomycetota; class Planctomycetia; order Planctomycetales; family Planctomycetaceae; genus SXXK01. The sequence goes on along the minus strand of JBIIIF010000004.1, from coordinate 17,614 downwards.
GCATCTGCCATCGGCCACCGAGCGTCATCAGAATGCGGCTCACGGCGGCGGTGCGGATGTAGGTTGTACCGTTGCGGACAAAAACCAGAGTATCAAGCCGGTCGCGAAGTTCAGCGGAAATCATCGCCGCGGCCGTTGTCCCCTGGAGTGGAGCAAACCGCAGGCGGTGTTCAGGATCGCGGGCCAATAACCAGTTCACGCTGTGACTGCACAGACCACAAACCCCGTCAAAAAAGACGACGGGATGGTCAGAGGTCGCTGAAGTGGATTGGCCAATAGAAGACATCGTACGGCCTAAGGAAACGCGGAAATCGAGCCCCTGAGCCTCAGGCTCTTTTCATTAAACCGTGGGTTGCGGCGAAAACTAACAGATCGAGACAACAACGGGCAACGCATTCCCTTAACCAATGGTCGGCGATCTGGGAAACGGCAGATTCCGGAGCAAAATTCTGTGGCTCGACGGTATACTTCCTGTGAATTCGTCCTGATAAACACTTTCGAGTCCGCGCCTTCGGTTTTGGATAAGTGAACCATGTCCAGCAAGATCTCCGTTCAGGAATTCGCCCCTCTCAGCCGTCAAGGCGGTTTTGACCTGATTGATGTCCGATCCATGATGGAGTTCTATGAAGTCCATGCCGTAGGGGCGTTGTCCGCGCCGTTGGATACGTTGAATCCAAAAGCCATCATGGAGTCTCGCGGAGCAAAAGCTTCTGAACCGCTCTACATTATCTGCCGCTCCGGCGGACGTTCGGCACAAGCCTGCCAAATGTTTGAAAAAGCAGGCTACAGCAATGTGGTCAACGTCGAAGGCGGAACGCTGGCCTGGGAACAGGCTGGTCTGGCGGTCAATCGTGGTCAGAAGAAGATGATTTCTCTGGAGCGACAGGTTCGAATTTGTGCAGGGCTGCTGACACTGATCGGTTCCCTGCTGGCATTTTGGAACATCGGGTTTCTGGTCGTGCCAGCATTCATCGGTGCTGGCCTGACATTCGCAGGACTGAGCAACACCTGCGGGATGGGAATACTTCTGGCCAAAGCCCCCTGGAATCGTTCGCTAAACACCAGTTCGAATGGCGGTGGCTGCTGCTCACAGGGACAATGTGGTTGATTGAACGGCTTAAAAGAAACAAGAGGACGGCGTGATTAATCTTCCTGCCATCGACCTGCTCGAGAAACGACATTCGTTCCCGTGCCACTTCACCTTCAAAGTGATCGGGTACGCGGACGGAAATTTTACGGCTCGGGTGTTGTCGTGCGTTCGCGATGAACTAAAACTGGAGAGTGATCCGCCGTTTTCGCTTCGGAATACGGAACACGGGCGACATGTGGCGGTCACGATCGAACCCATGTGTGAATCTTCTCAACAGGTTCTGGCGGTTTACAGTCGGCTGTCCGGAATGGATGGGCTGGTCATGCTGCTTTAGCAAGCTGCACATAAACAGTGCCAGGCTGAAGAAAACTGGGTTCACTTTAGCGGTGCTCTTTAACTGAGAACATATTCGACCGAAAAATTTAGGGACCGAAAAATGAATCGCAGAGCGAGGCGGACTTTGATGACCTGAATTTTTCGGTCGTCAATTTTTCGGTCGCAACGTCCTTGTTTGCTCTGGCCAACGAATTTCACAATCTGGTTCATTCGAAGTGATCGTTTAACAGTACAGTGTCTGGTGGTTACAGGAGTTGCAACGTGTCGCTTTCTCTACAAGGCAGCTTTCTGGTTGCCGCCAACCACCTTAAAGATCCCAATTTCTACCGCAGTGTCGTGCTGATGCTTGATCACAATGATCAGGGAGCGATGGGCCTGGTCATCAATCGACCGTCGGCCATGACAATTGGCAAAGCACTTTCTCAACAGGGCGTTTCGAACGTCAATAACTCACCGGTCTTCGTTGGCGGACCTGTCGAACCGACTTCTCTGTTTATCCTGCACAACTGCATCGCCCTCGGGAAGACCGATCAGGAAGTCGCTCCCGGACTCTTTCTTGCAAGCAGCGAAGATTCATTCGAAGAAGTCGTCCGCAACGGGAAGAAGCCCGACATCAGCGTCAAGTTTCGTCTGATCTCCGGATACGCCGGTTGGGGAGAAGGTCAATTGGAGAGCGAACTGGCACGCGGCGACTGGCATACTCTGCCAGCCGACGGCACGCTGGTTCTGGAAGAAGACATCTATGGGATGTGGGAAGTGTGTACTCGCCGACTGCATCGAGCCAACCGACTGCTTCCGCACAATATTCGCAATGCGGAATGGAACTGACGGCAATAGCCTAAAAAGGCATGTGCATCACACAAGGCTCATCCTGCGGAGCATGATGGCTACATTTCAGGGCGAACATAAATGGGATTCGACAGGATCCAGAGCATCTGCTCCCCTGCAATCTCCAGCCACCCTTCACATCGATAGACGCCATCGGAGTTCGCAGCAAACGTTGCCTCGCGGCCGTCAGATTCGGCGACCACGGTTCCGTTTCGAAAAAGTTTCCAATGCACGGGCAGCGGAGCGATCGCCTGGAATTGAAGCGGTTCAGCGAACTCAAATTCACTCCCCATGGTGTGGCGAGTTGTCTTCGTCGTTGCGAAGAAGTCAAAACCTGTCGAATACGCCATCCAGTCGAACGCCACGAATGCTCGACCAGCTTCCAGACACTCACGAACGGACTGCTCAGACTGTTCTTTGAGCAACAGATGCGTTGCAACATGTCGGAGACTGTTTTCGTAACGATCAAGATACATACTGAAGATCGGATCACCCGGCTTCTTGTCCTTGCGAAGATTCTCGCTGTCAGGCAGAAACGCAAGATCCATTTCGATCAGTTTTTCTCCCAACGCATCTTCCAGTTGTCCTTTTTCACCTTCCGTCCATCGAATTACAAACCCAACATTCTGATGGGCGTCGTTGGCTGAAACACCTGTGTGCGGAGCTTTAAGGCAAAGCTCGTCCCAGCGTTTCAGGTAGTCGGCCGGATAATTCTGCAAAGCCGCGAAGCACTCCTGAGGATACTTGCGAATCAGTTCTGAAAGCTGAATCATCCGAAATGGATTCTTCAGCGCGGAGATCATGTTCTTTTCATCCTTGAAGTCGGCGTGAGTATTGTAGATCTCCATACCAGTCACGCCCTGAATCTCCCAGTCCATGCGTTCTTCCGGGTGAGATACAAATGCCTGCCCGTCTCTGCCAAGGATCAGATCAGACAGTTCCTGTGGCGACGTCGGAGTGACACCACGCAGGCTGAACGTCGGATAGGCAAGGAAGCCGTTCATTTCGGCACCGGGAATCAGCAGCACTCCATCTCGAAGGCCACGATGCCCATCGACGAAAAAGTCATAGTGATCAGCGGGGTGCTCCGAGAACATCACGACACTGGTGCCTGTCCGCTTTGCCGCCGCAACGATCTCTTCAATCGTGCCAACACTGTCATGTGACCAGTGTGAGTGAACATGCAGGTTGGCTCTATGCTCCCCATAACCGTCCGTTCGAGGAACTTCGACACGTTGCTGGCGAAGTGATTCAACGCTGAGTCGGACTGCTTCCAGTCGTTCCGCCTTGAGCTTCTCGAGCCCATCAGCGAAAGCCACGCTGCTGAGGATCGCAAAGAGACAGCAAGCCAACGTAAGCTTCAACCTGAATAGTGTGTTTAACACAATCAACACCTGATCACCCTTTTGTCTGCGCAAGCGACGGCCGGCTGTCATTCAACGAGATTTTCCGACAGCATGGGAAGGCCAGGAAAACAATAAACAACCGCTCAAGAATATCGATGGCTCGTCTAGAATGACACCGCGATCGTCAACACAAAGAACGTCAGACAAAACCGGGACTGGCTCCCGCCTGGAGCCCCGGGAATTGCGGAGAAAAACAACCGCCAGGGGTGCCTGTCCCGGTTTTGGCTGGCCTCTAAGTCAACCAGAAAGGCAGAAACATGGATTCGTGGAACATGCTGTTGCAGATCATACTGCTTTTACTGGCATGTTTGCTGGCAGGAAGCCTGATGTCTGCACTGAAGCAAAGTCCTTTGGTCGGATATCTTCTGGCTGGCATGGTCATGGGGGGCCCCGGAAGTTTTGCGATCGTCAAAGCTGAGCAGCAAATTGAATCGATCGCAGAACTGGGTGTCGCCCTGCTTCTCTTCAGCCTTGGCCTGGAGTTTTCGTGGAAACGCGTGATTGGATTAGGCAAGTCCACCCTGCTCTGCGGCGTCGCGCAGGTTGTGACGACTCTGGTTTTGGGAGCACTGGTCTGTCGGATGTGGGGGCTGCCCTTTACAACATCCGTCGCGATTGGAGCGATGATTTGCCTGAGCAGTACTGCCGCGGTTCTGCGAGTGCTCGTGGACCGCGGAGAAATGGATTCACACTCCGGACGCAACTCACTGGCCGTGTTGCTGGTTCAGGACATGGCCGTTGTGCCATTGGCGATCCTGATTCCATTGCTGGCTGAGGGCGGAGAACCAGCGGCTATTGCGTCGCGAGTCTTCAGCATTCTTCTGGCGGCGTTTGTCATCATCGGCAGCCTGTATTTTCTGATGAACTATGTGGCCGTGCGAGCACTCCAGTCGGCATCGTTCGGACGAAATCGAGAACTTACCGTTCTACTGAGTGTTATCATTGGGCTGGGCGCGACCTGGGCTGCTCATGCGGCAAAACTATCGCCGGCACTCGGGGCCTTCGTCGCTGGCATGTTCCTGGGGAATTCAAAGTTCGCCGTACAGGTTCGAGCCGACGTTTCTTCTCTGCGAATCGTGCTGTTAACGTTGTTCTTTGGTGCCGTAGGGATGATTGCCGATCCCGTCTGGATGTTCAAAAATCTGCCCACGGTGTTGTCGCTGGCGGCCGTCATTCTGGTTGGCAAAGCCGTCATCATCTGGGGCTTGTTTCGTCTGTTCGGTCAGAGTTCCGGTGTTTCGCTCTCGACAGGGTTGTGTCTGTGTCAGGTCGGAGAATTTGCTTTTGTTCTCGGCAGCGAAGCGCGTACCGGCGGAATTCTTTCGGCAACGCAGTATTCGGCCATCGTATCAGCTTCGATTGTGACATTGATGGTTACTCCGTGGTTGATCAGTGTGGCTCCGAAGATTTCGGCCTGGCTGAATCGACGACGCGGATCCACAGCCGCTAAACAATCTGATCACACCGACGGGCATTCGCCGTGTGAAGTTCTTGTCATCGGTTTCGGCCCGGCTGGTCGCGGTGCGGTCAGAGGGCTGCAGGAGATTCGCGACCGTGTCCTCGTGGTCGATCTGAGTTCGACAGGAATTGCCGCTGCAGAAGCACTTGGATTTCGAGCCGTGATTGGCGACGCGGGCAACGCCGAGGTTCTGGAGCACCTGCATCTGGAACACGTGCGAGTTGTCGTGATCACATTGCCCTCACGCGGAGAGGCTCTGGCCGTGCTGAATCTGATTCGAACATTGACTCCGCACGCAACCAAGATCGTGCGATCACGCTACCAGCTTTACATGTCCGAGTTCCTTGAAGCAGGGGCCGACATCGTGCTGGGCGATGAGGAAGAGATCAGCAACGCCATGGCTCGAACCGTTAACGAGCATCTCCGGAAGTCTTCGGCCGGCCAAACATAAAGTCACTTGTCTGACCGGTCGACAATCAGGATCATCCCCAATGTAAACTCCTGACAGAGCTGATCTGAAAAGCTGTCAGGATCAGAGTATCGAACAGCACCTGCAGGCGATGGATTCTCACATCGACACTGATTGAAGCCTCCAGATTTCATGGAGTCCACCATGACGATCATCGTCCGCTGCGAAGAGTGCGAAAAACGCTATCGCGTCCCCGATGAACGCGCGGGCAAAAGCGTCAAATGCAAAGAGTGTGGAACGATCCTGCTCATTCCACCGCTCGATGAACCCCCCAAATCACGGGATGGGACGGACCTGTTGCGTCACGAACCCAGGGTTCGTGAATTCGAACTGGCGGCCGGGAACGAGGTGCATCTCGAAGCCATTTCGGCTCATATCGAAAAACACATCGGCCCGGTCCATAGGGTCTTCCACGAAATCATCTCAGACCTTGTCCATATCGATGTTCACTGGGTAAAGCCCTCCGAGGAGCGCCCCTGGCATACGCTGATCACAAGTGGCATGAGCGATCGGCCAATGACTGTTCCGGACGTGTGCCGCGAACTGCAGTTTGCCGAGCTGATGATCCAGCTCCCAAAGACATGGAAGATTTCCAAGGAAGCCTTTAGCGAAGAAGCGAACTATTGGCCGGTCCGACTGCTGAAAGTGCTGGCCAGACTTCCCCACGAATACGACACCTGGCTGGGATCAGGTCACACCGTTCCCAATGGAGATCCTGCAGAACCTTATGCAGCGAATACCGCTTTCTCTTGCGCGCTCATTCTGCCACCACTCAACGTTGATGAAGACTTTCCCAAACTGGCAATCGACGACGAACGCAGCATTCATTTTTACTCCATCGTCCCGCTGTACCCGGAAGAAACGAACTACAAGCTGGACTTTGGGCTCGACAAACTGCTGGCTCAGTTCTCACGACACAATGTCGAGGAAATCGTCGATATCAGGAGAGTTAACACGTGTCGCCGGAAGAAATGGTTTGGCTTGTTTTGAGTCCGTCGCTACCTGACGCTGATGCTGTTTCATCAAATCACGCATGACACGTGGCCAAAAGCTGGCCAATTCCTGACCCTAAAAATTCCGGTCGGGCAATCTGCGCAATTTCCACTTTGACGATCGCCCTCGGGAGACGGTCTCCGATGAATTCTTTGAGCACCCAACGAAAATGAAGACGCTGCATTCATTCAAAGGGCCGAAGACAGAAGTAGAAAACTATGGGAGTCGTAGTTGAAGGAGTCTGGCAATGGATTGCCAAAAGCCGAAGTCGTTTCTGTTTCGTATCCTCGCTGCGGGATTTCTTTTACTTCTTTGCGATCGTTCAGAGCCGCTCCTGGGGCAGGAGTCCGACCTCTCTCTGGAAACTCTGCTGGAAAGAATCGAAAAACTCGAAGCCGACAACAAACGGCTGCAGCAGAAAGTGGGCCCCATCGAATCAGAAGACGCTGAAACTGCCGATTCGGTTGCCGCTGAGTCCGAAGTGGAACAAACCGCATTCTCCGGACCATCAAGCAGACATCCCAAAGGCTGGATGTACGAATCCACCACGCCGGAAACTCTCTTTGCCGGCGGGACTTCGACTCCTCTGCTGAATGAAACGTATGTCCGTCATATCGTGGCGGAGGAGATCATTCAGCGCGATCAGCAGATAACGACTTCCATGTCTGGTGGTGACCAGAGTGCCGATGCTCTGCAGGATCAGCGAATCGCCAGCCTCGATCATGCGTTCAAATCGTTTCAGGAGAAAGCCAACAAGAAGACATATCCCTCAGTCACTGTGAATGGTGTGTTTCAAAGCGACGCCGGTTGGATTCATCAGGACAGCAACAGCGAAACACAGTACGGAGAAATTCAGGATGGAGCCAATTTTCGACGAGCACGTCTGTCGGCCAAAGGCAGTGTGACCGAACTCACCAACTACTTCTTCCAGATGGACTTTGGGTTCTTCGGACGTCCAACATTCACTGACGTCTGGCTGGAACAAACTAAAGTACCTCTCTTTGGCAATGTTCGTATCGGCCAATGGAAGCAACCGTTTGGACTCGAGACCGTCAGCAGTTTTCGCTACACAACCTTCATGGAACGATCTGTCCTGTTTCAGCCGTTCACTCCGTTTCGCCACATCGGCATCGGCTTTTATGATCACTCCGATGACCTCAGTAACACCTGGGCCGCATCAGTATTTCGATCGGGCCAGGATCAGTTTGGAGGAACTCTGTCCTCTGACGGCGGCTATGGCACGGCAGAACGGCTGACATGGGTTCCTGTATGGGATCGTGATGGAAAGAACTATCTGCATCTTGGTGTCGGGCACTTTTTCAATGCTCCTCCCGAAGACACGATCAACTTCAGAACAATTCCGGAGTTCTTCGTCGGAGCTAACGGACCTGGTGCTGTCGGAAGCAGCGGCCAGGCAGTCCCGGGCGGCTCAAATGGAACACCATTCTTTGTGGCGACCGGTCCTCTGGCTAACGTGCCTTACTACAACGTCCTGGGAAGTGAACTGTTATGGGTTGAGGGACCTTTCAGCCTCCAATCCGAGGCCATGGTTAACCTCGTGAACCAGAATGGTGTCAATTCTGCTCTGCCCGGAGCGTATGCTCAGGCCGGATATTTTCTGACCGGCGAACATCGGCCCTACGATCGCAAGACCGGTACGATTGACCGAGTCATTCCAAAATCGAACCTGACGTTCGCAGGGACCAACTGCAACCCGGGTCTCGGTGCATGGGAAGTGGCCGGTCGCTGGTCCTGGCTGGATCTCAACGACAACGCCATTCAGGGCGGCACGATCATGGACTACACGGCTGGCGTAAACTGGTATTGGAATCCCTATACTAAAATGGTCTTCAATTACGTCCATTCAATTTCTGACAGCCCTGTCCTGCCGCAAAGTCAGACCGACATGTTTGGCGTCCGCGCACAACTGGACTTCTAAAGGCCGATCATGAGCAGCGTTTTGGCAGACCATGCGTTGCCAACAAACCGTAGCTATTTGTCGGCTTCAACCATAGATTGGTACTCGCGACGGAGCTTGTCTGCTTCAGATTGTCTGCCGGACAGCTCCAATGCTGCAATCGCATCCTGCAGACTGGCATTGGTCGTCGGTGGATCAAGAGGCTCCAGTAAAGGCATCCATAACAAACTGGTGGCTGCGTTGTCATAATCATGAGTCGCCAGCAAGGCTCGCCCGATGATGAACTCCGGGCCGGATCGAGTCCGACGGTCCAGTTGTCGCACGGTTTGGCTCCAGCTTGAAACTTCTGCTTCTCGCAGTTGATCGGGATGCAACAAACGCAGACGCCAGAGCTGAGCTCTCACAAGCTCCAGAAGAACCCCCGTCGCGGACTTCTCCAGATCTTTGAGGACTGCGACCGCAGCCGCTTCCTGACTAGAGTCATGCAACAACGCGGAAGCAGCCGTAAGCCGCCGAACCTCAGACGGCGATTTCAGATCGGCTGCAGCCAACTGGATTCGATTTTCAGCAGGTAATCGCTCATCCCACACCAGCGGCAGCTCGACAACATGTCGCGTATCAGGATCATCCTGAACAATTTTTTCGACCGTCGCTAAACATCCTTCGAACTCCCTCATCGCGCGATAGGCTTGGGCCAGGTGTGCATTGATTTCTCGCCGAGCCCAGTTTCGATTCTCTGTGGTCGCGGCAGTTTGAAGCGATGTCAGTGCCGTCTTCCAATCACGCTCTTGAAGCTTCTTCAGGCCTTCGTTGAATTCTTCGGACTTTCGGAACTGAACCGAAACAACGTCCTGCAGACGAATCACATTCACGGTGCTGCCGGTGCGACGAACAACGATTTTCTGACCGGCAATGTCTTCAATCACGCAGGAAATTGTCTTTGGACGATAGCCTCCCTCCGAGCGAACAATCACGCGGTCATCGGTTACCAGGGGCAGTCGAGATTCCTCATCCGCGCAGAGAGAATCATCATGGGACATCAAGAGGAGAGCGCAGATCGACAACTGATGCAACCAACGACAGATGATCGCTGATGCACGTCCGGCCCTCTTCATTGATTGATCCGCTGACATTTCCTGTCGCCCCGTTAGACAAGCGGTCTATTGACACAATCCCTTAACAGGGCACCGTAGCCACTATTGCCCAATTTCGCCTACGCCTGCGGCTCGTCGTTAAACGAGTAAGTTGAATCCATCAAAAATCAACAACCTGCAAGAATCACTGCGAACAAGGATCTTTCGCCAAGACTACAGACCATCACGAATCAGATCGCGAAACTCAAACCGCTGATACTCGCGAGTCTGATACTCTTCCAGATACCTGAGATACTCGGGCGACGACGGCTGGCTTTCATCCGGAGCCACCGGATAGCGAGTCATCGCCTTAAACGGATAGGGCTCCGAGGATTGGCCATAAACCGTACTCAGGTCAGCGTCCTTATCCCAGCCAACGTTGTAGAGCACAAAATCTCTCTTCCATCCGGCTGGTATCTCTTTCTCGGGCACCACAAATTCGACTGTCAACTCGTCACCGGGCCCCATGACAACCATCTGATCGTCCTGCTGACCCAGTAACGACAAAACTTCACCGTACCTGGTAAATCGCCCCAGCATCTCATTCCACCGAGGCACCGTCGTCACAGAATCGTAATCGTATCCCTCCGGAGCATGCCCTTCTCTAAAGAGCGCGTTGTCTGCGTAGGTACGCCGCGAGAAACCTCGATAGTGCAAATCCGCCGCTGCCAACAGACAGTCCTGCGACTGCGTTGGAGCATCCTCTTCATCCACGGTAAAGAAGACCTGATCCCAATAGAGTTCCATGCTCGACCGAACACGCAATCGATAATCAGTCGTCAGAAATGCGTCCGTCAGATCAACAACCATGGCTTTCGTCTTACCGCTCGGGAAGCCGATGAAAGGCCGAACCGTTTTCCACTCACCGTTGGAATCAATGACCTCCAACGATGGTGGTGACGGAGGATCCAGCTCGGGATTCTGAACGATGGCCTGGTTGATCGATGTGTTCGTTGGAAACACCCAGCCAATCATGACCAGTCGAATATTCTTCGGACGGCTTCCGTCTGACGCAGCCAGCGATCCCAGATCAAATTCCATCGTCCATTCATCGGTCAGCCCCTGCAGGATTCGACCTTTGAACGGCTGGACATAATCCTGATCAAGAGACTTCAAACCCGGAAGGACATCTCGACCAGTTCCATCAACAGCCGAAACAGGCAGTCGTGCATTCTGCACCGTATGAATGCGGTGAGCCGCCATCGCAGGAGAGCCAACCTTTTCATTAGTGAAGATTGAAACATCCGCCGGATGATCAACAGCCATCAACTTCACTTCATCGAAGTAAGCCGCTTCCCAAAGCTCTTCCGTCAACTGTAACACATAACGACCATTTCGCGGCTTCAACTGTTCGCCGGGAATCATCAGGTATTCCCACTCGCGAGTCGGTGCCATGTCGCCAGTCGCCTGCACAAGCCCGATCGGAGCAGCCCACAAACAATCACTGAAGAACTCAAACCGTTCTCCATTCCACGTGTAGATGTACGGGCAGGACCCATTCAGGATCTGCGGCGACAGAATTCCCAGACGAGCACGCAGCAGTGACGTATTCGTGATGTTCTGTGGAACACCGTCCGTCAGAATGACACGAATCGTATCGATCTCTTTGGCCTTACCTAAACCGAGATGCAGCTTTGAAGTCGTGATCACGTGAGCCTGATAAGCGGACCCGGCACGCAGTTCAATGACGGAGCCGCGTGCATGCATGTTGACTCGATTTGAAGGAAACTGCGGGTCATCACCAACAGCACGAACGACGACCTCGGCCCACTCATTTTCATTGCCGCCGTTGTTAGTCAACTGCTGCAGTTTTCCGTCATCGGAAACAAAGATCAGATCCAGATCTCCATCATCGTCCATGTCAGACGACGCCACACGGATGGCTTTTGTTCCGGTCGGCAATAACTTCGTCAGATCTTCCGCCTTGCCATCATCGGTACCGCGCAGCAAGGTCAATCCGACAGGACCAGCCGACACGAGATCAGACCGACCATCGTTATCAAGATCCGCGCGATGCAGAGAAACGCCGGAAACGGTTGTGAGTGACTCAGCCTTCGAATCTGTCAGCAATTCATTGTTCTTCGGGGCGATTAAACTCGTGCCGGAAGTACCTGCGGTCAACAAATCCCAGCGACTGTCGCTGTTGAAGTCATCAATCAGGACGTCCTCAGCGCCTGCGGGACATGGCAAACCATCGAGCCATCGGAAGCGAGAATGAAGCAGGTTCTGAAGCCATCCCGCCTTACCATCAGATGTCACACCGATGACATCCATGGCCATGTCGCGGTTCCAGTCGCCGATCGAAACGGCCGCAATCGGATAGCTCGGCAGAGTGACTCCTTCCGTGATGGGTTCAAACGTCTTGCCATCGATATTCTTCCAGAGTGTCATCCCGGCTGATGTCGCGAAGATCAAATCAAGATCTCCGTCAGACTCCAGATCCGCTGCATCAATATCATTAACACCCGCAACTGTTGCTGCCTGCGGAAGTACTGTCAGACTGCGATCCCCCGCTTCTGAAGATTCATTCTTCATAATCACAACGCCAGCTTCGCCCCAGGCCACGACATCCAGATCGGTATCAAACCAGCGATTCTTTCCGCTGCCGTCTTTGACGATTTTCTGGTCCCCATCTCGGTCACGTAGCTTCATGGGATTCTTGATGTCCGACAGAGCACGATCAAAATCGCGGTCGATGTCAGCCAGGAGAAAATTGCTGAACGTCCCTGCCTCCTGTGGAGATTCCGTCAACAGTGTCCATGCCGCGGCGACATCGAGGCCGCGCGAATAGATTCGAATCCGACCGTCCTGAACTAGGATCAGGTCATCGGCTCCATCCAGATTCATGTCCTGCAACTGAATCTGCGTGACTCCGGTGATCTCCGGAAGACCACCTCCGGGTGTGAATTCTTTCAATACCGTTGGCTCAGCCGGAGGAAAAACAGCCGCTCGAACATCGTCTTTCAACGGCAATCGACGAGGTAGATCGACAATCAGATACTCCAACAGATTCAGATCGATACGCCGCTGGTCAATCTGAGTCGCCAGTTCCGGCAACATCAGGTTCTTGGTCATCATCGCCGGCCCCAGCAGCAAGGCCGGATTATCTTTGCCCGGGCCCCCCAGTGCTTTTCGAATTGTGTCAACAAGGTCGACTCGTCGCTGTTGCTTGATGGCCGAGTTCAGCGGCAGCAACAACGTGGCGACCTTATCCAGAGTGCTTGAAATCGTGCCGGCTAGCTGCCTTGTCTCCGTGTTCTTTGAGTTAAGCCCCAGAGCTTGTTTCTCCATCAGCTTCCCGATGACAGCCAGGTTCTCCGGAGCCAGCTCACTGGTCTTCTGCAAGGCCTTGATCAGTTCCGGCGAGTCCGAATAGTCGCGGTGACCCTCCATCGCCAGCGCGAGGGCGTACCACATTTGCGGACGATCTCCCGAAAGAGTAATCGCGCGACGCAAATGTTCCAGAGCCACAGAGATTCGGGGATTCGTTGAGCTGTCTTCATAAGCGGCCTGTTTGCCAGCAATTAATGCGGCGACCGCTTTCTGTTCGTCGGTCTTCGCCAGAGCATCCAGCAACTTAATGGCCTCATTCGCTTTCTGGACTGCGATGGTATAGGCCTTCGGGTCTTTCGACTGTGAATATGGCGAACTGCGATCGATCAACGACAGGGTTCGAGAAACCGCTAAATTGTTGGCCGCATCAACGTTTTCAGGCAACCGTGTTTGAAGCTCACTGAGGGCTGCTTCGGCATCAGCCCACTCATGATTTTCAAGATGCCCCACGCCACGGTTATGCAACTGCACGATCTTCTGGACCTGCTCAACCGTCATCTCGCCAGAAGAGGCACCCTTCCTAATTCCGCTGCCATCAGGAGTGGTCTCCGCCGGCTTCGCTTCGGGCTTTGTTTCCGTTGAGCAGCCACACAGAATGAACGTGAGTGCTAACAGCACAGAACTTGCCGGAGTGATTCGATGAATTGACATACGGGAAACTCAAACGGGGTTAGGAACTTAGTGATCAGGCGAATGCGCGGCGACGTGCACACGGGAGGCGACTCAAGAATCTACTTTCGAGACGAGCGGTTTCAAACGGATGCCAGAAAGCTGCACATATGTTCGAACCGAACCGGCGAAGAAGTTCAAGCTGATTACCAGCGGCCCCGAGATGATTTTCAAGTCTATTTCACGTCGTGCCATCCCATACTTTCTTTACATCGTTAGCATCCTGATGCTCTGCACTGGTCAGACTATCAGAGACTTAGAGGGGAATCCAGGTGGTCATTTGCAGTCGTCGATATCCGCACATTGAAACTCCACTGGCCTGAAGACTGTGAGTGGACAGGGATAAATGCGCGAATTCCGGGATAGCCACGCGTCATGTACGGGTGACAACCGTCAGGACGATGAGTATTGTGGGGATTGGACTGTCTTTCTGATACGATTCCTTTATCCCGGGAGAGTTTGATGGCTGACGGAAAACCAAAATCAGCGACGGGCCCCAAAGTTTCGCCCGCTCGCACCGTTGCTTCGCTGATTCTGTTGCTGATTGTCGGCGTCGTTTGTGCCATTGAACTTCGAGCTGGATTCGGACAAATGATGTCCGGGAAATCGCTGGCCGCAAAATCGAACGAAGGCGAGTTCACCGACCTGACGCTTGATGATGCGCGAGGAATGATGTCACTGGCTCCCAAGGAAACTTCTGAGAACCGTGGCCCTGATACTTACTATCACTTTGAGTGGTACAGCCTGCTCAGACCGCTGATGGGACAAACAAATCCGAAACTGACAATCGTCGCGACTAACGAAGAGAAGCCAATGGCTCTGGCTTTCTTTGCGTCCGACGAAGCGGACAGCGCTGCCCGATCAGCACCACAGACAGGAGAGGCCAGCGAACCCGGTGCTGGAGCTGGCGGCCCAGGCATGATGAGTGGTGGCATGGGAGGTCCGGGCATGGGAATGGGCATGGGCGGCAGCCCCGGAGGCGGCGGTGGGCAGAACAAAAGGCCTCCGATGGAAGACGAGCCTGCCTCCACTGATTCCCCTTCTCCCACCGAAGCCCCCGCTCCCTCTGAAAACAGCACGCCTTCTGAGACACCAGCCGCTGAAACACCCGTTGGTGATGCGCCTGCGACCGAGGAACCAGCTCCGGCAAAGTAATGGTATTCTGATTTTCGCACGGTGTTCACAGTTCCGTGCTGTGAACACCGATTCTCCAGCTCTGCGACAGCCTGGCAAGAACCACACAACCGCAAAACTCCCGGGAAGCCATGGTCAGACATAGATCGTGTGTCACGCACTCACCCGAGACCTGACTTACTCCCAACGCCAATCCGCTTTCATGGCACAACACGCTTCAACCCGTCTTCCCCTTCTCGCCGCCATCTTGTCAGCAGCGGTGGTCCTGCCGCTGTTTCTGAATTCACAAAACGATAAGTCGGCGACACTTGTCGTCTACTGCGCTCATGATTCAATCTTTGCGGATTCCATCATTCGCACCTTTGAACAACGAAACGGGATTCGCATAAAGGTTCGCTATGACGAAGAGGCCAATAAGTCTCTGGGGCTCACAAACCTCCTGATCGCTGAGAAGAATCAGCCTCGATGTGACGTCTTCTGGAACAATCAGACTCTGGGCACCATTCGACTGAAGAAAGAGGGCGTGCTGCAACCTTGCGATCCGTCCCTGTTTGCTCGGATTCCACAGCAGTTCAGAGATCCGGACAATCAATGGGCCGGGTTTGCCGCGAGGCTTCGAGTCTACATCGTCAACACGAACCTCATGTCGGCCACAGAAGATGCTGTTGAAAACGCGATGGCGAGCGATTCTCTTTCTCAGGCCGCTATCGCCGTACCTCTGTTTGGAACGACGCTTTCTCACTACGCAGTTCTCTGCGATGAAATGGGTTTCGAGGACCTCAAGACCTGGCACCGCTCGCTGCGTGATCGAGGCATCCGGGAGGCTCGCGGAAACGGCGCCGTGAAAGATCTGGTCGCGGAGGGTGCCTGCCAGTTCGGGTTCACCGATACGGATGATGTCTTCGTAGCTATCGACCGGGGCAAACCCGTCAAGATGCTTCCCGTGCGCCTGAAATCGGGGAAAACGATATGCCTTCCCAACAGCGTGGCTAAAATAGAAGATTGCCCGCATCCGGAATTGGCAGACAAATTTATTCGCTATCTGCTCTCTGAAGAAGTCGAGATCATGCTGGCCAATTCGGCGTCCCGACAAATCCCGCTGGGGCCAGTCGACGAAACTCAATTGCCCACCGATCTTCAGCCTCTGCTGAATTGGGCGGCCGACGGCGTTTCTCTCGCTGGTGCCGCAAAACATGATCAGGAAGTGCTGAACTGGTTGACACAGGAGTATTCCGGAAAGTGAATTCTGCAGCATGACACTGACCGAATCACTGCTCTGGTCGACCATTCGCTGCGTATTTGTGGCCAGCATTTCTCTTGCACCAGTGGCTATTCTGACTCAGCAAATTGAGTGTTCCACGACCTCACGCTCGCGCCGACTTTGGTTGTTTCTGGCTGTCCTTCCGTTCTTTGTGCCTGAGTTACTCATCGGGTTCAACTACCGGCTGACAGCGACGCAACTGAGTCAGGGAACATCTGGAACATTCGCCGCTGTCTCGACCGAACTTCTGTACCTGTTGCTGCTCGTAGCGCGATCTACGGCGTTTGGAGTTGCCGTCAGACAGATGGTACCGCGTTCCTCCGTCAGCAAGGAGTCGCTGCATGCCTGGAACTCACTGAGGGCCTCGAACTCCTCCCGAAAAACGGGCTCTCTCACCATGATGCATTGGCGGCAAGGCTGGCTGATGCTGCATCTGACTGGCCCCTGGAGATCCAGCCTGATCGCCTGGAGCATCATGGCCCTGACTTCGTTTCAGGAATTTGAAACCGCCGCGCTGATGCAGATCGATCGATACCCCGTTACGTGGTCCGTGTGGCTGTTTGACGCACACGCCAATCGGCAACCGCTGAGCGACTCCATCAGAATGATCCTGGGGCCGCTTGCGATCGAACTAATCTTACTTTCACCGGCCTTATGGATGCTGTTCAGGCATGCTCCGAAGGCGGCGGTCCAGTTGTTCGCACCGTATTCCGATTCTCCTGGGCTCCCCGCATATCGTCTGCTGAGCCTGCTCTGTCTGTTCCCTGGGCTTGTCTTGTTTCTTGCCTGGCCGCTGTCAGTCAACTTGCCCAGCGCGTTGAGTGGGTTAAGGGCGTTGTTGCAGAACGCTGGCTTGCTGCAAATGGCGGCAGAGCAAATTCTGACCTCGACGGGTTTTGCTGTGGCTGCAGCGATACTGGCAATCAATGTGTCCGGAATGATGCAACCGGCGTTGGAACGACCTGACACAAGTTCCCCGGCTTCACGAGTGTTCAAGAAAGTCCTGTTGATACTGCTGATCCCCGGATTGATGGGTTCACTTGTTCTGAGCCTGCTTCTGGTTGCCGCATTTCAAAGCAGTCTGCTGCGACCGCTTTACGATACGTGGCTGCCGATGTTGCTCGGACAGTCACTTGCGATTCTTCCCCGGTCTTTTGCACTTGTCGTCATCACAAATCAGATGACAGAGCGATCCGCGTTGCATTCGGCGTCACTGTTGACGCGTTCTCCGGACCTTATAATTCGCCAGGGCGTGTCGAGCATCTTTTGGAGAATGACAACGTTCCGCTGGCTGCTGTGTGGGCTGGTGATTGCTCAATGGTGTTTCTGGGATGTCACGACGACATCGATTCTCAGACCTGTGAAGCTCGAACCTGTCGTGACACGGCTGTACAACGAGATGCATTATGGCCGCACGGAGTCGCTGATGAGCCTTACAGTGCTCTCGCTGTTAATTCCGTTTGCCTTATGGGGATTGCTGGCCGCTGCCACATGGCTGAAAGCTGTCTTGCGGCCGACGATTTCAGCTCGACCAAATTGAGCATTCATTTCTTCATCGATTAACACGGGGTTGCCCTGGACATTT
>JBIIIF010000344.1:0-6347 GCA_044235005.1 Planctomycetaceae bacterium | reverse complement strand
ATATTGAACGGATGCGAGTTGAACAGCGAGGGATCGAAGGAGATCTTGAGATCGCTCGACAGCAAGTTCTCAATCTTGAAACTCGCAAAGAAGAAAAACTCACCATTCGTGCTCAGGCCGATGGCCACATTCCGAATTTCCAGCTTCGGCAACTGCTGGAGGATCGCCCGGTGCGTCAGGGAGATCATCTGTTTGACATCATGAATGACAACGGAGCCTGGCATATGGAACTGTTGCTTCAGGAGAAACGCATGGGCCACATTCTGCGTGCTCAGCGAGAAGCGGCGGAAAAAAATGAATCCGTTGAATTGCCAGGACGCTTTACGATGGCGACTCAGCCAGATGCTAAGTTTGAATGTCATCTGAAGAAAGTTGCGACTCGATCAACCACTGACACGGAGCTTGGAACGGTGTTTGAACTCACAGCCGTAGCGAACGAAGGTCAGACACTTCCGGAAAAGCGTATTGGTGCGGAAGTGACGGTGAAGATTTACTGTGGGAAGAGTACTCTGTTCTACTGGTGCTTTGGTGACGTTGTCGACACCGCCCAGAAATGGCTGTGGCTCTGATCCGAGAAGCTCATGCTGGCCCGACGTCTCACCGCAGAAGGAGTGGCTCAATTTGAGTCATTCCTCAGCAGCCTCAAGGCGGAACCATCGCTGGATGCACCGATGGAACTGTTGACCGGGGCGTCGACGTCGGCTCCGATTGACGTTGAGGTGGATGCTGAGCCACGTGAGTTTCATTCGCGACTGGAAGTGGCCGAGCATCTGCATCGTATTCTCAGAATGGATGCGACGAATCTGCGAACTGATGCGGGCTTCTGGACGTGGCTGTCCCTGTGCTGGTTTGAAACGCTGTGTCCATCGAATCATGGACGCTGGCAGCCCGGTGATCGCAGTCGCTGGGTCGCGGACCTCGAGGATCCTCGCAAATCCTGTCGGCATTTATTGGCCGGTCCATATCAGGTCTTTCGTGCTCATCGCGACGACCCGACTCGCGCGTTGTCTTTGCTTTGTGGATCCGTGCCGCAACAGGGACTGCTGGTTACGCTGATTGCTTCGCGGCCGTCTCTTGTCACGTGTCAGGCGGTTGTCGGTGCTGCGACTCGGCTCTACTACGATTCGGCCAAAGGCAGAAATCGAACGGGGCTGTCTGGAAAAGGTCCAGGCAGCCCGCGTCGGTTTGCAGATATTCTGAGCCAACTGGATCTCACATGGGATCTGCATTCACTCAGTACGGAGGAATTGCTGAGTTTGTTGCCTGCTGAATTCGATGAATTCCATCGCAAGTTGTCGCCGAGGCAGAGACCGCTGATTGAGTGACCGGTTAAGGACCATTCACAAGTCAGTCACCGGCGGTGCGCCGGCCACTCTCTGACATCCTTTCAGGATAAATCGCATTGAGTTCTGTCTGGGACACTCGCGCACGTGATTTCGCGTTGAACAAAAAATGCCCGGCTACTTTCGCAACCGGGCATTCGTTGACATCGATTTTTGGCCGTTTGGACTGATTTATCTGAGTCCTTCAGGATTCTGTCAGTGAATTACTTCGAAACAAAACGGTACAAGCTACCGAATGGCGTCGTGAAGTAGATGTCGCCTTGTTCGTCGGTGCCGAAGCTCATGACTGGCAGAACTTCTGCTTTGCCGTCGTCGTCTCCATCGAATCCGCTGATGGAATAGTTGGCCTTCACTTTGCCGGCCGCTTCGTCATAGTCCAAAGCCCACAACAGACCGCTCACGTAATCGGCGTAGATGTACTTGCCGACCAACTCGGGAACTCGAGTTCCACGGTAAACTGTGCCACCGGTAATCGATTTGCCCACAGAGTGATGATACTCATGGATCGGGTCGATCAAATCCGGACGATCGGCATCGTTACCATCGGGGCGGAACCAGTGCTTACCTTCTCGCACATTCCAGCCGTAGTTGCCTCCAGCCTTCACGATGTTGATTTCTTCCCAGAGATTCTGTCCGACGTCTGCGGCCCACAGAGTTCCGGTTTTGCTGTCGAACGACATACGCCAGATATTTCGAACTCCATAGGCATAAATTTCTTCCCGCGCAGGAGCCATGGCGCCGCGAGGTCCCGAGGGAACCTGTTTGCCGATAAACGGATTGTCTTTCGGGATCGAATACTTCGCATTCTTGCCCGGCTTCTCGACGTCAATTCGCAGAATAGATCCCAGGAGCGTGGTCAGATTCTGACCATTGCCGTTGGGGTCATTGCCGCTTCCACCGTCGCCCAGAGCGATGTAGAGAAATCCGTCTGGCCCGAACTCAATTGTTCCGCCGTTGTGATTCCAGAACGGCTGCGGAATCCGCATGATCTCTTCTTCAGTCGCGGCATCGCAGACGTTCGGATTGTCTTTGGAAACCGTGAACCGAGACACCTTCGACAGATGCGCTTCCTCGGCCGAGGTGTAGTAAACGAACAACTGTCCGTTTTCTTTGAACTTCGGATGGAAGCAGAATCCCAGCAGACCTTCTTCGTTCTGATTGTCGGCGTAGGTGCAGCGTTCGTCGATATCGAGGAATACGGTTGCTTCTTCCGTCTCCTGATCATTCTTCAGGACTTTGATGATGCCTTCCTGCTCAGCAACGAACAGGCGATTCGATCCGTCACCCGCATGAGTCACCACGATCGGTCGTTCGAAGTCCAGGTTCGGGAACGCTCGCTCCGTGCCAACAGCAATCGGAGTATCCTTCTTTGCTTCATCTGCGTGAACCGTTGATGAATTCACGGCCGTCATAACGCAGAAACTTAATAACCCGCCTGCCAGAATTCTCTTCATGGCGTTCTCCATTTTTCGTGTTCCAAATGCGACCTTACGACATTGCTACGATCGCTCGAACCGTCCATTGTAGAGAACTCGGGATGATGTAAAACCGAACAGCCGTTTTGCAGATTGGTGGTTTTGCCGCGAAAACTCAATGAATTCTGATCTTTCCCGAAATCCGAAGTTCGGATTATGCTCCCCCCGTCGATTGCGGCAGGATCTGCCGGACGCAAATAACAACTGACAAAAGCTGCTGGTTGGACCAGCGGAGTAAGTCAGCCCGAATCAGCTCAGGAGAAACGGAATTCTCACGTGCTGATTCACCGTGTCCTGTAAGCCCCTGGATGTCTGTCCGATTGTTCTTCAGGCACGGAAGCCAATTATGAAGATGCTCATGCTGTTGGTGGCGATGTTCGATGCCGAGACCGGTGCGACGAGTCCTCCTGAGGTTGAGCTGCTGGACTTCACAGCCAGCTATTGCCAGCCATGCCAGCAAATGGTGCCCATCCTGCAGCGGATGCAAAAAGATAAGTTTCCGGTCCGCCAGATTGATATCAGCGAAGAGCCGGAACTGGCTCGCCGCTTCAACGTCGATCGCGTGCCAACCTTGGTTCTGATGGTGCAGGGCAAAGAAGCCAAGCGATTCATCGGCCTGACGGATGAAGCCGAACTTCGCGATCAGATGAATCGTGCAGCCCGACGACTTGCTGAAACTCGCGAGCCCACGAAGGTTGCGGCCGCTGAACTTCCTGCAGGTCTGGCGTTCAACCCCGGCACCGACGAAGCAGTCGCGGAACCTGAAGCGACGACTGAGACTTCCTCAGACTCAGAGTCCAAATCGTCTCTCAAGGACGTGTTTCGTAGCCTGATAGGTGGCAATAAAAAACCTGCCGCGATGCAGTTTCCAACGCTCAGAGCTCAAAGCCCTGAAGCAGACTCCCGGATGGATGGCCTGCTGACTGCAGAAGCCGCTACCGTGCGAGTCAAAGTGGCGGGCGTTTCTTCAAAGGATGGCAAGAAGATTCAGGACGTCGGCACCGGCACCATTGTCTACAGTGCAGCCGGACAGGCGATCATTCTGACGTGTGCTCATGTCTTTCTGGATATGTCGACCAAAGATGCAAAGATCGAGATCGAGGTCTTTGAGAACGGCAAGCCACTGAGCTACCGCGCTTCGTTGATCGGGGGAGATCATAATTCGGATCTGGCGTTTCTGAAGATTCAGTCGACAAAGATTATGCCGGCCGTTCGTCTTACTGCTGCGGCACCAAGCGTCGGCAAAGACCAGAGTCTCGTGAGTTTTGGCTGCAACGGGGGAGCGGATCCGACTCTGTTGAAGACAAAGATCGTTGATATCAATCGCTACAACGGACCTGCCAACCTGGTTTGTTCGGTGGATCCACAGAGTGGTCGTTCAGGCGGTGGATTGTTCGATGCGAATGGTTCTCTGGTTGGTGTCTGCAGTTGTGCGGATCGCAAACTGAAGGAAGGGCTCTATATGGCCCATGCTCCTATTATTGAACTCGTCAATCATCTGAAGCTGACATCCATCCTGGCCACACCAGCTCCAACGGGTGGAGAAGATGCGTCGTCTTCGTTTGCGGCCATGCTGGACGGGGATGCTGGGGCGAGCGAAAAGCAACCAGCCCCGGTGAAGACCCCGAATGAAGCCATTGCCGAGCTGGAAGAACCCGCCTTTGATGTGACGGAAGACGTCCTTGAAGAGGAAGCAACAGAACCGGAGTTGGTTGCTGCGGATGATGAAGAATTGGGCGAACTGACAGATGCTCCTCTGTTCAATCCCAAGGAGACCTCAGGCAAGAAAGACAGCCGCACAGCCGAAGTCGTCTCCGCCACGACCGAGTCGGGTCCGGAGATCACGATTGTGATCGACGACAAGAAGCCGGGATCTCAGAAGCGAGTGATCGTGATTCCTCAGGCCAGCGCATGGATGCTGGAACTGCTGACTGGTGAATCCGAAGATTCCATATCGCGAGCTTCCGCAACGGCGGCTCGCCCATCAACAGAAGCCACGTCGAAGCGAACAGCGGCGAAGTCTGGCAAGTCGAAGACGTCGGCTCGGTCAGTACTGCAGACACCGTAGTGCACTCTTAGGAATGGTTTGATGGATGTAGGCCGGACCGAGCGGAGCGAGTTCCGGCATTGTACGAAGATGCCGGAATTCATGTTGTTCGTTCCGGCCTGCGAAGCGTTCCATCAAACATTTGCACAAAATCAGCACGCGGACCTTTCAGACCGATTGAGCGAACCGCTTCGCGGACGGTAATCTAATCGAGCCCACACGTCTCTTTTTGTGAGCTCCTCCCAATGCCTCCTCTGCACATCGACCTGCCGTCCTCCATCGATGCCACTCGCCGCATGTTCCTCAGCACTCAGGCCGGGCATGTCGGGCTTCTGGCCCTGGCTTCGCTGCTGGCCCAGCAGCAAACTGGCAGCGCCAGCGAATCAACGGCCGTCGCGCCGGATGTGACTCCAAAGGCAAAGTCGGTGATCTGCCTGTTTCAGAACGGCGGTCCCAGCCAGATGGATCTGTTCGATCCCAAGCCGGAGCTGCAAAAGTGGCACGGCAAGCCTTATCCCGCCGGTGATCTGGAAACGCATTTTGATAAGCAAAAGGGCAACGTCCTGGGTTCACCGTACAAGTTTCGCAAGTGCGGCGAATCTGGAATGGAGCTGTGCGAGCTGTTGCCTCATACCGGTTCAATCGCCGACGAGATTACTCTGATCCGCTCAATGAAAACCGGGTCTGTCGATCATGAAGCGGCCCTGAGAATGATTCACTCCGGACGACTGTTTGCCGGAATGCCTTCGTTCGGCTCATGGATTTCGTACGCCTTGGGAACAGAGAATCGCGATCTGCCATCGTTTGTTGTGTTGTCAGATCCCGGTGGTCTTCCGATCGATGGCGAAAAGAACTGGAGTTCTGGCTGGCTGCCTGCGGTTTATCAAGGCACGGTGTTCCGATCGGGATCCTCTCCTGTGCTGAATCTGCAAAGTCCGGAAGGCGTCACAGCGGCCGTGCGTCGCAACCAGCTCGACTACCTGGGGAAGCTCAATCGTCGCCACGCCTCACGCTATCCGGAGAATACTGAACTCACAGCTCGCATTGCCAACTTCGAAACCGCCGCGCGGATGCAGACCTCGGTTCCCGAGCTGCTGGATCTTTCCGGCGAGACGAAAGAAACGCGAGAACTCTACGGGCTCGACAATCCGGCCATCGAAGAATACGGCGCTCGTTGCCTGACCGCTCGCAAGCTTGTCGAGCAGGGCGTGAGATTTGTCGGTGTCTACATGAGCGGTCAACCCTGGGATACTCACAGCCGCAATGCCGAAAGTCTCAAAGGCTTGTGTGCTCGCACTGACCAGCCATCCGCCGCGTTGGTGAAGGATTTGAAGCAGCGCGGACTTCTGGATTCCACGATTGTCATCTGGACCGGGGAATTCGGACGCCTGCCGATTTCTCAAGGCCCCGATGGACGCGACCATAACCGTCATGCATTTTCCACCTGGATCGCCGGTGGCGGTTTCAAGCAGGGCTGCGTCT
>JBIIIF010000343.1:0-6364 GCA_044235005.1 Planctomycetaceae bacterium | reverse complement strand
GGCGGTCGGTATGACAGAAGGATTGAAGAACCCGATTCCTATCATGGTCGCCGCCATCGTGATCTCGGTGGTCGTGATGCTCATCTTTTCGAAGTCGATCGTGAGCTTTATAGAGCGTCATCCGGCACTCAAGATTCTGGCACTTTCGTTTTTATTGCTGATTGGCACTTTGCTGGTTGCTGAGGGCTTTCATCAGAAGATTCCCAAAGGTTACGTTTACTTTGCAATGGCCTTCTGTCTGGGGGTTGAAATGCTTCAGATGAAATCTGCGAAGCCGGTTGGTAATCAGGTTAAGAAATCCTCTTAACTGCGAGTCAATGTGAGAAAATCCCGTCGGCGGAGCGACGGGTGTACCGGAGAACCGTCGCTCCGCCGACGGTGTTTAGGTGAGTTCAATGGTCATTCTGATGTTGGTGCTGGGGCTTGCTGTTCTGACAGTGGGTGCCGAATTACTGGTTCATGGTTCTTCGCGGCTCGCGATCGCGGTGGGTATCTCGCCTTTGGTTGTTGGACTGACTGTGGTGGCCTTTGGCACGAGTGCGCCCGAGTTGGTTGTCAGCGTCCAGTCGTCCCTGATCGGGCAGCCTGACGTCGCCATTGGGAATGTTGTGGGGAGCAATATTTTCAATGTGCTGTTCATTCTCGGGCTGTCGGCGATGATCGTGCCGCTGCGAGTCTCACAACAGCTTATTCGTATTGATGTGCCTCTCATGATCGCTATTTCAATCCTGGTTTACGCGCTGGCTCTTGATGAAAACTTAGGGCGGCTGGAGGGGCTGCTGCTCGTCGGCGGTCTGATCGGTTATACGTCCTTTGCGATTGTAACCAGTCGCAAGGAACGAGCTGGAATTAAGGCGGAATACGAAGCTGAGTTCGGAGACGCAAAGGAGACTCGAGGCGGTGGAAAGATTGCTCTAAACCTAATCATGGTCGCTGCAGGGCTCGGTCTGCTTGTGTTGGGATCTCACTGGTTTATCGGTTCGGCGATCGTAATTGCCAGAGCGCTGGGAGTTTCCGAACTGGTGATTGGCCTGACAATTGTTGCAGCCGGGACCTCCATGCCGGAGGTGGCCACATCCATCATGGCGGCCATTCGGGGCGAACGTGACATTGCGGTCGGCAATGTGGTCGGAAGCAACATCTTCAACATCTTCGGCGTGCTCGGAATCTCAAGTGTCGTCTCCGCTGACGGATTGAAAGTCACGGCGGCCGCTCTTCAGATGGATATTCCCGTGATGATCGCGGTCGCCGCAGCGTGCCTGCCGGTGTTTTTTGTGGGACATGTGATCTCACGCTGGAACGGAGTGATGTTCTTTGCGTACTACATCGCTTACACGGCATCGTTCGTTATTGCGGAGACGATCCCTGGATACCAGCGCACGTATGCACTCGTCATGCTGGGCCTTGTGATTCCTCTCACGGTGATCACGTTGCTGACAGGAGTTGTGCGTTCAATGCGGGAAAACAAAACGCGGACTCACTCCTCCGATGAGTTGCCCACATCAATTTGAGCGAGTTGCCGCAGATTGTCCCGCCGCACGAAGTAATGTCCGGCGGACATAACGTTCAACACGTGATCGAAAAGCAGAGCGCTGACAAACTCCCTTTTCGACCACGTGTTGAACGATAAATGCGAACTATGGCAAAACCCAAAAACACAAAAGCTTTGCGCTGAGTGCCGTGTGGCCATAAATCTCAGCCATCGGACGAAAAGCCGGAGCACAGACTAAGATTGTAGACGCGTGCAATCCGATCGAGGACACGCTGCTCTGCAATACAGATCTCACCCTGGTCCAGCAATCCTCCCGACGCCAGTGCAACACGCGTCGCGATCTCGTGAAGACGCCTGCCAAACTCCCGTTCTTTACCCTGATCTAACCGAGACATCCGGTCGACGGTGTACAGTTCGCATGCAGACCATAGAGTCTTATCAGGGCGTTTCAGAAGCCATGACTGAAACAAATCGAATGCAGCGGGTACCTTTAACATTTCGGACGACAAGGCGGCACTTACGGCAAACACCTGCTCAAACTGAGTCACCTTGCCATTCGCCCACGCAACTTCGGCAATCGGCGCATATCGAATCGCCTCCAGATTCTCTTCACTAAAACCCAGATCCACCAATTGATCAAGCAGATCTTCGTCTGACGTTCCAGTGATCGCTGACAAACGCTGTCGAGTCATCACAGGCTTCATTCGATGAGAAGACGGCCCTGGAAAATCGCTCTCACTTCTCGCCAGCCGCAGATCAATTTTTCTGCGCGTTTCTCGGTTCAAACGGTTCGTGTTGACCATGGCTAATTCTCCGAAAACTATCAAGAGAAAAGTCGACAAGGCAAATCACCTGGTGCTGCATGCATTGCCGCACATCACAATCGTAGCCAGAGAGCCCCAGCGCGTTAATTCGAATTGAGATTCACGAATATTCAAAAAAATCGAATAGACATCAAACGGCTTCACGCCATAGGGAAGTCAGAAGAATCCGGCCGCAACGCAAATGCTTCTGAAGACCTCGGGATCAATGAGTCGAGAAACTCACGCCCATGGGATCCGCGTCTCGCATCGATCGCGGCGGCAGAGGCATGGAGATCTGTCGATACCACACATCACTGCTTATGCTCAATTCAAGCGTTGCGATCTTACGCAGGGCACAAAAAGCATCAGACTTCCAAAATGACTCCGATTGAGTCACCCTGCTGCACTCGAGGAAATGTGCGGAGGACAAGAACAATTCCGGATTGCTGAGCGAGAATCGGCATTGGCTCCGCTTGATCGAGCGGTATTACAATGCCCATAACGTCCCCGGAACAAATTCGATCACCAGGCCTGAGCGACGTGTGAAAGTACCCGGTGCAGGGAGCCGGATTGCAAACCTGCATATGGCCAGAACCGGGGTTTGTATCTTCAACAATCCAGGAGACTCGATTCGGTGGTGCAGCCCGATCCAGTATTCCCAACTCAGCCATAACATTCAGGCATCCGTCGACGTAAGCATCAATTCCTGCCGCGCTGCAAGTGGCGGATCCGAGATACTCACAATAGATGGCTGGCACATTGCAGTCGCGAGCAACAGAAAGACTTCGCCCTTCAAGATGCGGCGAAGTCCCCCAGATGACGGGCAAATTAAATGCTTTTGCCATCCGCCGCTGATCGCTCAGAACCTGCTCATTGGCATGCATCACGTAACCAGCGAGCGGGTAAACAGAAAGTTCGGTCCCGCCAGTGTGCAGATCGACGTAGTAGTCTGCAGTACGAATCAATTCACTCAACGCCCACGCCGTCTGTTCCGTGACAGTTCCGTCGGCACGACCGGGGCAGGTTCTTGCGAGATCCTTGCCATCCTCACCACATCGATGGCCTCGCAAATAAGCCGACTCGTTGACGATGGGCACCAATGTTATCGTGCCCTTAAAGCCTTTTATGGATGAATCCTGCGTTCGAAAACTGCGAATCAGCCTCGTCATGGCCGCAATCGGTTCGAACTCATCGCCGTGGACCCCTCCGGTAATCAACAGATGAGGAGCCGCAGGACCGTTCTGAAATTGAAACTGTCGCAGTGAAACCGTCATGATTTAACCTGCACCGGCGGCACCAATTCAACACGGCAATCCTTGAATCGAAAACAGCCATCGACCGGCAGCACAGAACCTGTGATATAGTCAGCATCGTCTGAAACAAGGAACACAGCAGCTCGACCAATGTCTTCCGGCAACCCCAGGCGTCCCCACGGAAGCTTTCGCCCTTCTGCAGCGATCGTCTCTTCAGAGAAAGTCACATGCTCACCCGGCGTGTCGATCCATCCGGGCTCGATCGCGTTGACGTTGATGCGATGCGAGCAGAGCTCCACCGCGATGGATCTCATCATGTGATTCAGCCCGGCTTTCGCCGCACCATAAGCCACGCAAAGACCGATGGGCATTTCAGCCTGAACACTGGAGATGAACAAGATCTTGCCGCCGTTTCCCTGAGCCACCATTTGCCGGCTGACTAGTTGACTCATATGAAAGCCACTGGTCAGCGTGCCCTGAATCGTGCGTTCGAAATCCTCAGGAGTGTACTCCAGAAACGCTCCTCGACGACTATACGCCGGATTGCTGATCAGAATGTCAACTCGTCCCACCGCTGACATCATCTGACTAAACAACTCTTCACAGCCCGTTCGCGAAAACACGTCGGCGGCGATCGGATGGCAAACTCCCCCGAGACTTCGAATCTCATTGGCAGTCGCCTGCAAATCAGTGCTGCCAGGGCGGTCGTTAATCACAACTTCCGCCCCGTTCATTGCCAACTGAATTGCACACCCTTTACCGATTCCTCGGCCAGCACCGGTGATCAGTGCAACTTTATTCTGAAGTTTCATGGCACTTCCTGAGCAGGTGCGAAGAGCAATACTGTTTCGCGGCTATGGCCGCTATTTGGCCGCATCAAACGCCGCGGAGCACTCCTGCAGCATTCTCATGATCGCACCAAATTCTCCGCCATGATTCATCAGTTGTCCGCCCTGACGATGTCGCTGCTTCAGGATCTCCGGAGTTCCAGCAGGTGCGCCCCAGGCTTTTCCGTTCTTGCTGCAGGCGGCCGCAACTTTCTCGAAGCACTTCTCCATCGTCATCGAATTGTCGCTGAGCTTGAGCCGAAGACCAAGGTCGCCGGGACCGACAAACACACCGTCGAGACCAGGAACAGCAGCGATCTCTTCAATATTGTTGACCGCTTCCAGAGTTTCAATCTGCACAACCAGAAATGTCTGGCGGTTGGCTTCGGATGTAAAGACATCGGCTCCATCCACCATGTAGTCAGCATCGAGCCCCGCTCCATCAAGTCCTCGATCACCGATCGGAGGAAACTTGACCGCATCAACCAGCATGCGAGTCTTCTCGGCCGTATTGACGTGCGGAATCATGAGCCCGGTGGCCCCATCTTCCAGATACCTGTAGAGCCGCGTCTTTTCCAATGTTGGTGGTCGCAGCATGATATCGATGTCGTGCAGATGCGAATGTGTCAGAAGGTTCTGCACATCACGATCGGGCATACTGCGATGCTCAAGATCCAGCCAGATACAGTCAAAACCGAAGTGGGCCGCCTGCTTGATAAAGGCCGGGATGTAATGCCCGAGGCAACACATGCGAACAGGTTCGCCCTTACGAATCTTGGCGAGCGTCTTGCTTTTTCTCATGAGACTTCCGTTACATCGTTTTCTATTTCAAGGGTCTTTGTGAACAGTCCCGGGAACAAATCCGGAACCGTGAGCCCCAAAGCTGGGGTTATGACTAAAGGCCGAGTGAAGGGATCGCGCTTTCACGCAGATGAAGAACTACGCAAAAAGACGAGAACCCTGAACGCGGCAAACTTACTGAATCCGCAGGAGCTGTTTTCGTGTTCGCACGAACAGCGCACCGTCAGCAATCGCAGGTGATCCCAGAACAGGATCACCCATATCATTCACGGCAAGGATCTTCAGTTCGGGAGCATCCTGCAACACAACGATGCTGCCGTTCTCGCTGGCGATATAAATCTTGCCATCACCATACACGGGCGAGGCAAAGTAATTCGCGGCATTGTTGATACGAGTTGGCCCGAAGACAGATTTGCCTTCTGCAGTGTCAAAGCACGTCGCAATGCCCCCCTCCTTGACCAGCAGCATTCGATTGTTGACGACAAGGGGCGAAACAATGTGATCAGTGTGCTTCGTCGAGTGCTTCCAAAGCAAATGAGTCTCGGTCACATCACCACGCCCGCCACCCTTGACCGCCATCACGTATTCATCGGCCGGAGTAGCGGAATCAAACGAAGCTCCTGCACGGTTATTCGGTGCCAGAAAAGCGACGTCCAGTTCTTCGCCTTCAAGATCACCATCCTTGTCAGTATCACCGCGATCAAAGGTCTTCTTGTAAAAGGCCTCCGGAACCGGTCTCTTTCCAAAGAAGCCCTGCACCTCGTCCTTCGTGATTTTGTTGTCGCTGTTTCCGGTCTCGGCCTGATCGATCGAGGCCAGCCACTGACTGGCAATGCCCTTGCTCTGCAGCGAGATATAAATCACACCGTCATGACAAACAGGAGTCGTCTTGATATTTCGCAGCAAAGTGCGAGCCTGCCAGAGTCGCTCACCGGTGCGAGGATGATACCCAACAAGCAATCCGGTTCCGGCAACAACAACCTCGTCTCCCTGATCGGTCTGACAGATGACAGGATGAGAATAATTGACCGCCATATCATTCCGGTCGTCTTTCCAAAGGATCTTTCCAGTCTTCGAATCAAAGGCATACATCGCCGGGTGCAGATCATCGTCCTGCACAAAGTAGACGACGCCATCGTGCAGCACCGGCGACATCCCAGCGCCCCACTTAAAGACAAAATACGGAAC
>JBIIIF010000342.1:0-6366 GCA_044235005.1 Planctomycetaceae bacterium | reverse complement strand
CACGCACTTAACCCGGTGAAACTTCGATGCGTCGCGGTTTGGCCCGTGCGGCTCGAGGCAGGTCGACTCTCAAAACGCCGTTGGTCAGTTTCGCCTGGATGCGCTCGTGATCAACTTCATCGCTCAGGATGAATGATCGCAGAAAGTCACCTAGCTGATACTCCTGGTGGATCACTGAAATCGGCAGAGCATCCGCCCGCGAAATTCTTCCGAACAGTGTCAGCTTGTTGTCCTGAACCTGCAGATCCAATCCTTCCGCTGTCACGCCCGGCAGGTCCGCATAAAGAACCAGCCCATCGGGAGTCTCATAGATATCGATCGGCGGATTAAACAACAGTCGAGGCGCGGCGTTGGCAGCTGACTCCGCTGAAGGAGCCATCTCCGGCTTCGGCGTGGCCACGATCGGCTGCAGCTCTTCAGGTCGGCTGAGATCTCGAGATTCACTCATGGGACTAACCTTCGTTCACTTTGATCTGACGAGGAGTCGTTGACGGCGCCTTGGGTAACGTCACTTTCAATATCCCGGCGCAGTAATCAGCCCGCATCCCGTCTTCGTCAACTCGATCGGGAAGCTGAATCGTTCGCTGCCAGGGACCATGGAATCGTTCCTGACGGCGGAACGTGTCTTCCCGTGCCTCTTCAGGAGGTAACCGGTTCCCTTTGATCGTCAGGTACCCGGAAGCTGTCGTGACCTCAAGCTGCTTCAAGTCCACGCCCGGGATTTCAGCAACCAGAACGTAGCTGTCTTCCATTTCCAGCAGATTAATCTGAGGAAACCGACGCCCAAACCGGACCCCGTGCAGAGTCAAATTGACGCCCTGCAACAGACGATCGACTTCTCGCTCAAGATCGCGGAACGGATCCCACGGCTGGCCCCAGCGAAAAATTGGCATTGCTCACTCCGAAAACGACAGTACCTCATGACAGCCCGAACGAAGAAAAGCACGGGCTGCACACCATGTTCCAATTTTTGGAACTCACATGCCCCGCTGCCCCATCTTCCTGCTGAAAAGCCCTAAATCAATAGGGAAAAAGGTTTTGCGACAAATCAACCCTCGTCATGGACCGACAATATTGGCCTGCCAAATTGCCAGATAATTCCATTTTTCTGCAGCCTACCGATCGTCCTGCCGGCCTTCTCGCCAGGCGTCAGCCAGTTCCTGTTCGGTCTTTCCTGTGAGCTCCTTCCATGTCTCTCCTGAGTACCTGCCTTCTCGAGCGGCCGCATTGAGCTGTTCCAGAAAGCGTCCATCGTTGGGATGGTTTCGGATCACCCAATCAATGAAGTTGGCTGACGTCCGATAGCTGGCATCATGCTTCGCATCTTTCAGTCTCTGGGCTGATAACTTCGCGCCGCCCGTTTCTGGTTCAAAGAGAAACCAGCGGATGTAGTCCGGGATGCCTTCAACAATCCAGCCGGGTGGAGCAACAACTCCACGACCTCGGCGATTTCGACCAGAGTAGCCCTGGACAACATGCACCATCTCATGCATAACGGCTCCGCGCGCTTCACCATTGAGCTGACCTCGAAACCATTCCGCATTCATGGAGATCGTCGGCCCGGATGCATAAGCCGGGATGCCTTTCATCTCTTCATCGCGGAGGAATCGAAAGCGAACGTGTCGAGCCTCTTCAAATCCCTCGCTGGGCAACATCGCCACAACCTTCGGATACCAGTCCTGAATCAACGGCTTGAGTTCGTCCGCAGCCCACGTCTCGAGTTCGAGGGCTTGAGTCACGTCAATCGTGAAACGATACGCTTCATCAGTCGTTGAGAATTTGATCTCACGAACTTCGGGAGCCGTGATGCGTTGAACCTTGGTCGCATCACCGGCAATCACATCGATCTCACTGAAGAACGTATGGCTGAAGCGATTGCCCGGCTCGGTCGCGTTCATCTCAAACAACAGATGTCGAAACTTCCCCAGCGTCGCCCCCGGCTCAAAAATTCGCACGGCGTGTTGCCCACCGTATTGATTGGCCTGATGAGTATTCACGCTGGCGATTTTCTTCCAGCCTGAGGCACTGCTGATTTCATCAACCGACACGGGAAAAGCGAAATCCGGTTCTTTCCCGGTTGCGGCGTAGACAGAAAAAACCTGAGGTGCTCGACTATCCGTATGCCATGAATAAGACACGATCTCTGCCACATCGGTGACCTGTTCAAGGTCCACAGCGATCAGACCGTTCTGTGTTCCAGCAGCGAAGAAGAGATTCTCGGACGGTTGATCGGCCGAAGTCGGAACGCGTCCATCAAACAAACAGTTGATCGAACCCGAGTTCGCGTCGACCTGCCCGGCAACGATCTTCCATTTCCCCTTTGAACCCGCATCGTCAATCGCTGGCAGCAGAATATTATCGAATCGAAAAAACGAGCCATCCTGCGACAACTCGGTCGTGACTTTGACCTCCGCAACACAGTCTTCAGCCATCAAAACGACAAGGCCAAGCGAAAGCAGTCCGCAACAAGACTTCATCAGAGAACATTTCATAAGAGCTGCCCGTTCGGAACACTGTCGTGCACAAGAGTCATATTAAATCGCAGCAACACGTGAGGCTGTTTGAACGCCGCAACAGGCACCCTAACAGATTCAAAATTTGCGGACCATCGAGCGTTCCACGGCAGGTCGTCATGCGATTACGGGCCAAAGGCCCAATCGATCAAATAGCCTGGGCCATCGGCGCCATCGGCCCAGGTTTGCGATTCCCAATGTATTCCAAGGCCCAAAGGGTCGACCGTTCGTGCTCATTGCGAACGGCCGGCCTTTCAGGCCTTCTGGTTGTGGTGGCCAATCTTCCCGGGCCGATTGGCCCGGGCTATCTAAACGGCTGGGCCTTTGGCCCGAATCACAGATACGTTGGATGCGCCGCAAGGCGAACCTTGTCTGCATATCGTTGAGACCTACGGGCTGCTTAGTCCAAATACGTGCACCAAAGTCGCGGCAAGCCGCGAAGTCCTGCCCGGCAGGCAGGACCTACCGAAATCCCGCACGGTTCGCTTTGTGTGAACGCCTGGCAAAAGTCTACGGGCCAGATAGCGGCAAGCGGTCTGTTGATTTAGTCGTTTAACGGCAAGCCGCAGGCGGCGTTGCCCTATTTCGCCTACGCCTACGGCTCGCCGTCAAACGAAAACGCTCAATACACAACTAAATCAACACCCCGCAAGCGGGGCACTGCAAGGCTCGTCTCGGCGGAGCGAGACGGCTACTTTGCTGATCTCGGAATCACTCGGTCCGATGACATCAAATGACTTAAACCCCGGGCTTAACGATCGAGGTTTCGATCAGCCCCAGCAGACGATCGGCCACTTCTTCTTTGGTGCCTTTGAAGAGGGCGATCGTTTCGGCTTCAGGAGAAAGCACTTCAACGGTGTTTGTGAGTGAACCAATAGCCGATGTATCGTTGAGTACGATGCAGTTGCAATTCTTCATTCGCAGTTTTCGCATCGCGTTGTTGCGAGGATCCTGCGACTCGAGGGCAAAGCCAACGACCCAGCGATGGCCCTTTTGGCCGCCAAGCTCTGCCAACACATCCGACGTTTCTGTCAGTTCAAGAGTTATCGGATGGCCGGTCTTCGTGATCTTTCCGCTAATGCGTTCTTTGGGGCGATAGTCGCAAACTGCGGCGGTGGCAATAACACCGTCGCACTGAGGAAACAGTTCGAGACATCGCTGGCGTAACTGATCGGTCGTTTCGATGCGATGGACTGTACAACCTGCCGGTGCGGACTGCTCAACAGGGCCTGTGACAAGTTCGACCTGATGGCCACGAGCTAACGCGGAGGAGGCGAGCGAATAACCCATGCGGCCACTGCTGGCGTTCGAAAGAAAACGAACATCGTCGATGTACTCGCGAGTCGGTCCGGCGGTGATCAGAATCTTCATGACGGTTCCTATTCCGCTTGACTGGTGCGAGCCTGATTGGTGCCAGGATGCTGGCTCAGCAACGACTCCATGGCCTTAATGATGTTGCCAGGGTCTGACAATCGACCTGCACCCACCTGCCCGCAACTGAGCCAGCCCTCGTCAGGCCCCACAAACGTGTATCCATCGTCTCGAAGCTGGGCTACGTTTCGCTGGACGGCCGGCTTGGCCCACATGTCACAGTTCATAGCAGGTGCCAACAACACCGGGGCCGTAACGACCAGCAATGTTGTGCTCAGTAAATCATCGGCCATCCCGTGAGCCAGCCGTGCAATCGTCTGAGCTGTTGCCGGAGCCACGACAGCCAGCTCTGCTCGTTGAGCCAACCCGATATGCTCACCCTGAAAATGTTCTTTCGCTTCGAATGCATGTGAGTAGACCGGTCGACGCGTCAGTGCTTCGAAGGTTCGAGCTCCGATAAACTGATGTGCGGATTCCGTCATGATGACCGTCACCTTCGCTCCGCGCTGGACCAGGCGACTGCAAAGGTCAGCAGCCTTGTAGGCGGCAACACCTCCGGAGACACCCAGCAGAATTTCGCGATTGTGAAGTACGTCTGTCATGGCAGATTGTGGTCATATCAAAAAAACAGCCCTGAGACTCGATGACGATCCTCAGGGCATAGATTCGACAAGTGGCCGGTCTGATCAAAGATCGTCGATACCGGGACCACCATCTTCAGCCAGCAAGCGATCGAGCTTGTCGACCAGTGCAGAATCGTCCTCAACGGCTTTGAGATTGCCGGTGGCGTCCAGATAAATCTTATCGCCCATGATTTCGGCGACCACAATCTGCATCAGATCCTTCGTCTGCAGATCAACCAGAGCCCGCGCGCCACGGTTCAGTGCAACCATGCGTTTCTGGATCAGGGCGGTCATCTTGAAACGACCTCCGACCTTGCGGGCGATTTCGTCTTCACGGAATTCATCAAGCATTTCGAGCCTTCTCCTCCGCCTTCAGTATCTCACAGATCTCGCTGACCGCGGTTTCCAGCTGATCGTTCACAACCACATATTTGTAACGGTCGGACAACTGCAGTTCTTTCTCCGCAGTCGCCAGCCGACGTTGAATCACTTCTTCTGATTCCGTTCCACGAGCCCTCAATCGGCGTTCAAACTCTCCGGGCGACGGCGTACAAAGGAAAATCGTAACAGCATTTGGGTACTGCTGCATAACTTTCATCGCTCCCTGGACGTCAATTTCCAGGAATGCCCACCCACCCTGACGCCAGGCTCGATCCATCTCCGATGACAGCGTTCCGTATAGAAATCCCGAAGAAAACACTTCGGCATGCTCCAGAAACTGGCCTTCTGCCAGTCGCTTGCGGAACTCCGCATCCGTCAAAAACCAATAATCTGTGCCATTCACCTCATTTGGACGAGGTGGCCGAGTCGTCGCGGAAATCGACATAACCAGCTTGACCGGAGCGCGATCGACCAGCAACCGCACCAGTGTGGATTTGCCACTTCCACTTGGCCCGGACAGCACCACGATCCGCTCTTGTTGGCCCTGACTCATTACTCCACGTTCTGCAGGACTTCCCGCATCCGCTCAATTGCCGCTTTCATCTCCACGACGCTCAGTGCAATCGTGACATGATTGGCCTTCGAGCCAATCGTATTGATCTCTCGAAACATCTCCTGACCGATAAACTCCAGCTTGCGTCCCTGCGACGTCTCACCGTTCAGCAGCCGACGAAACTGCTCGGTATGACTTCGCAGTCGCGTAATCTCTTCATTGATGTCACAGCGGTCAGCGAATAACGCGACTTCGCGTATGACATCGTTTTCGCTGATATTGACCGAGGCATCGCCGATCAGACGACGAACACGTTCCAGAATCTTGTCGCGGTACTCGGTAACAACCTGTGGCGTCAGAAGTGCGACCTGCCGGCCTTCGTTCTCAATGACTTCGCACTGTTTCTCAAGATCCAGCCGCATTGATTCGCCTTCGCGGCGACGAAAATCTTCGAAGTGATCCAGCGACTCCTTCAAAGAAGCCTCTACGGCTGGCCAAAGCGAGTTCACGAATTCCTCAGGCAGTTCTGTTTCGGAAACGACACCGGGAAGCGACAGCAGTTCTCCCAGAGTGGCAGATTTCCCTGTCGAGTCGCCCGAGATTTCCGCAAGCTGCCGTTGAAAACTTCTCAGCAGATCCTGATCAATCCGGTACTCACTTTGACCGCTCGTAAACCGGACGCGAATCGAGAGCTGAACCGAGCCACGCGTCACGCGTGAGCGGACCAGTTTTTCAATCTCGGCTTCGAAGCGAGCCACCGAATCGGGCATACGCACCGAGATCTTCAAGTACCGATTGTTGACGGACTTGATCTCTGAACTGACGTGGACACCCTCCGTTTGCAGCGAAGCGTTTCCAAAACCTGTCATGCTGAGCAGCACGATGAACTACCTTGCGGGAAAGAACCGACTTGTGAAGCTCGGCA
>JBIIIF010000102.1:0-21249 GCA_044235005.1 Planctomycetaceae bacterium | reverse complement strand
TTTCGATCCGGTCGAGACGGCAACTCGAGGATCCGAGTTCCGACTGCGGGCGACAGAGCCACACGCCAGGACGGCGATGAAGAGAACCAAAGGCAGATAGGGAATCCTGAAGAGAGCGCTGGACATAAGAGACAGCCTTCGAAAAAGGTCAGTTATTGGTTGGAGTCTGCGAGTCGGCGCAGCAGCTTTTGCCATTCACGCCTGCGGGCCGTTTTCGGGTCCCTGTTGATCACGGCCCTGCTGCCATCGTCTGAGTTTGTGGCCACCGAGCGATGAGCAATTGATGAAATCGCGGTGCCGTGCTGTGTACGGCTCAGTCCCGGATGCGGTGGAAGAGAGAATTCGGACGGCAGTCGATGGTTGGTACGAGGCAGCTCCGGAACTTCTGTTTCAGGTTGTTTGGGGATCCCTGAAGTTTGGAGATTCCGTGAGGGAACGCGCGCTGCATTGACCATCGCTGTACCATAAACGGCTCGGCTTCTTCCGCGGGTGAAGCCGTTGGTCTGGTTCATTTCCAAAAGGCACTGAAACTGTTGATCCAGCAACAGCAACCGAGTGACTGAGCTGGACGCCTCAATTTGATCAAGGATCTTCAGAAGAGTCTCGTTGGATTGCTGAGGATTCTTTTCGTCGACGGCCGAGAATAGCGGGAACGACGCTTCATTCGGATGGCTCTCTGTACGATTGGAGGTGGCCTGATTATTCACCACCGGAACGACGAGGGTGGTTTCGTAATGGTGGTTCATTAGAAAGCCAAGCAATCCGATCGCGGCGTCAACGCATTCGAACTTGCACACAGCGACGATGTTGTTTTGCTGTTCGACCGCAGACGCAGTGAGTTCAGCAGCCAGTTCAGCGGACGTTGTTTGAACATATTCAGCGAGCGGTTCAGACCAGGTCTTTGAACATGCGGCGAAGGCGGGGTGCAACAGCATCAGATCGTCCGGATTGATCGAGACGCAGCCACCGCACGAATGAAACTGGCTTCGGTAGAGATCTGCAATCGCAGATCCGGAATCGTCATGTGGTCTCGCGATCATGATGGCCTGAGGCTGAGTCTGCGACCGGGAGGCATGAGAGAATCTTTGCCACGCTAATTGCTTCCAGGTCTTCTCCAGGCGATCCTGAAACTGTGTTGGCAGCGGTGAATTGGTACTCATCGAAATCCCAGCTTTCGTTCCAGCAATTGTATTTGTCCGGCGAAGTCATCGGCCAGATCCGATCGATTTTCAAGCTGTGCTAAATGCCAGTCGACATCGAGTTCTCCTAACTGGCGAAGCCAGCAGCGTCGCTGGATTGCGGTGTCTGGCTCGGGTGGACCGGGTTTGGAATTCAGCGGTCTCGTTGAGTCTGAGTAATGACGGGATGCTGCGTTCATTTGATTGTCTTTGACTGAGGAGCTGAGACTTTCATAGCCGGAGTTGTCCTTGCTTCACTCCGAACCGAAGACATTTGTTGTTTCTTTGATGTCGTCGCAACAGACTCCCGACGATCCTGCAGTCCTTTTTCGATTCCCGCGCTGACCTCCGGCGACTTGTGAGTCGACTCCTTGTTTGGCGTTGAACCATAGGCGGAAGAAAACGAGCGGGACTCGGCTGGTGGAGTGGTCTTTGCGGAGACGGCTGACGATTGACGTTGGGACGCTGCTTTGGCCTGTGACTTCTTCTGAAACTCCGATTCCAGATGCTGTTCGGAGCGAGGTCGTTCAACGGTCATGCCGTTGCGATGTGCCCGTTCGACGTTAACCTTCAGCATTTCGCCCTCGGGCACATTCCAGCGGACCTGGCCGTTCCCCATATGAATCTGGTTAGGAGGTCGCTCGGTCGTAAACTCGATCACAGTGACATCGCGTTGACGAGACGATGCGACATCGAACGGACCTTGATGTGCTCGCACCCCTTCGTGACCGCCGGCCATCTGCTTTGCTTCGGTCGATTTGAGTCGTCCATGAGTCAGAATGTCATCCAGACCACCTTTGTTGATCTGATGATGATAGATCTGTTTTTGATCATGGGAGTTATCGGACATGGGACGTCACCTGCTGATCAGAGTGCCTGTGCGGGATGGTTAGAATTTCGTAGTGATTCAGAAAGTCACTGGCGATCTCATCCTTACCGGAGATTGTCATTACAACGCGGCTATAAGCGAGGTTTATGAGACGTGGGTGCGGAGCGTTCACTCTTTGCAAGAGTGACCTTCGGCTCCTCTTTTTTCCCAGTGATTTCCTGACGACGTGAACTGAGTCCGTCATCGATCTGTGTCGTTGTCTGAGTTGCTTTGGGTGACTGTTTGCCACCGAAGGCACCGGCGAGTGAATAGGACTCGTTCTCGCGCTGGCTTCTTTGTTCACGGATTTCACGCCCCCGTTGCATCGGGACGAACTCACCCGCTGATTTTGATGAGGCTGCACCGCGTGACTGTCTCTGGTGCGGGCTATCCCAGTTTGCTGATTCCTCCTGCGATTTTTTGGCCTCTTCCGTCCCGCTTTCGCGGAAATTTCCGTACCGGACTGCGTCCACTTTTTTTTCGTTTGAGTACTGACGAAACTCCGGGCCAGCGACCTTGCTTTCGAGCACTTGACCCTCGGAGCCGATCGTTCGACCGTGCTCATCAACAATATTGAAACTGCGGTAGAATGGGCGTTTTTCGCCATATTTTTCTGGATAGCGTACTTCTTTAACTTCGATAAAGAATTTACCGTCAGGGTTCTCACGAGCCAGTTTCGCGGCCTGCTGTTCGGCCTCGAAGTATGTTCCGCCTGCTCCATTCTGCCGACCGTTCTGCCGTGCTACGTTCTCAAAGCAAGCCGGATCGGTGCCAAAGCGAGAGGCCACATGGTGCCCTGCGTGATCGCCATCGCCGGTGGCACCCTCCAATCGGCGTGACTGCGACCGAACTCGGCCATCGGCACTCTCTCCGGCTTGATGTCTTCGCCAGTTGATCACTGACTCGGGGTCGTGTAACGGCATGCGAATCGTGCGAGATTTTCGAGTCGATCCGTCAGGCTTCCTTTTTGTAGTGACATCGCCGATTTCAAGTTCATGCCGAACATCACGTTTCTCGACGTAAGGACGGGTCGCGCCGGCTACTTCATGACGTTTGCGACCAATTCTGTTGTACTCGTCCTGAAGCTGTTGATGTTTTTCCGGGTTATCTTTGCGATTGGTTGCGTATAACTTCTGAGCAACCTCTTCCTGCTCCTGCCGGAGTCGCTTAAGCTCATTCCCGCGTTCTGAGTTTCGAGGGACGCGTTTCTTTGGCTTTGACTGTTCATTGCGTTCGTCTGACATATTGTGTTCCTCCTGTGAGGAATACGCAGTCGATTGATGAACTCTGCGCAGGCTGTCGGAAAATTCGGGAATCGTTCTGCGCTACTGTTCAGTCAGTAGGGCCGCATCCACCAATAGACGGCGACGATGCGGGTGTACCAGCCGAGGAAGAATCCCAAAATGAGATAAATGATCATGCCAATGATGAACATGCGAAGAAGAAAGCTGAACATAGAGTGGGCCTTATCCTGGCATCAGATGGAAACGTCGTGGTCGAGTGGCAGAGGAAAGCGTGAATGCTCATGAATCGACACTCAGCGGATGTCGTTTCCACTTTAGTCGTCTAACGGGGACCGGCTTCCCGCCGCGGCCGCCCAGAAAAACGATGGACTCACAGTGGGGGATCGCCTGTTCTTTTGAGCAAATGGCCAGTTCGCGAAATCGATCCGGCGAACATCGAGGTTCTCGAGCATCTGTGGAGCCGGCCATGTCACCTCCGAAGCGTTTGATTTTGCCGGTTCCCGCGCTTTGAGACTGGGACCTCATGGCAATCATTTCTTCGCCAAACAACTGAGACGTGAAGCGGTTTGTTTCTTCATCCGGATTCCGGAGAAAGATGCCCGTCATACAGTTTCCCAGAAATGCACGGGCCACTTCATTGTCGCCAAGCGCACCCGTGTTTTGTGTTGAAACGATGTTGGCATGAAAGCTCTCGCGAGACAATCGGAATGTGTCAGCGTCGCTTTTTGATTGCTCCTTGTCGTCCTTCGTTCCGGCTGTGAAGAACTTTTGAAACTCATCGCAGAAGAAGAAGCTGGGAACCTTCTTGCGAGGTCGTTTCAGGATCTCACGATAGTATTCCAGCTTCAGAAAAATCCCGATCGTCCGCGCCATGCTTTCTCGGTCAGCCGTAGGCATGTGCAGATACAGGATTTTTCCGGAGTCGATGATCTCTGAAATACGGATCGTCGATTGCCCGGCAAAGCGTGTCGCGTAGGGTTCTTTAAGGAACGGAAACAACATTCCTGTCAGATGAGCCTGGACGCTGGTTCTGAGTTCAGGGGCCGCAGTCGCCCATTCGGTCGCAAAGAAACTCAGGCAGTCGTGACTGCGCGGGTCGTTTACATCCAGCAGGTCTGTTCGGTCGGCAACGGCGGAAAAGCTGTTTGCCAGTTCGTTGATCTGTGCGAATGATGGCGGTTGATGTTGAGGATTCGTCAGCCTGATCAGCTCGATCGCATACTGCATAAACATCGTCGATTTTGTCTGCCAGAACGACGAATTTGCATCCTTCATTCCCAGAGATCTTGAGACGGCTGAAAAGCGAGTGGCAAGTTCATATTCATCATCATCGGAGTCAAACGGGTTCCAGCAGAGATGGTTTCGATCGTATGGGTTCAGCACAATGAGATCGTCGGATCTTCCATAGCGCAGGCAAAGCTGGCGGACGTCTTCGAGAAACAGTCCTTTGGGGTCAAGGATCAGGCCGCTTGGGCGCATCGCAGCTTTTGCGGCGGATCCGAGCAGTCCGTCGAGAATCGAATTGAGAACGCAGGAGGTTTTTCCGCTGCCAATCTGCCCGAAGACGACACAGTTTTGCACGAAGTCGTTCCATTCCCAGTCGAATCCGCCAGCTCGAAATTTCAGTTGGTCGAGTATCTCCGGTGTTTGGGGCGTGTCGTCGGTCCAGACCGAATTAAGGTCGGCGATTTTTCGCGGAGTGAATGAACGGGATAACTGAGTTTCATGGGCCAGGAGGCGTTGTTTCTGAGCAACTTCATTGAAGAGAAACCCGCCTGCAAATGGGACAAGCGCAAGGCCGATCAGAGAAATCCACCACAGCAGATCTGTCAGGAAGCCAAAGACGGTCAGAGCCGGGAACCACAGAGCCAGCATCATGATGGCAATGCTGCCGATGAATATTGTGAGCAGAATACTGAGCACAGACAGAAGCTGATGCAAAGAAAAGAGCATGCTTTTCCATGCTCTTTCCATCGGCTCCGGCGCAGCATCGTATCGCCACGCATAAAGCAGGTGGAGGTAGTTTTTCAGTGGACCACCGATCTGAAAAATGAGGCCATGCAAAGCTGCAAAGTAACCGACCGTATAGGCCAGACGGATTGGCTGGCTCACGTGTTTGGGCAGCAAGTGGACGGTCACCAACACGGCGATGCTCAGGCCCGCTGAGAAGACCAGGGAGTTCTGGGCAGCAAGCACATCTGCTTTCTGTGGTGATTCAATACAGTCTTTGGAACTCACGTGATGCTCCTGCTGAGATTGTGGTCAGAGAAGAGAAAGGCTCAGACAGGTGCCGCGATGGGACTGTTTCTTACGTCGACGGGCCCCGTGGAGGTTTCCGTGTTCAATTGAACCTGCAGTTCGCCGTCTTCGTTCTGAAGGATGGAGACAGATCGAGCGCCTGCTTCACGTGCTGCGATCATTCCATCTGCAAACATGGTGTCGAGAATTCGCACAAGTTCGCGATTCCCGAATTCCTCCAGCTTGCGACTTTCTTCCAGCGCGCGGTAGAGCAGGTAAGGGTCGACAAAGTCAATTTCAAGATCGTATTGACGTGCAAGACTGATCAGTTTGATCGCGGTGATTTCGGCAACCACTTCTCTAGGCAGAGGTCGAAAGACGCAGATGCGATCGAAACGCCCGAGGATCTCCGGGCGAAACGCTTTCATGTCTCGCAGGTGCTTCTTGATCGCGTCAGCCTTCGCATACGGATCGTCGATCTGGGCGTCAATTTT
The DNA here is from genome assembly GCA_044235005.1 of Planctomycetaceae bacterium. GTDB lineage: Bacteria > Planctomycetota > Planctomycetia > Planctomycetales > Planctomycetaceae > SXXK01. The sequence continues at coordinate 15,227 of JBIIIF010000102.1, read as the reverse complement.
CCCGATCGCTTCGTGCTCAAGGTTGGACGTCAGAATGATGACGGAGCGAGTGAAGTCGGCCACGCGCCCGGTGCCCTGCTCTGTCAGTCGCCCATCACCCATCATTGACAGGAACAGATCGAAAACGTCGTTATCGGCTTTTTCGACTTCATCGAACAGCACGACTCTCTTTGGGTTGTTCAGCATTTTCCGTGTCAGTTCGCCGCCTTCGCCGGAGCCAACATAACCGCGCGATGACCCGACGAGTCGCGTCTTTCCCTGCTGAGCTGTCAGTTCTGCGCAGTCAAACCGCACCATGTGTTCTTCGTCTTTGTGGAGGGCTTCTGCGATCGCTTTTGCCAGTTCTGTTTTTCCAGTCCCGGTGGGGCCGAGAAACAGGATATTGGCAATCGGGCGATCGCGATGCACCTTCAGCATCTGCTGACGAATCAGTCGGACGATGTCATTGACAACATGATCCTGACCGCGAACTCGCGACAGGAGGATTTCCCGCATTTCCTTCTCAGAGGGAGGCGGGTCACCTTTGTCGCGACCGGACAGAAGTTCGAACAACATGGCACGATCGGTAATGGACAATGGGTCTTTCATGGTCTAGTTCGCCTGCTGAACAGTGAATGGAGAATTGGCAAAAGAAGTGGTGGACGGAGAACCGCTTTTTCCTCGATGGGCCAGCAGCGATTCGGTGAGAATCAGCCGGGACAGACCGTGACTGGCGGCCAGGTGAATGGGATCGCTGATCCATCGCGCGATGCGACTGCGCGATTGTTCAAACCCGAATCGTGGCGAGAACATTTTGACTTCCCGCACGACGATCTCCGGATCAACCCAGTCAAGAGTCATCTGATACTTCCGGCATTCCTCCATCATCAGACAGATCGCAGCCTGAGCGATGGCTTCATCGTCTGGTGGTGAAAAGGTGATGCATTCATTGGCCAGATTCAGGAGCGTGGGAGAGCAGTTCGTCTGAGACGCAAAGGTCTCCATCCATTGCTCGGGGGTCGGACCGGTTGTGCTGACGGATTGATGGCTGATGAGAAACAACAGGCAATTGCTGAAGCTGACACGAGATCCGGTACTGCCATCAATACATTCTCCATGCTGCAGAATTCCCTGCAGGACCTCGGCTGCTTTTGTACCAGCGCGTTCAAAGTTCTCCAGAATAAGTGCGTGATAAGGATTAGTTCTCACAGGGGCGGCAAGCAGACCTTGTTGTCCCATGGCTCCCAGCAGATCGCGCGTCGTTGTGGAGTCGGCAAGATCGCGCAGGTCGATGGTGGAAACGGCAACATGCTGAAACAGTTGTTGCGCGATTCGGGTTGCCAGAAATCGTTTACCGATCCCCTGTGGTCCCGAAAGCACGAACGCACCGAGGGGCGGCATACTCTGAGTTTGCTCACTGCGACTTCTGAGTTGAACATTGCGACTCAGCCGATCGACCAGTGATTGAATAGCAGCATTATTGCCAAAGATTTCTTCCTGAAGTTTTCTGCGACACCACTCGAAATCTTCGCTGGTCTTCAGGCGAAAACAACTGTTGTGTCCTTCGACAGAAAGGTCTGCAGGAATCTGCTGGTCTGTCATTCGGCAAACCGTTTTTATCCACCACGCAGGGACAGGTTTTCGAAACAAACGGGCCATGCATGGTCGTTCAAATCGAAGTCCATAGATCGTCAGACAAGTCAGTCCGGTCAGCAGGACAAGGACAGTGGTCAGGAAGAGTCCACTGAATCTGAGCAGCGTTTGAACCAGAAGCCACGCCGTCAGCACGGAGAGGATCTGCTGCATTGTTGAACGGCTTGTCATATCGTTAACTCCACTCGGAGGGACAGTGTCGCGGCAGAACGCGGGGGATTGCCGGATCAGGGTTGTTGGCCGCCTGAGGGCAGCTTTTTCGAGATTTCATCAATCACATTTCCGGCCAGATCGACTCCTTTTTCCGCCGTTGAAATCGACTTGTTGACAACGTCAAGAGTCGTCTCCGCTGTCTTCTGTGCTTCGCCAATCACTCCTCCCGGAGTTGACGGCAGCCGTTGCTTCAGTTGATCAGCCACCGAACCAGCACTGGACTGTATTTGTGCAGACGGCGAAGAGATTCCTGATGGATCAGCTGTTGCGATCGCTAAGGCACATGCGGCTGCCATGATGCAGACGACGATCCGAAAGGCCGCAGAGTTGTCCCAGAGCTGTTTCAGGTATTCCATGTCATAACCTCGTGAGCAGGATGATGCATATCGTGGGACGTGTTACAGCAGTCGCAGAATGACGACAACAAGTCCCACGCCGAAGAATGTGCCCAGCATTCGGAATAAGGGCATTTCAGACCAAAGAGTTTTGATGTTGTTCCACATGATGTGTCCCGGTTTCGATTAAGCCTTTTAGAACCCTGCTGCAGCGGAGAACGAAGCGCCTGGTCCGGCGATCGCCAGAACCTGAGTTTCGCCGCTCTCCAGAACCCGCACAAAGCCTTCTCCCTGACTGGTTCTGCATGCGACTGTGATTCCACCGCCCCCATCGCGAATCCCCTGGACTGCGATCTGAGTAAAGCCGTTGTCTCTCACGGGAACGGTCAGTGTCGTTCCGCCATTTGTGATTGGAACCGTGGCAAACCGATGTCCGTCGATAAAGATGTCCACAATGTCGCCGTCCTCATAGCAGGAGTCCCACAGATAGATTTGGTAGAACCTGGACGTATCCTGCGCGAGTTGCAGTTGCATGCCTTCTGACAGCGTTGGTTTTGCGGGAGCTTCATCCAGAGGATGCTCAAGCGCGGCCGCATCAGCGAGGTCTTTCTGAGCTTCCGACAGAATTCTGTTCACCTCGTCTGACCGGGAGGAGCCATAGTTGTTGAGTTCCTGCTGAATGGCCATCGTAGTTTTTTGATCCACATCGTTTGCGCCGATGGGAATAATCGTGCCGAAATGAGCGGGGCCCATCGGATGAACCCACTTCATGGGCTTCTGTTCGTGATCCGCGGACTGTTGTGTTGCCAGCCATTGACTGTTGGCATGGTCGTGGTGACGCCAGTTCCCTGAGCCGGTTTCCTGACCGCCGGAGGTCAGAAACCAGCTTGCCGTAAGCAGTGACGCAATAATCAGAGCGGGCTTCCTGATGGTTCGGAAGATCTCTTTCAGTTGGTTTCCCCTCAATATCGCCGAGGCTTTTTCCCTGGGCGGCAAGGCGGCCTTTCGGGCAGATGGAGGAAGTTCTTCCATGTTGCTGACAGGCGAATTCAGGGGAGGTCGTCCCGGCTGTTGCAGGGGCTGCAATTGGCGCTGTGGCTGAGGAAGCATCTGAGGAGTTGCCGATTTCATCGCGGTACCCGGTGGAGAAAGGTGTTGGAGTCAAACCGTTTGATTTGCTCTGAAAAGCTGGTGTTGGCACCAGCAAATACGTGATGCGGGCGGAGTTACTGCGCGGGGTCTGGTGAATTTATCAAAAGAAGAAAGCCGGACATTTTTGCAAATGTTCGGCTTCGGGCTGAGTTGGTGCTGCGTTGGACGCCTTTCCTTCGGCGTTCGAAGTTTCTATTCCGCAGCGGCAATCGACCGGGCTTCTTTGTCCGTCAGTCGCCATGGAGAAGACGCGATTTTAACGGGTCTGTCAACGACGGGATCCAGATGCTTGAGCCGCTGTAACTTGAGTCGTCGGGCGTTGATCTGCTGCGATCGCGGGATGTCTTCCAGAACGTACCGGCCATAAGACGTGCTATGGGCAGACGCTCTGACGGATCGAACTGTTGCGACGATCGTCTGCGCCATCGCGATACCTCCCTGAACACGTCCAATCACCGCCTGTGCGCGTCCGACAGGAGCTCCAAAGCGAGCCGCTATACCCAACCCGATCTGAGCCCTGGCAAGTCCTTGCTGCGTTCCCTGCAGTCGTCCGCCTCCTCCGTGGTGTTGTGGTGTCATGACGACCTGTTGAGGTATGTGCTGCACCGTTTCGCGGGCCGCAACACCATTCGACATCATCTGAGGCAGCCCACGAGAATCTTTTTCATCGGTAGTGTCGGCATACAATCGTGTGGCCTGCCTCGTCCAATGCACCTGGCTCTCATGAATCCATCCCGGATTCTTCAGTTTGACGTCGTCGACTTCGCTTACGAGCAGCCATTGTTCTTCAACACCATTGTCGGCCTGACGCAAAACCGCATCGCGAACAAGCAGGCTATTGGTCGTCTGCACATTGCCAACAACGTTCGCATAATCACCGGGTTCGGCCAGCAGATCCACTGGCGGAATCAGTTTGATCATTTCGGCCTGCGTCAGGTTGGCTTTGACGACTCGATCGCCATTTTCCTGCACTTCAAAGAGTCCCTCTGCACGGCTGACATCTCCGGCGGCAAAAACCTCCATTGGCTGTTCGCCGAGCTGGAACTCTCGAACAGCGTTGACATAGTCAGCACACTCCCGAAAGATGATGCCTTTGCAGAGATGAGCGTCAGTGCAATTCTGATCCAGTGCCAGTGCGGGGGTTAGAAAATTTCCCATGATATAGCAGAGTTGTTTATGCTCATCATCAAAGACTTCCACGGGAATTTCGGCGATCCCGGCGACCTTCTTTTCCAGATGTTCCACCTGGTCACGAATGGAAGATTTGGCGATTCCGGCTGAGTTTTTCGCGGACTGCTTGCTCGTCAGTTGCTCGTCGCCGCTTTTCAAAATGCTTTCCGGCAGAGCGGTGGGCATCGCCACGAGGTCAAAGGGAGCATTTCCGGTCATCAGAATGGGTGTCTGACGACAACCCATAGCCGTCGCGGCATCACGAGTCTTCTTTTGAGCGTATTTGAATGCTTCGAAAACTGAAACTCGTCCATTGTTGTCTCCTCGGCTCAGGTCGGCCACACCGGACAAGCCTTCGGCAAGGTAGAACGAAAAGATCGCATGGCTTTCTCCTGGCTTCAGGGAATCATTCAACCAGGCAAATTCTCCGTCGCGGCAACTATTCATGATCCACACACGATTCTCCGTATCGCGTTGAGGTCGAACGAATCCGCGACCTGCTGTGGAGCCGATTTCTCGACAGGCGTCTACAACAAGGGCCTTGTTAACAACTTTTGCTGAAGCCATCGTGCTGGCCAGTTCCTTGATGGACAGTAACTCGCGTTCAGCCGCGCCGGAATCTGTGCGTGAGGCTGCTGTCGCATCCTGCGGGCAGTAGTAACTGGTACCGTTTTGAGAGATTCCGTGTCCGAGTACGAACATGACGAAGATGTCATCTTCGCCTGGGCGACCGAGTTGCGTCTTCAGCGTTGCCAGAATACTGGAGCGTGTGGCATTCTGATTCACAGTATTGTTGCGACTGCTCAGCACAGTAATGTTCTCTTCAGGAAAGCCACCGTGTCGCAGGGTTGCTTTTAGTCGTTCCGCATCTTCACCGATTCCGGAAAGAGGAGGAAAGACATTGGAATCCAGATAAGTTTCCGAGCAGACGATCAGCGCGAATCGCCTCTGCTGTGAATCAGAGACGACAGGTTCGGATTTCGCCGGAGTGGTGGTCGCCTGATTCAACGAATGTGTTACTGGTGGATGGTAAGTCGCTTGCCCCGAGACGGGATGACCTCCACCGTGGCCTCTCGACGTGTTGAACTGGGGCCGAATGCCACCTAATCCTCCGGGGATCGACGGTATGCCCCATTGTGCATTGGCTGTTGCACTGCCCAGCATGATCACTGTCGCAGCAGCAGCAAACCTGGTCCATCGTTGAAATTTCCTGTTCATCGGAACCTCCTCATGGAATATGTCTGAAGGGAAACATGGGAACTTGAAAGAACTCGGTTCACGCATTCAGCAGGGAACCGCTTGTCGGGTGAGATGGCAATTTTTTGGGCGGCATGACTTGAGGCCCGGTGTTTGTCGAGAGCAACATTCAGAGTGATGTCTCAACCATGGCCGCGCGAACAACAATCCGGTGTTGAAAGGAGAATCCTTTAGGGTGTTGTGTCCGGGAAAAGTTGGTCGAGATTTACGGCGAGAGCGGTATCTGTGGGAGTGGACTGTTTCAAAGCAGAGGTAAAGACCCAGCCGTTCGGGAAAGTTGTCCGCGTCCATTGCATGACTCCATTGCGGAGTTCAAGGCGGAGGCAATCGACCGGATGCGCCCATTGATCTGCATGGGTCCGATCGATTTGAAGGAGGCAATCCCCATCGATTCGTCCGATGACTTTGCCGTCTGCCGAAACATCGATTCCATTGTTGACGAAAACAAACAACGCAGGAGAACTCTGCTGAGATGCTTCCTGCCACGCGGCTTTAAAATCCCCTTTCGCCACAAGCACTGTCTGCATCAATCGCCGAATCTCGTGGCGTGTTTCATCGTTGTCACATAGCCGTGCTGCATGTTTGAGAGCCACTTCAGTGGCTTCGAGATCTTTCTCAAGAAGCAACGTTTTCTGTGAGAGTTCGATCATGAAGCGTGTCTGATGCTGACGCTGTTTCCGTGCTTCGGAGTCTGTAGCATCCATCCTGGGGACGTTCGTCAGGGTGAATGTCTCCTGATTTCCACCGACCACGAGTGGCAGGTTGGCGTCGGCAGTGCGAGCATATAACTGCACGTAACTAATCAGCTCAAAAAGACTGAGTTCATTGTTGGAATCGGCATCTGCATAGCCGCTCATGGCATCGAGAATAGACCGATTGAACAGGGTTACGCGCGGGGCTCCGGCGGCAGAGGCATTGGGTCCGCGGTTCCACATCTGCCCGCTTCGACTCATGATGACGTTCTGATCCTCCAGTTGTTGAATTGGCTGCGTTCCAAAGTTCTGTCCTGACGATCCGTTGATTTGACTTGAAAGGTCACTGATCGAGTCAATCATCAGACACTGACGTTTTGTTGGAGCGGTGGCCATCAGGGAGATGAGATGCTCGATCTCGATCAGTGAGTTTTCTGCAGCGGTGTTTCCCCCAGTTTGCAGGACTTCGTTTATGTTCGTCTCGGCTGTTGCCAGAAAATCTTTGCCTGCGCGATGAATCCCGAATCCTCCAACGTAAACCATAAAAACATCGTCCGCATTGAGGGATGATGCGACTTCATCGATCGCAGATTCCAGACGCGAGCGAGTGGCGTTCTTTCCCGTGATGACTTTGAGCTGCTGCTGTTCGACACCTGACTGGATCAGCCGCTTGTGAAACTCATCAGCCCCATCTTGGAAGGGCTGATCGGATGGGAAGCCCGTGGGATAAGCGGGAGAATAGATTACGGCCCACTGTTTTCCTTTCAGTTCTGATGCGGCCGATTCGCCGGCCAGAACAGATATCTGAGCTGCCATTGCTGTAACCAGCATGCCTATGCCAGTGACGAATCGCAGCATTCGACTTTCCATGGAAAAGAACCGCAGGTGATTGCCGCAGGTCCGAATGCGACGGCGGACTTTGACGTTCATTCGATGCAAGTGGTTCAACGGAGTGCTCCTTAAAAGAGTGTCATGGTCTTTGCAGGGATATAGCGCGTCCCTCAGATCTTTAAAGACCTGCAGGATTCAGGTGATGGGAAATCGGGCAGTCAGAATCAATGCGTTGCTGATGCCGAAGGGGAACGCTAATCGGCCTGAGGAATGCCGTAGCGAAGATGGACGACGCCGAGAAGTGCTCCGGGAACTTCCTGTCCGCGATAAGGATCCACCTTTTCCCTCGTGAGTTCGCCCATTTTTGTGCCAAGGTCGGACTTCGAAGCCATGTTCTGCGGACTAGCAACACTTGAGTAAAACGCTGCTGTAATAACCCCGACGTCCTTTGGAAAGCCTTTCCGAATGGCTTCTGATGCGTCAGCGTCTGTCACGATGAACTTCGCAAGTTCTGCGTCAACTGACAATGAAGCGGATCCATTGTCGATCTTCGTAAAAAAGCCCCGCACTTCATACACGGCCGGTTGATGGTCTTTGCCAACTCCGCAATGCCATGTCTGGGCATTTGCGAGACTCACATATTGAGCCGGCGTCAGGGGCGACCGCCGATCGGCTGCTCGCGGTTCAAACAGATCGCTGGACTTGCGACTCATCACCGGGTAGTCCGGCAGCGTGTTCAGTCCATCAACCAGAAGTCGGACGAAGACAGGTCGCGGGCTTTTGTTGATCAGTTGTACGGCGTAGGTATCACCTTTCTTCGCTCTCACATACGCGAATCGTTTGTCTTTAGAAAATGTCGGGCTTTGAAGCACCCCATTGATGCGAAGTGCAACTTCGTAGGGAAACGTCGCAGGATTCGTCATAGGATGTGCCAGCATCGCAGACTCTTCAAGGGTCTGAATTTCCTTCGCGTTGGCTGCAATATCAGCATCGCTGGAGTAGTCGAGAAGCTCCTGAGGCCTGGTCGGAAAACGAGCTTTAGACTTGTCTGTGTTTGACTTTGATGCGTCTGGTCGCTTCGTTGCAGCAGGTAATGCTGCTGGTACATTTGGTGCCGTTGGCAGGTATTCGGCAATAGCTTCGCTGTTGATTCCGCTGAGACCGATCATTCCCCATTCCGATGAGTTCATCAGAGCCGATGCACGCATCACGGAGAACAGCGTGGCCGGAGTGCTTCGCCACGGAACGCAACTAATCGTAATCTCTGAACCGGAATCATGGATGATTTCACCCGTCACAAACACAACTTCATCGGGGCGCTGTGATTTCGTGAGAGTCGCTTTGACAGCCGATTCCAGATCCTGCATCTTCTTTGTCTTCAGATCCGAACGCTGAATGGAGTTACCATTCAGGAGATCTCGTAACGCAGCATGGTTCAGGATATCAAAGCTTCCGAAGGATTTTGCAGACAGCTTCTTTTTGAAATCTGCCATCACGAATTTGAGGAGGGGACCGTAGTCTTCCCCAGGCACTCCTTCTGAGTGAACTCTGGCCCGTATCGAGAAATCAGGAACGACCAGAACGCGTCCGTTATTCTCCTGCACCTGTGTCGCCATATTCTCCGCGAGGTCGTCAAGAATCTCTTCCAGTTTTCGGGCTCGTGTTGGTGTCACTGCCACGTCGGAGGCTGTCGCGGGTGAATTCAGAGCGACGATCTTCGCATGGCTGGTGACTTTCTCTTTGACATAGTCGCTCAGATTTGCGAACGAAATCTGACTGCGTTCTACGGTTTCGGGATCCTGAGATGCACCAGACCGAAGACCTTCACAGACCCAATATCCGAAGCGTGACAGTTTCTTTTCGGACCATTGTGACTGGCCGGGCTTTGCACATCCGGCCAGTAAACGAGCATTCGTATTGCTTAGGTTTGCAGCAGCGAAAGAACGCTGCAGTGCCGCGTCAATCTCAGCCGGCTGGGAATCGGTCTCGACATCCAGCAGCACTGTAACCGTTGCTTGCTCACTCATCTTTCGCAGTGGTTCCAGCAGGCTCGTCAGTGCGGTCAATCCCCGGAGATCTCCGGGCGATTTCCAGTCAGTGCCCGCCAAAAATGCTGTCCCGTCAGGAGCGATAATCATGATGCCACGGTAGGCCATAATTCCATGAGTTGTCCCGTTGGCACATTGGTTGGCCCATCGCTTTGCAGAGTTCTTCATCTGATCGCCAGTGATGTTGGCTTCTTCCTGAACTCTGAAACCGCAGCGCAGTGACAATGTGTTCGCGAGGTTTAAGACGTCCGCTTCTGTCGTTGGCAGGCTTCGGCCAGTTCCCGATTGTTCGAGGCCGATGATCAACGCGGATCGTTCCGCAATCTCTGACGGATCGGCTCCCGGACAACTGGTCGAAAGCGTCAGGGACAGGACGGTAGCCGCCAGAAGGCCAGCCCTGAAACCAGCGGTATACCGAACACGGTTGGTCTGATACACAAGTCCTGATGGCAATATTTTCACGACTTACTCCTCTTGAAGTTTTGTGTTGATGAATGGCCTGCTGTGACTGCCTGCCGGCGGCGTGGCACAATGAATCACTGTGGTTCGGCGGAATATCTGAGTGCTTCAGGGTGACTGCAGTGAACGGGCCTTATCCAGATCCGCGCGGGCCATCGCTTCATTGCCGAGTCGCTGATGTAAATGACTGCGATTGCGATAGTGGGCGGGTTCATCGGGCTGGAACTGAATCGCAACGTCGGTATTCTTAATCGCTGCCTCCAATTGCCCCTGACGTGTTTGTGCGGCCGCATAATGATTGTGCCAACTGGCCAGGATCGCTGGCGCGAAGTCCTGACCGGCAGCCATTTCTAACGCAGCGTTATAGTCTTCTATGCAGCCTGCGTAATTCTTAAGAATTAGTCGGATCTGTCCGCGTTCTGCAAGGTAGGCAGGCTGACGGTTTCGCTCAATCGCTTTGGTAAACTCGATCTCTGCAGGTGCATATTCTCCGAGGGCCAGCAGTGCTTTACCTCGGCCGATATAAGCCTCAGGATCGGAGTCGTTGATAGCGATCGCACTGGTAAAGTTCTGAAGCGCTTCGTCCGCCTCGCCATGTCCCAGATAGACCTGCCCCTCACTCATGTTGTTTGCGAATCTCTCGTGCTCGATTGGCGAGAGATGCGGGGCTGGGTTCGGCTGGGGTTCCCGCTGATGATAGAGGAAGAAAACCAACCCGCTCAAAAGCAGGGTTGCAGGAACAGCAAATCCAATGACACGCCCGGAGGGTTTCTTAAGTCGGATGTTTGAAAACACTGAAGCGATCGAAGGGAGCGTCTTTGTTTTCCGAGGTGTAGCGCCGGGAGAATTCAGGGCCGCGGAAAGATCGTTCAGCAGTTCATCGCAGTCCTGCTGACGCAGCTCAGGTCTGGTCGACAATGCTTTTTCAAGAACTGCAGAGACAGCCTCTGGTAACTGTTTGTTGAGTCGATGTGCCGGAGTCACGTTGCCCCGGAGCTGGGCACTTCGAACTTCATGTGGATCCTCCCCCGGAAACGGTTGTTGCCCGGTCAGAAAGAGGTAGACAACGCCAGCGAGCGCGTAGAGATCTGCCTGGCCGGTGATTTCGGGACCCTTTCCAGTCAACACTTCTGGAGCCACGTACCCCGGAGTGCCGACCCAGGAACCGAATTGCGTGAGTGACGAATCCACAGCACTCGCGCGAGTGGCGTCAATCAACCTGACGATTCCAAAATCGCTGATGTAAGCTGCACCATGAGCATCGAACAGGATGTTCTCTGGTTTGATGTCTCGGTGAATGTAGTTTCGTTGATGAATAAACGTGAGTGCCGCAGCGATTGGAGGCAGCCATTCGAACAGCGTTTCCGCGTTACGTGGATGTTCCTTTGAGGTTCCAAAGAATCGTTGCTTGAGATTACCTCCGGGGAGATATTGCAGAACGGCAAACGGCAATCCATCATGAGTGCCTGTATCAGTGATTCGACAGATCGACGGGTGTGAGAGTTCCGACATCACATGGAATTCGCGCTCGAAGCGTTCCTGCAAACCTGGAATCAGGTATTTGCGGCGAGGAACCTTAATTGCCACCGGAGCATGGTTCAGTTTCTGGTCCAGTGCCAGGTAAACGATTCCCATGCCACCTGTACCAATCTGTTCACGGACCAGATATCGCTCGTGATCACCGATCCGGCGGCCCGTCCAGACATCGTCTCCGGAACAGTCTGTCGTGACGAGTTGCATTTCGCTGTTTGACAGCATCGCTTTCCAACCGACTTCGCTGAAGTCCTTCAAGTCATCCTGTTCTTCAGGCAGCGAGATCCGGGGGGCTGACTTTCCAGAATCTGTGGGTAGCGATTCTATCAATTTCTGATGAATCAGTTCGTCCGCAGATTCAGAGGCTGATACCGACTCGGAGTTCTCTGATGTCGCGAGGTCCTGAAAGTGGTCGTCCATTGGGGATCTCTCTGGCAGAATGAAAGATTAAGTTCAGTCGATCCGGCAGGCTCTGAAGGACCCGAGCCATGCACGGATTACCCTTCTGAGTCAGGGCACTGAATGAACTACGCGACTTTTGCGTCATTACTGCGCAGCGGGGAATAAGTTTCCTGAGAAACGCATCTTCCCTAACCATTGAGCCCGGAGCCGTGATTCAACAAGGAAGGTAATTCCCGGAAATATGGCTCTGCTGTCCCTCGATCAATTGCAAGGGGATTCGGGAAACTCAGAATAACGGCACTCGAGGCGTCCCGGACGGCTGCCTGCTTCCCACTCGTCATTTGTCGATGGCATGGCCGTGCGCTTCTAATCAGGATGATTCCACAGAATTGCACAGCTTCCAGATTCAGCCCTCTGGCAACAGGAATATCTTACCTTGCAAAAAACAGACGGCCCCGAGAGCACGGAGTCGCTCGAAAGACGGTTACGCGGTAGTGCGTTTATTGAGACCCGCTGGTCGCTGATCGGACGTATCGTTGGAGCGGAAGGTAGCCAACGGAATCCGGCAATTGATGAGCTGCTGACGCTCTATTTGCCAGTGCTGTCCGGGCATCTGGTTCGCAAGTATCGCATGGACCAGAATCAGGCGGACGACCTGTTGCAGGAATTTGTTCTTCGAAGAATCCTGGAGAAGAACCTGATTTCAAAAGCCGATCGAAAGCGCGGACGTTTTCGATCCTTGTTGTTGTCATCACTGGACCGATTCGTGATCGATTCTTTTCGGCGCGACGACGCCGAAAAGCGACTGCCGGAGAGCGCTCGTTCATTGGAGGATTTTGATCGCGCGATTTCAAAAGACTCATCTTCTGAGGCGGACGCTTTCGACTCGCTCTGGGCTCAGACTGTGTTGCAGGACACGTTGCGGCATATGCGGCAGCAGTACGACCAGTCTGATCCGGCGTGGACGGTGTTCTGCTATCGCGTGCTTCTGCCAGTGTTCAACAATTCTGATCCGATCGATTATCAGACTCTTTCTATGGTTTGTGGTCTGGAATCAGAGCGACAGGCTGCCAATTATTTGGTGACAGCAAAGCGTTGTTTTGTACGCTGCCTGCGTGCTGTCGTTGGTATCTATATCTCTGACGAAAAGGAAATCGATGGTGAGATTACCGAGCTGCAGCGAGTCGTCGCAGCACATCCCCCGTCGATTGACCAGCTTATTCCTTATGGCGAATTTGAAGACTTGAGACGGTCTCTTTCCGAATCAGGTCGCACACAATTCGCGGCGGGTGGCATCGGGCTTCTTTTTGAAGCAGAGCCTATCGATCCCGTAACAGCCTCAATTCAGGACACTCTGCAGACGCCGTTGCGCAGACTGATTCCTGCAGAAACTGCGAAACCGAGATATGCGGTATGGGCTGACCGATCTCTCCGTGAATTATTGCAGGACAAAAAACCGCCTGTTGAACTGCTCAAAGCGGTCAAGCAGACCGGGCATGGATGGGCCATGGTGGATGGAAACAACATTCTGGCTCAGGTCGGGGCAACAATCTATTTCGTTGCGATTGCTGTCTCAGTTGTTTGTTGCGGTTCAACGATCACGTCTTTGACTCCACGCAAGCTGGAATTTGGTATTCAACAGGTTATGCGACTGACAGAGTTGGATAGCCCTTTCGTGACTGTTCTTGAGCAATGCCTGCTGTGGAATGCTCAGAGAGCTACTTGAGTCCAGGGGACGCAAAAACGATCTGAGAAGAACTCATGATTCGAATTCGCGTTGACTCTCCCCGGAATTAACTGATAGCCCGTTCCGTTCATATTCTCACTGCGTCGGCCTTGCCAGAAAGAAAGATCGATTTACGGCTGGTTCACTATTCATGTCCTGACGGACTCCGGATTGTAATTGGTGAGACTGATCATGTTTTGAATCCATCTGATGCGCGACCCTGATTCACAGACATTGAGTTATCCCATGGTCCCTCAAGTTGCCACCATATTTGTGACTCGCTCGTTCTGCTTGAGCAGCGATTAGGGGCAACAGCTCGTTCGAAGCTCTTCCACGGCGGATCAGAAAGCCGTTGTTTCCAGGGACTTCGATCAGACAGCTTCCCACAAATGACGGGAACAGGCTTGTCGAGCGACTTTGACAGACAGTTTGATTCGCAAATTCTGCAGATGAGAAGGTTTCTGCCTGAATGAACCCTGCCGGAATAAAGTCGACACCAGCCGCGATTTGACAAGAAAGGCTTAAATCGAAACCGCCGGCTCCGGCAGGCCTACTCACGGGCGAGATGCATTTCATTAGGATTGGATCTCAGCTCGGTCAGGTAATCTCAGCCAATAAGGTCATTCAAGATTAGGGCAGGTCGTCTGAAATTCCCCGTCAGTGTATTGCCAGCAGCCGGCTGTTCTGATCGGCCTTTTCCAAAAGGGAACGTTGTTACGAGCCATGTTCCACTAACCAGCAACTTCGAAGTTGAATGGGCCAGTCTCGTGCCTGCGATCTGCCTTTTTTGAGAATCATCTTTCTGTATCACGGTAGCATTCAAACAGGTTCTGGCCTTACGGCATCCTGATTCGACGCTATTGGAATTCCGTTTCATCAACAAAATGGACCAAAGTAATCTCCAGGCTTCTGTCGCGAGGATTGATCAATGCACATCCCGGAAGCTGGATTCTAGATCCTTCAAATCCGACCACTGCAAACCCTGCAACGCGGAATGCGGATAAAGGGACAGTTTAGTCACACGATCGAAGTCTGTGTTGGTTGATTAAAGATCGTAACTATCCAGCAACACGCACCCGCGGAGAAACCCGAGTGCATTAGTCTCCTGAGGTCCATTGTTGAACAGAAAAAGGTTCAATCTTCTGCGAAAACGGAAATGCACGACTCAAACAGGAGGGATCAGCATAGTACTTTGCGAGCGCCACGAAACGTCTGCAGATCCGAGAGCGGTTAGAAGGCGTGACTCGTCCATCTCTGATTGAAGAAGACAAGTGGTACTGCAGGCTGATCAGCTTCTGGACTCTCACATCATGCGCCATATCAGGCATCAGGGAGTTCCGCCAGTTCACAGTTGCTAACGAACCGAAACTCGCCGAAGCTGTGAGGTGTGCTTTCACCGAATGATAGCTGATCGTGAAGCGGCGGAGTCCAGAGCGCGCAAAAAAAAGACGGATGTCGATTGCTCGACAGCCGTCTAATATAAACAGATTGAGTAGTGAGCCGGTTTTGACGCGAATCGTTTTAAATTGATGATCACAGCTCGTTAGAACTATGATGGATATCCTTAGAAAGGAGGTGATCCAGCCGCAGGTTCCCCTACGGCTACCTTGTTACGACTTAGTCCCAATCACGAAGTTTGCCCTAGGCACCTGCCCCCTTGCGGTTAGCACAGCGACTTCAGGCACCCCCCGCTTTCGTGGCTTGACGGGCGGTGTGTACAAGGCTCAGGAACATATTCACCGCAGCATAGCTGATCTGCGATTACTAGCGATTCCAG
>JBIIIF010000101.1:0-21259 GCA_044235005.1 Planctomycetaceae bacterium | reverse complement strand
ATGAACCCCAGGTCCGTTAATGCTCACAGCGCGATGCCTTCGTTTGGACTGACGGCCGAGGAAGCTCGTGATGTCGCGCTGTTTTTGATGGATGCCGCCGACAAAGAATCACCGTTGGATGAGAAGGAAATCAAATTCAAAGCCGATGACGCCGATGCTGGCTCAAAACTTCTGTTGACGACCGGATGTATCGCGTGTCACCGATTGTCGCAGTTCAATAAGGACGCTGCTGAGTCAGCGTCAGAATCATCCGAGGCTCTGCCCGATGCCAGTCCCTATCACGGGCCGGAGCTTGTTGGCGTTGAAAAACGACGCACTGCGAAGTGGCTTTCAAAGTGGCTGCAGGTTCCCGGGGAATTGAATCCGGATCATCGCATGCCGGTCTTTTCGCTTTCCGACGATGAACGCCGTCAGATTGTTGCTGCACTGGTTGTCGGCAATCAGAAACAGAAGGTCTCAACCGCAGGGAGTGATGGTTCGAAGAACGAAGATTCAACACCATCACTGGAAGCTTCTGTCACGAACGGTCGGCGTATCGCAACAGCCGCGAACTGTGCTGGATGTCACAGCATCAAAGGCCTTGAACCATCGGCAAGGAAGATTGCTCGTCCCACAAAGCTTCAGTCGGCAGCATCTCACAATTGCCTGGCGGTCAGGAAGCCGCAGTCGGCTGCGGGAGACGATTCCGAAGCTGTTCATCGGCCGTCGTTTCAGATCACGGATGGCGAACGTCAACAACTTTATGCGTGGCTGACATCATTGCGAACGGACATGAAACATGTCGCGGGGGCCACTTCAGGTTCGCTGCTGATGCATCGCAATGGCTGCCTTGCGTGTCATGATCGAGATCTCAAGAAAGGGATTTCGGCTCATGCCGGATTCGTTTCTTCGCTGCGAAACGACCTCAATGGACAAAGCCAGACACTGATTCCACCTGCACTGACCGCGGCCGGCGATAAACTGAAAGATGAGTATTTGATGTCTGCGGTCAGCGGAGAACAAGCCGGTCGCAGGTTGCCATGGTTGCTGGTGCGCATGCCGAAGTTTGGGTTTTCTGCCGTTGAGAAGACCGCCGTCACTCGCTATCTGGTCGGGGCTGATCGAATACCGGACGCTGCCGATGTCGCTCGCGAGGAGCTGTTCCGGCATCTGAATCCGCATCATCCGGGCATTGCAACACCTGCTGATCTATTGACCGGGAATCATCTGATCGGAGCCGGTGGCTTCAATTGTATTGCGTGCCACAAAGCCGGTCCGTACGAACCTCGCAATGTGGCCATGGGCACGCGCGGGTCTGACATCATGTCGATGGGGCAACGAATTCGTCCTCGCTACTTCATGCGCTGGATGGAGAATCCCATTCGAGTAGTCCCCGGAATTGAAATGCCGGCTATTCGGAAGCCCATCCCCGGGGTCCTTGAAGATTCACTACCGCAGCAGATCGCTCTGATGTGGACCGCTCTTGCCGATCCAAAATTCTCTCCTCCAACGGTTGTAAGCCGCTACGAGCAATTTGTGACAGTCGCGCCGGGACAACCACCACGGGTAGTGCGAGATGTCTTTACCGTGGGAGATCCCAAGGATCGCAACAGTGTTGCTCGCTCGATGGCTGTCGGCTTCAACAATGGTCACAACATTCTGATCGATCTGGACGCCATGCGGCTGCGGCAATGGACGATCGGCGAGTTTGCTCGCCAAAGGACGGAAGGCAAAAGCTGGTTCTGGGATATGGCAGGCGTCACCGTCTCGCTGGATCCACAGATCACGTTGCTGAGCCGGCTCGTCAGCAGGACTGCGAAAGATAAAGAGCCACTCAGCCCGGTGACCGATCAGCGTCGTCACGCGGAATTGATTTCCAGTAAGGTGACTGATCAGTCGGTCATACTTCGAGTGCGATACTATTTCGATCCTTCACCTCTTGCGAGCCAGCAGACAGGGAAGGACACGAAGAGCTCGGCCGCGCTTTCACGGCATACGGCCATCACGGCCTGGAATGATCCGACCCGGAGTCTGCTGACGTCGGTCGTCACGTTCACGATTCAGCCATCCGGTCAATCGGGCGACCAAACCGGTTGGTTGGTCAAAGCCGATGTTGAAGAATCACCAAACGGCTATCTCGTACAGTTGGATGGATGGTCTGATGCGGAATCATCGGCCGGGATTCCGTGGAGTGTGAAAGCTCGCACTGCGAACAATGCGAATGCTGAGGTTCGTCTGCAGAATGGAGAAACGGCCACGTTGCAGTTTTTCACCTCGGTCAAACCGCCGGTGATTGTTCCGCCAGGAATTCCACGAGCGATGAGTTCGCCAGATCAAGTCACAGCCCTGCCCGGATTCGAAGGTCGGAGACTTCCGATTGATACCGCGATTATGCCCACGGCGATGACGTGGCTGGCCGATGGTCGCCTCGCTTTTACGTCTTTGCGTGGTCAGGTCTGGATTGCAGACGATCGGGACAAGGATGGCAGCCCGGATGCTCTGACACTCTTTGCGGAAGGCCTCGCGGCGCCTTATGGGATTCAGGCTGATGGCAGTTCGATTTTGGTCTCCCACAAGCCCGAGATTTTGCGTCTTCGCGACACGAATGAAGACGGCCGGGCTGACGAGTTTGATGTGTTTGCATCTGGCTGGGGGTTCAGCGATGACTATCACGACTGGACCACGGCCCTGGCTCGTGATCAGAACGGCGACTATTTCGTGGGTCTTGGCAGTGACTATTCTCAGAACAACCGCCCGGCTGACAATGATCGCTGGCGAGGAACCGTCCTGAAAGTGAACTCCGCCGGAACGATCACGCCTGTTGCGTTCTCCATGCGGTTCCCGATGGGTCTGGCCTTCGATAGTCAGAATCGATTATTCGCGACTGACAATCAGGGAGTCCAGAATACGTTTAATGAGATCAATCACGTTATTGAAGGTAAGCACTACGGAGTTCCATCTCGACACGAAACAGTCAAAGAGGTGGTTGCGGAAACGCCGGCCCTGATGGTTCCGCATCCCTGGACGCGCAGTGTGAATAGTATCACCTTCTTTCCGAAAGACTATGTGGTCTCTGAACTTGCCGGGCATGGTGTTGGTTGTGAATACGATACACGCTGTCTGATTCGCTTCACGGTTCAGGAGGTGAACGGCACCGTGCAGGGAGCCAGTTATCGCTTCAGTCTGCCTGACCAGCCGAGCGGTGGAGGCAACTTTGTTGGGCCAGTCGCGTCGGCGATCGGACCAGACGGAGGCCTTTACATCGGCAGCATCTGGGACAGCGGCTGGCAGGGAGGCACAAACACGGGAACCATCGAACGAATGGTTCCGGCGAAGAGAATGCCGAACGGGATTCGTGAAATTCGAGCAACGGTCGGGGGATTTGAGGTTTCGTTCTTTCATCCGGTTACGGCCGGTAAAGCAACTGATGTCAGCAACTGGAGTCTGCAGGGTTACACGAGATCCTGGGGCGGCAGTTATGCGACGCCGGACTCCGATCGACACCCGATCGTTCCTTCGGCATTGACGGTTTCTGAGGACCTCAAAACAGTCTCCATTCAAACGGCCGCTTTGAAAGCAGGCTATGTTTATGAGATCTCAGTCAAAAAGCCGCTGGATGAATCCGCCGCAGCGGATTTCTGGCCGACTGAGGGGCATTATTCGATGAAGGTTGTGCCGAAGTAAGGGGATGATCGGCGGTGGTTAAGTTTGCGGGCCGTGAAACTCATGGCTTTACGGCAGCAAGGGGGCTTTCACCGCGGGCGCTTCACTGGCCAGCACCTCATTCACCAGTGAGATCAATTCTTCAGGTCTAAACGGCTTCTGGAGCACCCCGTGAACCTGAAGATCGCCAGTGACTGCTGGAAGTTCTTCCGTGGAACAGCCAGTCATCAGAATCACCGGCAATTGGATTCCCTTGGCGTGCAGGACTTCCAGCATCGAAGGGCCATCCACCGGAGACATCATCAGATCGAGCAAAAGACAGTCGGCTTCTTTGTGCTCCACAAGATGCTCCAGGGCATCCGTCGCACATGTAAACAATTCTGCCTTGCCACCAATCAGTTCCATGGTGCGTCCAATGACCTCCAGCGTTTCGATCTGATCGTCCACCGCCACAATTCGAATGGTACGCGATATCGTTGAAAGTGCGGAAGGGTGTAAGCCAGCGGGTTCGACTCGTGCCGGCATCGCAGACCTGGGCAGGAGAATGCGGAAGCGGCTGCCCTCGCCCGGACACGAAGTAAGCTGAATCAGGCCATCATGGCGATTGACATGACCATAGACCACAGACAACCCGAATCCATGTCCGTCCGGTTTGGACCTGGTTGAGAAAAATGGCTGGAACACTCGGGCGAAATCTGATTCTGCGATTCCCTTGCCGCAATCAATGACCTCGAACCAGACGAACTCACCACCAATTCGACGATTGCCAAAAGTGGGGGTATCAACCGGAACATCGGGAAGGAAATCGCATCCGGTTCGAATCAGGATTGTTCCCTGGACATCGATCATGGCCTGAGCCGCATTGGTGACAAGGTTCAGGAGGATCTGATCAATCTGCTCCACATCGCCTTCCGTCTGCAGAGGAATCGGATCCGGATTAAATACGATCGAATGACGCCCACCAAGACCGGCTCGAAGAAGTGGCAGCATTCGATTCACGGAATCATTCAGGTCAACAATCTTCTTTGTGGCCGGCTGTTTTCCGGCATACGCCAGCATCTTGCGACTCAGTCCGGCTGCCGTTTCTGCAGAACGAATAATTCCCTCCAGACATTGTGAACCTGCCGGGGAGCCTGGTTCCAGGTATTTCAGCAGGTCGGCATTACCAATCACACCGACCAGAAGATTGTTGAAATCATGCGCGATTCCACCGGCCAGCGCTCCAAGACTTTCCAGTCGTTCTGTCTGAGCCAGCCGCAATTCGATACGTTCAGTCTCCTGTCGCTGTTGTTCCGTATTCAGGATTTCTTCTTTGAGTCTGCGATTGGCAGTTCGCAGCTTCCGGCGTTCTCTCAGAAGGATGATGGCCAATCCACAAAACACGGCAAAGCCGATTCGCGAAAACCTTAATGAACGTCGACTTTCTTCATCCGCTCTCAATTGTGCGGCCGTTATTCGCCCGGACTGCATCGTCAGCAAACGGCTTGCTCTGGATGCATTCCATTCTCCCAGCATTTGAGACGTCAGGAGAGCTGTGGTCTTGACACTTTGCACTCGTGAAGCGAGAAGTTTTCGTAACTCCTCTCGATTGTGGAGTCCCGTTCCGTTTGCTGGCAGGTTGAGTACTGCTTCGGAGATCTTTCGCAGCGTGTCCGGGCAGTTAATCGCCGGAAAGGAGTGATAGAGAGAGTCGAAGGTTGACTGCGCCCGTACGAGATCATTCTGCCTCTGAAAGATATCGATCATGTTGAATTGACACCTGGCAATCAACGTTTGATGCTTCAATTCGCAGGCCAGCTTCAGAGCTTCCTCCAGCGTTAACAACGCGGCGGGATCATCCCCGGATTGTTGTTCCAGATCGGCTGTCAGCAGAAGGGCAGTGATTCGTAAATCACGAGACAGAGTCGGAAAGTCGGGCCTGCGCCGGATGGCATTGTACTCCTGCAGGAACTCCAACACCGGTTTCATAGGCTCCGTCTGCAGATCGCAGCGCAGTGTCAGAATCTCGTGTCGTGTCTGAACATCAGACTTAACCTGAGATGCCAAAACAGAGGAACATTCCAGCAGAGCCGGATCCGGGGGCATGCCATCATCAAGTTGGCAAGCCAGCAGATCCTGAAGAAGCCGGCAGGAGATTTCGCGACTGCTGTTTGGGTTCGGCATCGTCAGTTCCGAAACCCCGGGTACCGGGACGAAAATCGTATGACTGAGTCCCAGAATTCGCTGGTGCTGAAACAGGGCGTGAGTGAAAAGAAGTTGGTAGTTCCGATGGTTGCTGAGCGGAAAAATTTCCAGTGCCCGCTGGAATTCATTCTGTCCCGCTTCTATGCCCTCCAAACTGGATCTGGCACACGCCCTTTGCATCATGGCGACCGCTCTCACGGCTGGCTGATCGTAAGCCTCCGCGAGTTGGATTGTTTCCGTGCAAAGCCTGATGGACTCTTTCAGGTCCTGATCCAGCAGAGCGGCATTGCGGCTGAGAAGCCGTGACCAATCTTCTAAGCCAAAGCCCTGTTCCGCTGTTTCCTCAAGCTGTGAGCTAACCATAACAAGGCCGGAAGTGTCGGACGATTGAGACTCTTCCGCAAGAACACGACCCGGCACGAGCAGCAATGCGACCAGGACCAGAATTTCTGGTATCAGCATTGTTTCTCGGACCATGATTCTGACATCCATTTCGACCGCACGCTCGTGTGATACACTTTGTTGACGGTTAAGGATTGCGAATTCCATACGGAGATTCAATCCAAGCCCCCTGTTCGGACTCGGATATCTTTCACGTTTATGTCGTCCGGTCCTCGGCTTCCTGAACGTTGAACTCTGCCACTCATTCGTTTCTTAGATCCCAGGAGTTCTCAATGCGCCCATTAAAAACAGCCATTATCGGCACAGGCTTTATGAGCTGGGTTCATCTGGATGCCCTTCGCAGAATCGGAGTCAATGTGACCGGGATTCTGGGATCATCTGAAGCAAAGAGCCGGGCTGCGGCAAGCAAGTACAACCTGGCTCGTCCCTATCTGTCAGTTGGGGAGGTTCTGGAAGACTCGGAGGTTGACTGCGTTCATGTTTGTACGCCTAATCACTCTCATTTCGAACTGGTTTCCGAGGCCCTGAAAGCCGGCAAGCATGTCCTCTGCGAGAAGCCTCTTGCGATGGACAGCCGTCAATCTGCGGAGCTGGTTCATCTTGCAAACCAGTTTAATCATCAGGCGACGGCTGTTAACTACAACATCCGCTTTTATCCGCTTTGTTCTGAGGTGCGTTGCCGAATTCAAAATGGAAATCTGGGGGAAGTTTTGCATGTGAACGGAAGCTATATTCAGGACTGGCTTCTCAAGTCCACCGACTACAACTGGAGAGTGCTTGCCGGTCAGGGAGGTGCCCTGAGAGCTGTTGCGGACATTGGCACTCACTGGCTGGATTTGATCACATGGATGAGCGGGTTGAGAATTTCTGCTGTCTGTGCGGATCTGATGACA
The DNA here is from genome assembly GCA_044235005.1 of Planctomycetaceae bacterium. GTDB lineage: Bacteria > Planctomycetota > Planctomycetia > Planctomycetales > Planctomycetaceae > SXXK01. The sequence goes on along the minus strand of JBIIIF010000101.1, from coordinate 14,138 downwards.
GTCCATCCAGTTCGCAACAGACCTGTTGGTGAAATCACAACGTTCGCGGCCGCAGACGAATCCGCAAGGAAGTCCGTTGAGATTATGACCGACGACTACGGCGCGATTCTGTTGCAATTCGAGAACGGCGCAAGGGGCAGCCTGCATGTGTCTCAGGTGAATGCCGGGCGAAAGAACTGTCTGCGGTTTGAAGTGGCAGGTTCAGAGTCCGCCTGTGCGTGGAACAGTGAAGTCCCTAATGAGCTTTGGTTGGGGCATCGAGATCGTTCGAACGAAACACTGATTCGTGATCCGGCACTTTTGTCGCCAGCAGCAGCAATTCATGCGGCTTACCCGGGAGGCCATAACGAAGGCTACGCAGACTCCTTCCGAGGCTGTTTTGCGGCCTTCTACAATGCCATTCAACAGCAGGATTTCTCTGGGCAAAGTTATCCGACATTTGCCGATGGAGATCGTGAAATCAGAATCTGCGAAGCGATTCTCAGAAGCCACCAGTCTCGAAGCTGGGTCGAAGTGTCATAGTCGTGGAGTTCTTCGTTTCGCCTGAACGATCGTTCTGGGTATGATGCATAGCCCGGCGTTGGCCCGTCTGGAATCCCGAATTCATGAATCCTGAGTTTACTGAGCTCGAATTCACGGAGCCCGAGCCGACCAGACCATCCGGCCTTGTATTTATCGCCAGAGAGTTTCCCCATGCGAAACGATATCTTCAAATCACTTGCGACGAATCCCGGTTCCACGTCGGCCGGGCTCAGTAAAATCGTCGCGCCGGCATCTGTTCAGTCTCCCGCGACAGGCCGTCGGTCAATGTTGCAGCGTTCCGCTTTGGGTATCGGCGCACTCGGATTGGCACATGTGCTCAATGCTGACGGTCGGCTGAACGCGATGGAAGTCGGGCCGCTGAGTGATCGGCCAGCACCATTTCTGCCGAAGGCCAAACGGGTCATTCATTTCTTTCTGAATGGTGGTCCGTCCCACGTTGACACGTTCGATCCTAAGCCGCTGCTGAGCAAATATGCCGGGCAGTCGATGGGCGATAATCTGCTGACCGAGCGAAAGACCGGGGCCGCATTTCCATCGCCGTTTAAGTTTCGCCGGTACGGTCAGTCGGGTATCGAAGTCAGTGAGATTTTTTCCCGAACGGCCGCCCACATTGATGACATCGCCGTGATTCGTTCCATGTATGCGCAGGTCCCGAACCATGAGCCTTCGCTGATGCTGATGAATTGTGGCGACTCCGTGCAGCCGCGGCCCAGCATGGGCGCCTGGGTTCTTTATGGGCTTGGCACGGAGAATCAGAACCTGCCGGGTTTTGTCGCAATGTGTCCCGGTGGACTTCCCATTAAAGACACCGAAAACTGGCAGTCGGCATTTCTCCCCGGTGCATTTCAGGGCACCTATGTTGATTCACAGCATAAGGAACTGAGCCGGCTTATTGAGAACATCGAACATCCCCAGATCGCAACAGAAGCGCAGCGCAGGCAGTTGAATCTGCTGGCTCGACTGAATGCAGAACACCGGGCTCAGCGAATCGATCAAAGACTCGACGCGCGGATTCAGTCGTTTGAACTGGCGTTTCGTATGCAGCACGATGCGGCCGATGCGTTTGACGTGAGCCGTGAACCGGCCCACATTCAGCAGATGTACGGCGAGGGAATTCACGCACGCCAAACGCTGATTGCACGTCGACTCCTGGAACGAGGAGTGCGTTATGTTCAACTCTGGCATGGTGCCGGGCAACCATGGGATAATCATGCGGGAATTGAGGCGGCTCATCGAAATCTGGCGGGACAAATTGATCAGCCGATTGCAGCTCTCATGACAGATTTGAAACAGCGAGGTTTGTTTGAGGACACTCTGATCCTGTGGGGGGGCGAGTTTGGTCGGACTCCGACGGTTGAACTCTCAGGGGACGGCAAACCTCAGTCCGGTCGCGATCACAATCACTGGGGCTTCAGTGTGTGGCTGGCTGGCGGTGGAATCAAGGGCGGCACTGTCTACGGAGCAACCGATGACATTGGATTTAAGGCTGTCGATAAGCCGACCAGTGTTCATGATCTGCATGCAACGATGCTGCATTGCCTTGGTTTCGATCATAAGAAATTGACGTTCAGATATGCCGGCAGAGATTTTCGCCTGACCGATGTTCATGGCGAAGTGCTCCACGATATTCTGTCGTGAGCACGCTGAAGACGGATACACGCTGAGACGGATGTCCATCCTTCTCGCAGTTTCAGGCGGCCGCTGATTCCCGGTGATCCAGATGGCGGTTGCACTTATGGGGTTTTACAACCCGCCCCATCCATTCTGAAGTTGCGAGTTTGCGACTATCCCAACCCGCTGCGTCAGCGAGGGATTGTGCTTTTGCGTTTGACGCGGTGTTTCGCGAAATCCCTCGCTGACGCGTTTTGAAGTTGCGCGTTTGCCGCTATCCCCTGTGTTTTTTGGGTCCGCTGATCCTCGGCAGTCATGAACATCGCCACTTCAAAACTTACGATTCAGGACGAAAAAGATGCCGGGTGATCCATGCTGACGGCTTCGCGAACGGCGTTTGATAGACGTTGCAGATCAAAAGGTTTCGTCAGGACCTTGAAAGGGTGACTGGACGTCCCCTGCCCGATTGCAATGTGTTCGCCCAGTCCGGACATGAACACGAATCGCATGGCGGGATGAATCTCCTGAATCTCTCGTGCGAGCGTACAGCCGTTTCCTCCGCCCAGCACGACGTCAGTCAGGACAACATCGATCGATGATCCTTGTGCTCGAACCTTTTGAACCGCCTCCTCGATGGTCGTTGCTGCCAGGACCTTGTAGCCCAGTTGTCGCAGGGATAACTTGCCGATCCTGAGCATTGCGGGCTCATTCTCCACAAGCAGGACTGTGCCGCCTTTGGGGACGGCCGCCGTGTCTGTCTGAACTGTGTTCTCTTTCTCTGACCCACCGTGCCTTGGCAAATAAATTCTGAATGTGGTGCCGATCTCGGGACTACTTTCGACGTCAATTGAACCACCATTCTGGTTGACGATTCCGTAGACCGTTGCAAGCCCCAATCCCGGTCCCGGGCCATCACCTGCTCGCTTGGTGGTGTTGAAGGGTTCGAAAAGATGTGCCAGGGTTGCTTCGCTGATTCCGCATCCGGTATCGGAGACCGTTAAGACAACATACTCACCGGGGCGAACCTCGTGAGTGCGAAACTTGCGAGTGGTCCGGAGTGTTTCGTTCCGTGTCGATAACATGATCCGGCCGTGGTCTGAAATGGCGTCGCGGGAATTGATGCACAGATTGGCCAGAATCTGATCCAACTGAACGGGATCGATATTTACCGTCCATGCGCCCTCTCTCGGCATCCACTCGATCTCGATTTTTTCTCCCATCGATTTCCGCAGCAGATCCAGCATTCGTTCGACGGCTTTGTTGATATTCACCGTCTGCGGCGACGCGTTTTGTCTCCTCGCGAATGTCAGGAGTTGCTGAGTCATGGCTGCCGAACGATGTCCGGCCGTCTGAATTGCCTTGAGATGAACTCTGTACTTTGATGGCAGTGTTTCATCCAGCAGCATCATCTCCGAATGCCCCAGGATGACGGCCAGCATATTGTTGAAGTCATGCGCGATACCGCCGGCCAGTCGACCAACGGAATCCATTCGCTGGGATCGAGTCACCTGTTCCTGCAGACGCTCACGTTCTTCCGCAATCAGCCGACGCTCTGTAATATCCTTGAACGAGCCGAACAATCGTACAACTCGACCATCTTCCCACGCTGCATGGCCTATCGCACGCATCCAGCGATGACGCCCTTTCGCAGTGACAAAAGGCAGCTCAAGATCCCAGGCCGTACCATCCTGCATTGCTTTTGTTACGGCATTACGAATCGAATCTCGCGCCTCCGGGGCGTAAAAGTTGATGGCAGCATCAACCGTCGGCACGTAGTCAGAAGGTACTTCGTGCATCCTGTAAGTTTGCGCCGACCATCGCAAAGTCATGGTGGTCAGGTCAATCTGCCATGCGCCGACTTCCGCCACACGCCCGGTTTCTTCAAGCCATTCTTCGGTCTGCCGCAGCGAACGTTCCGTCTCACGACGCTGAACATCCCGGCGATGAGCATCGATGAGTTGACTGATCGCCGTGACTAACGGCTGCAAAAATGTCACGTCGGCTTCGGAATAACCGTCCGGACAATTCGCGACTCCAATCAGTCCTACCAGCGATTTGTCCCGAAGAATGGGCAGAGCCAGAAAATGATCCAGGGGAGGATGCCCGGCTGGAATTCCTCCACTTTTTTCGTCCGTCGCCGGCGAATTGCTGATCACGGGACGTGCCGTCACCAGAGCTTCACCAAACAACGTTCTTAAGTTTCTGAATTCAAATCCTCTGTCAGCATTCTCTTTATAAAGCTGATGCGTCGCCTTGTCCCAGGAAATATCAGAGAGAGCCAGTGTCCGCAGCCACGGAGTGCCGGAGTCAGTAAAACAGACTTCTCCGATAAATCCATACTTGCTCGAAGTCAGCGCTAATAAACGTACCAGCAGATCTTCAAAGGCGGTGCGAGGATTATCGGTCGAAATGTACTTGCTGAGACAGACACTGACCGTTTCCAGCAGCCAGTGCTCTCTCAACAACGCCGCTTCAATACGCTTTCTGTCGGAGATATCACTCTGAACCGACAGGTATCCGATCAGCTTGCCGCTCTGATCCGTGATGGGCTGAGCATCCAGTGAGATCCAGAAGATGCTGCCATCTCGTTTGTAGTTCAGAATCTCGCATTGGAAACCCCTGCCTGCCGTTACGTTTTCATCGATCAGGCGAACGACCGCAGGGTCTGTCTTCGGGCCGTGGAGAAACTCACGGGGCTTCAGTCCGACGATTTCATGCAATGGCCAGCTGGAAACACGAGTAAACGCTTCATTGACCCAGACGGTGCCGCCGTCAATGTCGGAGATCATCACAGGGTGAGTCGTGAGGCTGGCCACAAACGGCAGGAACGAAACCGCGTTGAATGCCGCCGATTCTGCTCCCGCCGCAATGAACTCCGTTTGCTTTGGCTGATGCGTCCGTTGCACAGTGATCTCCTGACCTGTCAGTGACCTGTTACAGGGGTCCCGGAGGCGACAGCATTAATCTTTGGCGGATGGAAGAAGATGGCCATCGCCAATGAGGCCGCAATGGCAGCCGCCATCGGCACAAGGAACAGACCGTGGAAGTCGATCACTCCGTCTTTCGTATAAACCTCCTGCATCAGATAAGGACAGACCGTGTTCGCAACCAATGCGCCTACACCAAGAATCATCACATTAAACAACCCCTGTGCGCTGGAACGCACGTCCTTCGGAAAATGCTCGTCCACAAAGATGTAGACTGTCGCGAAGAAAAACGCGTAGCAGACACCATGAACAATCTGGACGACGATGATCAGTTCTTTCTGAGGCATAAAGGAGTAAACAGCGAATCTCAAAGCATGCCCCAGAACTCCCACGATCATCGTGGTCCGCCAGCCCAGAGCTTTCAGCGTTGCCCCCAGCACAAACATCGTCAGGATTTCTGCAATTTGTCCGATACTCATCACGGGCATCACCCAGTTGCCGGGGATACCAACTTCTTTGCTGGAGAGAAATGTCCCCGTCCAGTTGAAGTAACAGTTGTGGACGAACGAATCGATAAAGGCCACGATCCACAGGATCAGCACAAAAGGATGCTTCAACAGTTTGGCCGCCTGCAACCAGGCCAACGACTGAGCTTCTCCTTCGACAGCGGCTTTCGGAGGAGTGTGCGGCAGTGTCAGGCTGAATGCGGCCAGCACCAATGACGCCACTCCGGCAACGATGTACGTCCACTTTGTTGCATCCTGGAGCGGTTCGCCTGTAAGTCCATTTGCCAGGACTGCTCCCAGCCACGCAACAAACCCTTCTGGTTTGGCCGCATCGACCTTCGCCCAGTCAACAAGAATGAATGTGAACGGCCACGCTGCAAATATCCAGCCAAAGGTCCCGCCCATTCGCACGATCCCGAACTCCTTCTGAGCATCCTTCATGTTCGCGAAGGCGATCGAGTTTGTAATCGAGATTGTCGGAACGTACAGCAAGCAGTGCAGAGACATCAGGCCAAAGAATGGCCAGAACGATTTCGTAAATGCCAGTCCCAGAATTGCGAGCCCGCCGACCAGATGACTGAAGGCAAGGAAACGCTCGGCCGAGAAGTTTCGGTCGGCAAACTGATTACTGAAGAACATTCCGATGATCGACGCGATTGGAAACGCGTTCAAAATCCAGGACTGCTGAGCTGTTGTGAATCCAAGCCCCGGCAGGTAACCAAAAATCAGCGGCAACCACGCCCCCCAAATGAAGAACTCCAGAAACATCATGGCAAAGAGGCGAGTTTTCATAGTGTTCTTCAATAATCCTGGCAAAAAAGTCTGCGGGATAAGGCGGATCCGGATCCAACGAGATCGGATGATGACAGCCTGATTTACCGAGGGCAACCGTCGGCCACACGTTCTTTGACAGGACTGACAGCATTTTTGCCGTTCAGTTAAATCTTTACCGCCCTTGCCGATTCCTGTTAGACTTCCGTGCTACGTTTCTATCCAGTAGGCGGTCAGGATTGAACAATTGCCCCGGACGATGGTCCCGCAAACCTCCAGATCTCAATGTCATACGCGGCATAGAATTACGACATCCCGAATGGATTTCCGGGACTCGAGGAGTTGCTGAATCATGGATCGATTCCGACATCACAAGCGTTTTCTGCTGCTGTCCGGTGCAGGTTTTCTGTTGACAGGCTGCGGTTCAACGGAACCGGCTCCCGCCGATGCAGACACCGCCCTGATCGATGAACTTCTGAACTCCGACAGTAATTCCTCAGCCAGGCTTAAAGAGCCCGCTGAGCCTGTCTACACCGAAGACAACCAAACAGATCACATTCAGACCGTCAGCCGTACCCGTCCGGCTGATCGTCGTTCCGGCCAATCCAGTGCTCGCGGTGATCGCCTGGAACTGCGTCTCGAGAAGGGCGATCGATTTCCGCTGGTCAAGACAGTCCATCAGACGTTGGTTCAGAGATCCGAGCAGGCTCCGGCCCTGGCGGAAACCCGGCTGGAACTGACACTGGTGATCACCGTGGAAGAGGTCCGCGATGATGCGATCCTGCTGGGAGTCCGTTATTCCCGAGTCAACTATGCTCACGACGTGGCCGGACAGCAACTGTCTTATGATTCATCAACTCACGCCGGAGCCGTTCCATGGGACGCTCTGCCTTATGCCGGAATGATTAACAACGGCTTCTCGTTCTGGCTTGGTCGCGATAACAGCATTCGCGAAATGGTGGGCTACAAGGAGTTTCTGGAACGCTGCGTGGCAGAAGTTCCTCTGGAACGACGAGAAACCCTGCTCTCCGAAATCAGCAATCGATTCGGCGACGACGGTGTTGCCAACTTTGTTGATGACTCCATCGGCCTCCTCCCCTACGACGCAACCGTCGATCCGGATGCCGCCTCTCGAGTTCTTCCTGGTGACGTCTGGACTCGCGAACGTCGTTTGATGCAACCGGTTCCGGTTCAATTAACTTCCACATATCGACTGACAGGCATCAACGAAACAACGGCCGAAATTGATATCACCGGCCGCATCGCTTCCGGAGATGCCGCAGCACTGAATACAGCGGGACGGTTGAGAATTTCCGGAGGACACAGTCTTGGTCGCTGCATTGTGGACCGTGCGACCGGACTGCCGCTGGAGATGAATCTGACGCGTTACATCACGATGAAACTGACCACGTCTGACGAAAAGGAAGTCGTGCAGGAGAAAACCATCGTGACCACCATTCGAGCGTTCCCGGAAACTCGAGGCCCGGTAGCCGCCGCACCGGTGTCCGCTCCGATTCAGCGTGTCTCCGGATTCAATGAGTCTCCGGATTCCCAGCCATCATCATCAGCACCGCCTAACACTCGCAGCCGTCCTGTTCGAGCCGTGTACCCGGAATAGAATGACGCGGACAATGTGAAACATCGCTGCTCCGACCGCGCAGGTCTTTTGCAGATACCCGTCCGCGAATGAGGACGACGCGGTGAGGAATTCGAATGGCCAGCCACGCCCCGAAATCTGCCGTCAATGGCGTCGCGAAAACATACGGTAAGCGGACTCTGGTTCTCTGCACGCAGGGGACCGGTCGAATTCAGATCTTCGATGATACTGTTCTTTGGAGGTATCACCGGAGACTCCCCTGCGATCCTGCAGGTGTGGAGTCTCTAAAATCCCTTCGTTTAACTCGTGGCTGAAAGGCCAGGCTTTGTCCTCTCCCTTTCGCCCATGAAAGCAATCAGGACAAAACACTTCGCGTCTATAAGATCCCATCGGAGTATGAAACCGGGATCATGGCCGTGCGTTTTTTACTTCTTCCAGATCTGAAACCAGCGTTTCTTGCCCTGAGATGATGACGGTGGTGCCACGACGTCGAAGTCGGGGACCAGCGATTCTTCCGCCAGAGCTCTCTCCCAGTCCTCTTCGCTGGTATGACTTGGGTCTGAAGCCTGATCATCAAAAGAATCATCTCCGTCGGGAGAATAAAACTTCTCGTTTCCCGTCAGGTGCATATTGGGGGACTGGGTATCAAACGGAGGTTCATTATCGAACGATGGCTCTGAGCCGACATAGGCGTTGCCTTTGGCCGTGCCGCGAGTACCCGGATGGGATGCCGTTTTTACTCCGGGAGCTGCGTTGGCCCTGGCACCCGGACGTCCCTGAGGTGCGAAGTGAGGATCGTGCTGCATCTGAAGACGAACATAGTCGCCCAGGTCCATGACTTCCACATTTCGAGGAGGCTGCCATAACGCCTCCGCCACCTGACAACCTGTTTCGATGCCCGAAAACTTCAGGGTCAGTTGAGTTTCTGTTTTGGGGAAGTCAATGCGAACGGTATGCGGCAGCTCGTGCCTGCCGACAGACTTGTAGTCGCTGAGATCGGCAATCAGAAGCGGTTGAGCATCACTGTCATACAGGGCATGACGTCGGATGACACCCAACACCGTGTCCACTTTGATGACTCGTCGCAGTGAAGAGCCATCCGGTGCGTCTTCAATCGCAACCAGCCAGACTTCTTTAGATCCTTTCGGAGCATGCTGCAGATCGTATCGATCGGCATTCAGAGGCTCGACACCCAGCACGGTCATCAGCCACTCCGGTTCCAGCCGCGGTAAGCCGCCGGGCAAGTGCTGCAGCAGTGCTGAGTCTTCATGCTTCCATGTCATGACGACCGACTTGCCGGGCTTTACATAAGCCCAGCAGATATCTTCATTAGCGCCGAAATCTGCATGACCGACCGTATTGTCGCAAACAAGTCGAAATTGTCCGGGAGCAGAACAGGCCAATGTCCCTTTGAGTTTCTGAGGGATCATCAGATCCGGGCTTTTAACATGAACGTGAGTATTCATGCAACGCCAGCTCTGGAGTCCTTCCGTTTTGCCGTTCAGATATTCGACCAGCTCAATGCGACCGATCGACTCCGGCAGTACCGGATCAACAATACGAACTTCCTGTCGACGCCCGCCCAATTGACAACCCGTGGTTGCCAAAACGATCAGCAGGATAATTCGAACAGGGTTCATTAATGGATGTTCCAGACGGAGCAGGAGAAATCAGCCCTAAGCGGCGACGGAACGCCCTGAGTCAAACAGTTGATGTTGAAGCCTTTCGATCTGATCCTCTGAGAGCTCCTCTTCAGGAACGTCAAACGGACCTTCACCAGCACTGCCGACCAGATGCATCACCGGCCGGTCATCAACGTCGATGACCTGCTCCAGAATCAATCGTCGTTTTCGCAACAACAGCAAAGCCAGCACATAGCGATATTGCTGCTGGACGATATTCGGAGAATCACTCAACTGCAGGAAGTAGTCGAACAGTGAATCTGCATCGAGCTTTGGACGACCAGCTTCAGCCGATTCAGCAACCTGACATCGCCAATGGCCAATCGCGCCCGACGGCGGACCAGCCCACACCTCGGCACTAAAGTCCTGTCGCACCAACTGCCCGTCTTTTTCGAACAATACGGACCAGCACGTATCACCCGGGCGGAAAGTCCGTCCGGATTTCGCGCAAGCTTTCGCGACAGGGCGAATGTTGAAATCCATTTCGAAATCGCCTCGAATCAACCTTTGAGTGACCACCGGGACACATCCCAGTGCCTTCAATCACTCACAGTTCAACAAAGCCCGGGATAGTACTCCGAATTCTGATTTCCGGCCAAGAGGAACTTGGCTGGTTGAAAAGGGGCGATTTGGGAGGCCTGCGTTGGTATCCTGGAGCGTACTTTCTGAGAGGACATCCCGAAGTGTTTTGAGCCCTTAACACCGGGAGCCTTTCATGCTGTACCATGCACGCTCATCCCGCCCCGAATTCTCAATCGAATGACGAAAACCCGTGTCTCGCGATTTCTACAATTTGGATGAACTGGTTCAGAAGCTCGGACGAGATCGACGTCTGGTCGAGAAGCTGGTGAATCGAGGTGTCATACCCGGGCGACGTATCGCAGGCGAATGGCGATTTAACGAGATCGAGATCACTCACTGGCTCGAACAGGACATTCGAAGTCTCGATGATGAAGGCCTGGCTCAGTTCGAGCAGTCTCAGCAGAATACGGAACTTCGGACCCCCAACGCGATTACCGAGCTGCTGCATCCGGACACCTGCCAGGTTCCGCTTGATGCCGGAACACGTCCAGCGGTGCTACAGGCCTTGATCGAGGTGGCCGGTCGGACTTGGCATGTCTGGGATCCTGCAGCCGTGCTGAAGGCGGTCAAGGAACGCGAAGAGGTGATGTCGACGGGCTTCGAAAATGGAGTCGCGATTCCGCATCCGCGAAACCCGCTTCCGGATGCTCTGGGCCAGTCCGTGATTGCCTATGGCCGTACACTTTCCGGAATTCCTTTCGGTGCTCCGCGACGAGTGATGACGGATATGTTCTTTCTGGTTCTGGCGCGGGATTCGGCGACTCATCTTCAGATCCTGGCTCGCCTGGGACGAATTCTGCAGCGTGAGGGAGTGATCGATCAGCTTCGTCATCTGGAGTCATCGCAGGAATCGTACCGACTGCTGGTTGATACGGACGAACAGGTTAACAAGTAGTTGTCAAAAGAACTGTCTCTGCATGACTTCCATCGTCCTGACAACACTTAACGCCCGTTACATTCACTCCAGTTTCGGACTCCGTTATCTGCAGGCCAATCTCGGAGATCTGCAGGCGGATTCTGTCATTCGCGAGTTCACCATCAATGACAATCTTCAGGATGTTCTCGCCGCAATTCTCAGCGAAGCACCGAAGATCGTGGGGTTTGGTGTTTATATCTGGAATGTTGATCAGACACTGCGTTTGATTGCCGACCTGAAACAGGTTGCTCCTGACGTTGTGGTGGTGCTGGGCGGTCCGGAGGTGAGTTACGAAACGGAGACACAGCCAATTGTGGCTCTTGCGGATTTTGTCATCACGGGTGAGGCTGATCTCGAATTTCGGTTGTTATGCGAACGGCTCCTGTCGATGGGCGACACCGAGTCTCGCGGTTTGATTCCGAAGATTCTGCATGCATCTGTGCCTGCACTGGATCAGGTTCTTCTGCCCTATGACCATTACACGGCTGAAGATCTTGCACATCGAGTTCTCTACGTTGAAGCCTCACGCGGCTGTCCGTTCACCTGTGAGTTCTGCCTGTCGGCGCTTGAGATTCCAGTCCGCGCGTTTGCGCTGCCGCTGTTTCTGGAGTCGATGCAGACGCTGATGGATCGCGGCGCGAAGCAGTTTAAATTTGTGGATCGAACGTTCAACTTGAATCTGCGAATCAGTCGAGCGATCCTGGAGTTCTTTCTGGAACGCTGGACACCCGGCTTGTTTTTGCACTTTGAGCTGATTCCGGACCGACTTCCGGAGTCACTGCGGGAAATTATTCAACGCTTCCCTGCTGGTTCTCTGCAGTTTGAAATTGGAGTTCAGACCTTCAGCGATGACGTCAGCGCGTTGATCAGTCGACCTCAGGATAATTTAAAGCTGGAAGAGAATCTTCGTTTCCTGCGCAGTGAAACGGGCGTGCATATTCACACGGATCTGATCGTTGGTCTGCCGGGTGAATCGCTGGAGAGTTTCGCGGCCGGGTTCGATCGCTTGTATGCTCTTCATCCGCAGGAGATTCAGGTTGGAATTCTCAAGCGATTGCGTGGCACTCCGATTATTCGTCATGACTCTGATTGGCAGATGGTTTACAGCCAAAACGCACCTTATGAAATTTTGTCGAATCGGCTGCTGTCGTTTGAGCAGATGAATGGGCTCCGACGTTTCGCGCGGTATTGGGATCTTGTTGGCAACAGCGGGAATTTTTCGGCGACTCTGAAAACGATGCTCGACGATCAGACGTCAGCATTCTTTGAGTTCCAGAGCTTCTGCGACTGGCTGTACGAGAAAGAACAGCGAAGACACGGGATTTCGCTCAGCCGTTTGTTTGAACGCGTGTTTGAATATCTCACTGACGTCCGAGGACTGGAGGAGCGAAGCGTCGCACTGGAGATCTGGTCCGATTACACTCGCTCCGGTCGCCGTGATCGTCCCGGGTTCCTGAGGAAGTTTGATCTGCCGTCGCCGGTTGCTCGTCCGGTCTCAGAGGCTCATCTTCCGGAGCGTCAGTTGCGGCATCTTTAGGCGTTCCACGCTTGTTTGAATAAGCCACATTTTATCATTTAGTCTCTGCTCAGTATTCGTGCTCTCAAGGAAATCATCAATGTCGTCTGCAGATAAAGTTGCCATCGTTACCGGTGGGGGAACTGGAGTCGGTCGAGCAACCTCACTGGCGCTCGCTCGGATTGGCTATTGTGTTGTTGTGAATTACTCCCGTTCGGAGGCTGATGCGGAATCAACTGTGCAGGAGATCGTCGCGTTGGGGTCGCAGGCGATTGCTGTGAAAGCTGATGTTGCCGATGACGCCGCCTGTCGACTGATGGTCTCGAAGACGATGGAAGTCTTTGGACGCATTGATGTCCTGGTCAACTGCGCCGGGACAACGGATTTCATCGCCTTTCAGAATCTGGAAGCCGCGACGGATGAGTCCTGGGAGCGTCTCTGGAAGGTGAATGTCGTTGGTGCATTCCATTGTGCGCGTGCTGTGAGAGAGCCGATGACAGCATCCGGCGGCGGCATGATCGTCAACGTGTCCAGCGTGGCCGCTCAGTTGGGACAGGGCAGTTCCATTCCGTATTGCTGCACCAAGGCCGCTCTGGACAACCTGACCGTCTCACTGGCTCGCACCTTCGCCCCTCTGATTCGAGTGAACGGGGTTGCGCCGGGATTCGTGGAAACTCGCTGGACTCATGCCGGGCTTGGCGATCGATTCGATACGCTGGTCGAGGCGTACAAGAAGAGTCTTCCCCTTGGCCGAACTTGTCAGCCTGAAGATATTGCTGACGGTATTGTTAGTCTCATTACCGGCAGTCGAATTGTGACCGGCCAGACATTGACCGTCGACGCAGGGATGATGATCTCCGGGTTTCAGGTCAAGTTTGACTGAAGAGAAGCTTTTCGCGGCTTGATGAGTGATTGGTTTCCTGATGTCTCACTTTGCTTCGTTGGCAATGCAGAATAGCTTTGTGCGCGTGCGGACAAAGATCTGCCCGTCGACAAGAGCGGGCGTCGCTGCGATCGCCTCCCCGAAATCGTTGTTGGCGAGCACCTTTAGTTCCGGGCCACTTTCGATCACGCTGATCACACCCGGTTCCGAAGTAACATAAATCTTGCCGTCACCGTAAACAGGAGCGGCCAGATACGATCCATCCGCACCGACTCTCCGACGGTCCCAGACGGGTTCTCCGTCTGCGGCCTGAAACGAGGCGGTGATGCCGCCTTGCTTGATCAAAAACATGCGGCCGTCCGCCACGAGCGGTGAAACGATGTGCGACGCAGATTTCGTCTTCTTCATCCACAGGACTTGAGTCTTCGAAACATCTCCTTCGCCGCCGCCGCGAACCGCCTGAATCGACGCATCTTTCTGGAGTTCACTCAGTTCCTCCGACAATTTGTCAGCGTCAGTGTCGATCGTATTGCCTAATCTTGCCTGAACCTCACTAGCCAGCAGACCGCCTCGGTTTTTTGGATCGAGAAATGCCTTATCGATT
>JBIIIF010000100.1:0-21271 GCA_044235005.1 Planctomycetaceae bacterium | reverse complement strand
GTGAAACGCCATGCAGACGGAAACGACTTCGTTGCAGCCGACCGGAAGTTCGCGGGGTGTCAACTCGTTTGATCTGCCTGCCGATGCCTCCTCACTTTATCGCTACTGCGGCGCGCATCTGGTGCCGGGAGGGGTCAGGTTCGCAGTCTGGGCTCCCAATGCCCGCGAAGTCTCTGTCATCAGTGATGGCAATGGATGGACTTCCGGTCGCGACTGGCTGAACTCCAGCGACACCGGTGTCTGGAGCGGAACGATTCGTGGTGTCATCCCCGGAACTCGATATAAATACGCAGTTCGAACGCAAAGCGGTCATCTGCTTGAGAAGGCGGACCCCGTTGCCTTCTATTCGGAAAAACGTCCTCACACCGCATCCATAGTCTGGAGCCTGCGTGACTTCCAATGGCACGACGCGGCGTGGTTGAAACGCCGAGCAGAAACTGACTGGTTGAGGGCTCCGGTTTCCATTTACGAAGTGCATCTCGGTTCGTGGAAACGCCCTCGCGATGGCCGCACGTTTTTCAACTATCGTGAACTCGCACATTCGCTGGCAGATTATGTCGTCGAAATGGGTTATTCCCATATCCAATTGATGCCAATCACCGAACACCCTTTCGATGGTTCCTGGGGATACCAGACCACAGGGTACTTTGCTCCAACGTCACGATTCGGTTCGCCGCATGACTTCCAGTACTTCGTCGATCATATGCATCAGCGTGGTGTTGGTGTGCTGATTGACTGGGTGCCCGGACATTTCCCGACCGACGTTCATGGGCTGGCAATGTTCGATGGCACATGCCTGTATGAGCATGCTGATCCGCGACTCGGATTTCACCCGGACTGGAATACGCTCATCTTCAACTACGGTCGCCGTGAGGTCACCGAGTTCCTGATTTCCAGTGCAAGGTTCTGGTGCGACGTTTACCACATCGACGGCATTCGAGTGGATGCGGTGGCTTCGATGTTGTATCTGGATTATTCACGTGACTCCGGCCAATGGATCCCCAATCAGTACGGTGGCCGTGAGAATCTGGAAGCCATCGACTTCCTGCGAGGCTTTAATACGCTGATGCACGCCGAGTTCCCGGGTGTCATGACGATCGCGGAAGAATCCACGGCATGGCCCGGCGTTTCACGTCCCTGCTACACCGGTGGACTTGGCTTCACGATGAAATGGGATATGGGCTGGATGAACGATACGTTGCGATTTATGCGACGAGATCCCATCTTCCGTGGCTATCATTTGAACGATCTGACTTTCCGCAGCATCTATGCGTTCTCCGAGAACTTTGTGCTGCCACTCTCTCATGATGAAGTCGTTCACGGCAAACATTCGCTGTTGTCTCAGATGTCCGGCGACACATGGCAGAAGTTTGCAAATCTGCGTTTGCTGCTGGCCGGGCAGTACATGGCGCCAGGCAAAAAACTGCAGTTCATGAGTACCGAAGTTGGTCAATGGACGGAGTGGAATCACGACGCAGAAGTCGACTGGCCTTTGCGCACGTTCGAGACGCATGAAGGGATTCGCCGCATGATGTGCGACCTCAATCGACTCTATTCCAGCGAACCTGCTCTGCATGACGGCGATGTCGTACCGCAGGGATTCGAATGGATCGTCGGTGATGATCAGACCAACGTCGTCATCGCTTTCCTTCGCCAGACACAGGACGCATCGGAAATCATTGTTGTCGTCAGCAATTTGACGCCTGCCCCACGCGAGCAGTACGGACTGGGGGTTCCTCGTCCCGGCTTCTACAAGGAAATTTTTAACAGCGACGCAGCCTGGTATGGCGGTGCTGGAATTGGGAACCAGGGCGGAGTTTACTCCAGGGCAGAAGCTGCTCACGGGCGTGCTCAAAGCATTGCCATCACAGTCCCACCGCTGGCAACACTGTGTTTTAAAGCCATAACTACAGCCGCCATTTTGCCGCTTAATGCCGCAGGAGCGGTGACCGTCGAGCCAGCGTCGACAAAACCAGAAAAAGCATGATTGGGAAACGTCGTCCATCGGAATTACAGTGATGGACAGGAAGCAACAGCGTTCTAAACTCTGTTGCGACAACCCAACACGACAGTACGTATTTCCAAGGCCAGATTCGATGAGAGACTCTGTATGAAAAGCATTCTTCAAGCCGCACTGTTTTCAGGTTGCCTGTGCCTCGCAGGCTGCTCCGAAACCGGAGTCGAAGTGACGACATCAGCCACCGGTGCTTCGGAATTCGTGAACACTGTCTGTCCAATCATGGGCAATCAGATCGAGCCGAAAGAAGTTGATGCCTCACTGGTGAAGAATTTCAATGGAAAGAAGGTCGCTTTCTGCTGCCCACCTTGTCTGGAAGAATGGGACGAGCTAACGGACGCAGAGAAAACAGAGAAGTTGTCAAACCCGCCGAAAGGGGATGCTCACAGCCATTGAAATGCAGTCTCGACCAGCTTACTGATAGCCTGTTTTGATCAGGTAAAAAGAGAGTCTGGCTTTTCTGGACACATCGCAATCCGTTCTGGAGTCTCTCGCTGTCGCGATCAAGTCTGGCGAGCCTGAAAGAACGGCGTTTTCCGATGGATCATTTTCGGGGGCGAGGTCTCCTGTCCTGAATTAGGACGTGTGATCGCCAGCGGCGGTTTCAATAATTCACCATTCAGGCGGCCGCTTTTGCTCGAACGTCGCGTGCTGCTTGACGGCAATGGAAAATCCACGCCATTGACTGCTCTCAACTCACGTTGCCTCCTCTGGTCCTGGCTTCGCTGGCAGCAACAGAACTGCCATTACGATGCCCGTCAAAATGAACAACCCGCAGACGAGAAAACTCAGCCGAAAACCCAATGCCGCACTGTTCATCCCGAGGGCAGTCCAGCCGGAACTTTTCACACCGTCGACAATAGCCCCAAACAAATATCCGGCCGGTGCGGCGGGAACCATCAACATGGTGACGAAAGCCATATTCCGTCGAAGCTGATCACGACGTGACGCTGACACGATGTAGTTGGGTGCATACACCCCAACCAATTCACCAGCGCCATGGATTCCAAAAGCGACCAGATACCATGGGCCAGTCACACACATCGCCCAGATTTGAGCCAACAAAAAGATCGATGCGGTCGCAAGAAGTCCCACGCGAGGATTGGTACGTGTCAGCAGCCATCCCAGCATTGCTCCGGCGACAACTTTGAATCCAAAACGCAGCATGTTCTGAACTCCGGCATACTTTTCCGGCAGATCTCCCAACGCCTCTCCGGAATACAGGTTCATGTTCGAAGGAATCACATTGCCGGCATACACAAGGATTGTCACCACGGTCGCCAACAACAGAATGCGATACTGGAGCACTGATCGAAAATGGGCCACAAAAGCAACGACAGCTCCGACGGCAGAAAGAATTCCGAGCACGCGAAAGAACTGACCGGACTTGAGTATTCCTGTGTTTGCTCCATTCGCCGGATCCACGGGGCTGTCAGCAGCATGCATCGATGCGATCGAGACGAGCATCAGCAGAATTCCACCAAGCAATCCCCTCACTGCCGAAAGCGGTTCTCTGGGCTGCTCCTGGGCAACCGGTTGAATCACGAACAACTGGGAGACGGCGGCAGCAAGCCCCATGACCGGAACGCCTGCAGCAAACAGAATGATGAAGTTGCGCGGATACTCGAGTCCATCAAAGTGCCACCCAAACAAATTTCCGCCCAACAAAGCGGTTTGCCCCAGCGAACCCAGTACAGCCAGGAGCGGCCCCCCACCAAAAGCCAGCCCCAAAGCAAGGCCGCGCCGCGATTCATCTGAGCCTCGCCCCATAACTTCCCAAAGCAACCCGATGGCGGCCGGCATTACGGCTCCGGAAACACCTCCCTGCAAAATCACCATACCCAGCTTAAAAGAATCGGAAACTGGTAACGACAACGTGATGGCCAGCATCACCAGCATGATGGCCGATGTCCCATAGAGCAGTCCGAGATTACGACGTAATGCCCCAACTCCGGGAGACAGCCAGGCATACAAAGCCGGCATGGCGGTCATCGCAAAGAACAACGTACCGGGCAAGTTCGACGTTCTGGCATCAGCTCCGAGGCGATCACACAATGAGGCTTGAGTGATTCCCACGTACAAAACCGGAGCCGCCAGATATTGCGTTCCTGTGCATAGAGCAAACAAAATCAAATTACGTCGCTGTTCAGGCCACGAAAGTCCACAGCCTGCGGAAGAAGTCTCGGCCGCTTGTTCGCTCATGGTGATCCTCGTTTCTGTCCAGAATGAAAATCACGTCATAACGGCAAAGTAACAGCCTGTCCGGTTCTTGAGGAAATCAAACACGCTTCACACAGTTCCACCGCGGCTCGACCTTCAGCACCACCAACTTTGGGCGGACGCTGCTCACGAATACTGTCGATGAATTCCTGAATCACGCCGATATGCGGAAACAAGCGAATCGGCGACTTCGGTTCTTTCAGATAATCGAACCTCTCTGGAGTATAAACACGCTCCCACTTGTCGCCTTTGCCGACATCCAGAAACTCGAAGTTCTCCAGATCCAGCATGGCATCTCGGCCAAAGACCTGAAACCGAACTTCACTGCTGGGCAGACTCGGATTCGGCAGCTCGCCCGTAATCCACATCTGTGCCATGATGTTGTCTTCAAACACAATCTGAGCCATCACCGAAAGTGGCGGTCCGGAAATGTCACTGTATGTTGTGGCCTGAGCAAACACCTTGACGGCATTGCGGCCGGTCAGCCATCGCAGAAAGTCCGTGTTATGCGATGCCATTCCCATAAAGAGTCCGCCGCCATTGGGATCCGACATCCAGGCTCGCTCATCGAAGAGCTGGCGTGACAAGGGAAGCGGAAAAGCCGAAACCGTTCGAAGCATTTGAATCGGCCCGACCGTCCCGTCGTCGATCAGTTCTTTGGCCTTTCGAGTGATCTTCCGAAACCGCTCCGTCTTAACCACTGAAAGATTCACATTCGCCGCCGCACAGGCCGCAATCATCGCATCGCACTCGGCGACAGTCGGAGCCATCGGCTTCTCGGCCAGCACATGCTTGCCTGTCGCAGCCGCCATTTGAGTCAGCCGGAGTCGATCAATGTCGGGCGTCGCCAGAACAACAGCATGCACATCATCGCGTGACAGCAATGACTCAACGGTCGCCTCGGCCGGCACATTATAATCAGCCGCCAACTGCGCCGCTCGACGCCCGCCAGCAATTGCGACCAGCTTGCATCCCCGAACATGCCTGGCAGCAACTTCGCTGTATGTCAGCCCCATGAAACCACTGCCGATGATTCCAACGCCAATCGTCTGCATGGATACTCCAAACGGGAACTTTTTGAGAGAAGAAAAGAATAGTTGAAAATGACTTCGATCGGCGATACTGAATCTGAATTGCACAACCCATTGCTCACATCTCACCCAACTCGCTGATCACATTCAGAACATCGCCACCCCGGCCGACGGACAGCATCAGCAATCCAGACAACGGACCATAGCCCGAGCGTAATCATGGTCAACAGCATCTGTCGAAGCCGACTGGTTCCGGGACGCAAAGCCAAAACATGTTTCTGGCACTTCGCACAGTACTTGGTCGTCTCCTGCTGAGACACGATCTGCACAATCCGGGCTGTGACTTCAGCGGGAGTCAGTCGTTCCTGGCGTTGTGAAGGTTCCTGCATCTGAATTACCACTCTGCGGATGATCGAAGATTATGGCCGACTGTTTTCTGGATGAGTGTCGTCTTTCGCTCTGCGAAAGCAACGCCACTTTCGCAGAGCGAAAATCGACACTCCAAAATCAACACACTATCAACGCACACCCGTCGTCTCGGCCGACCTCTCGATCGACCGACGACTCGACGTTTCACCAACCGGAACACCGATTGGTCCTTTTCGATTTCGACCAAACAGCATCCCTTGCTTCTTATACGATTCCTTCGCATACAACGGGTTGTACGCGAGGTACATAAACAGCCGCGTGAAGGAACTCATGTGAGTTTTAAAGTCCCACATTCTCCAGAAGATGGATCGTGGACTGTTCCATTTGTCTCGACAACTCCAGATCACATCGGTCAACTCGTCCGGCGTCATGTTCTTCGGAATGAACGCAGCCTGATTGAATCGATACTCCGGATGCAACCACCACTTGCCATCAAACAGTAGTCGACCTTCACGATTCAAACGATCGTAAAGTGGAGTGCCAGGGTAGGGCATCAGAATATTGTAGGCCGCAAAGCAAAAGCGATTTCGCATCGCGAACTCATGTGTCTCCTGAATCGATTCAATCGTGTCGAAATCATGTCCCAGCGTAAACGTGGCCCAGGTCTGCATATGAAACTGTCGCAGAATCTCAACCTGAGCCTGATAACGATCCCAACCTTCTTTGTGCATCAGGTTGGGAGCCTTCTTCATCAGCTTGATGCTCTCCGGACTGATCGACTCAAAACCGACCACATGCCCCATGCAGCCACTTTTTGCCATCAGCTCCATGAGTTCCAGATCGTTCGTCATATCGATCGAAGCCTGAGATACCCAGCGAATCTTCATCGGGATCAGATCGCGCAGAAATGATTTGGCAGCGTCATGGTTGGACAGAAAATTATCATCGACGAAGAACATAAATTTGCGATCCTGTCGACGAATCTCTTCCAAAACTTCCTGAGTCGGCCTGATGTATTGCGTCTTCTTGAAGTAAGCACTCACTGCACAAAAGTCGCAGGCGAAGCGACAACCGCGACTGAACTGCATCAGCGTCAGGGGCAGATAACCTTTGCCGACAAACAAATCGCGGCGAGGCAGCGAACCGCCAGCCTGAGCAACCCCGACCGCAGCATCGTATCGCGGCTTCAGTCGTCCTTGCCTTGCATCTTCCACGGCTTCGGCCCAGCGGAATTCTGCATCGCCGATATAAATGGAATCTGCGTAAGCCTGACACTCCTCCGGAAACAACGAAGGATGCGCGCCGCCGAGGATAACTGGAACACCGCGTGAACGATACTCGGCAGCAATCTCGTATGCTCGACGAGCCGCATAGATTTCGATACTGATCGCCACCAGGTCCGTCGGTTCATCGAATGGAATCTCCTCCATGCGATCATCGTAAAGCACACACTCCACGTCCGGCGGTGTCAGCCCTGCCAGAACCCCCAGACTCAGCGGTTCCATGCGAGCTTCGTCGATGTAGAGGCTGTGATCCTGTCGCCCAATATTGGGCATGATGAAGGTGATTTTCATGCAAAGGTACTCATAGGCTCGGGCAGGTCGGCCGATCCCAGCCGATGCCCCTGTTTCCTCAGAATCTCACGCTTCGAAATCAGGTTCGACAACAAATACATACCCAGACGATACGGTGTCCGCATATTGGTCGCCGGTGCAAACGCTCGACGACACAATGAACGAAACGTATTGAACTTCAAACGCGCTCGCAGACATCCGGCCGTCAGTTCATCAGCCGTCATGCCTTTCGGATGAAAAGTCGCAGTGCCATAACGAAAAGCCGGATCCAGCCACCAGCGATCAAACACGAGCCGTTTCTGTTCTTCCAGCTCGCGATACAGATCCGCCCCCGGAGTCGGTGTCAACGGATTGAAGTTGGCCAGATAGAACTTATTCTCGATCGCAAAATCAACGGCCGCATCGAAAGAATCTGCGCTATCCTGATCGTACCCAAAGACGAACGTCCCGTAGATCATAATGCCAGCTTCCTGAAAGACTCGTACAGATGTTTGATAATCGTTGTACTTAACGTTCCAGGATTTTCGCATCTGCACAAGGTTGTCGCGATTCAGCGACTCAAATCCGATCAACGCGCTGATGCAACCGCTCTTCTGCATCAACTTCACAAGAGATTGATCCTGAGCGATGTCGATGGAAATCTGACATGACCAATTGATCTTCAGCGGGATCAGCGCTTCGAATAACTCAACCGCCTTGGGAATGTCAACAAACAGGTTGTCGTCAACCAGAAAAACCATACGACTGCGGAGACGCCGAATCTCAGCCACCACTTCCGACACCGGGCGTTGCCGAAGTGAGTTCCCATAGAAGGCTCGTATCGAACAAAAGTTGCAGTTGTACTTGCAGCCACGGCCGTACTGCACCAGCGTCAGGGGGGCGTAGCGTTTGCCTTTAAAGATGCTGCGATCAGGATCGGAACCAGACAGCGACGGGAATTCGTTCTGCTGATAAAGTCGTCGAAGTCTTCCATTACGAGCATCCTCAACCACCTGCGGCCAGATACCTTCGGCATCACCTACCACCACAGCGTCAGCAAATTGCAGAGATTCATCCGGAAGAAACGTCGGATGATATCCTCCCATGACGACGGGAATTCCGCGACTCCGGTAGATCGCAGCAATCTGGTACGCTCGCCGAGCGGTATAGGTCTCGACCGTCATCGCCACGAGATCCGTCGACTCATCGAGCGGCAGAGTTTCCAGACGCTCGTCGTAAAACACCGTCGTGACATCCGGTGGAGTCAGTCGTTTCAGGATCGCAAAGCACAGCGGATGCATCGCATCCGACGAACGTCCGTCGTAAAGATTCGGCCGAATAAATGTAATCTTCATTAACCTGCATCCTGTGACTGCCGAGGTGGAGGCCCTGCTGGCCGCGGCCCCAACCATTGACGCAGGTAGTGGCGAATGTATCCGGGTCGCTCATCGTCGTCACGAACATCACCTGGCAAATAATACCAGGAGAGTTCCGGATGACGGTGATGATTCAAGTCCCATTCTCCGTGCAACAACAACAGCGACATGAGTTTGTTATGGCGAAGATTCCAGGCTCCTTCGATGATTTCTCGTTTGGAAAATGCATGCCCAATATATTGCCGTGTTGACCAGTTGAAGGAGAAGCATGCATACATCAACAGAACAGCCTGCCATCGCAGTTGCAGCAACCAGAACAGCAAACCGAAAACGACCAGCGTCAGCAGCAACTCAAGGCGAATCCACTTCAAATCTTTCGAGGTGATGTCTTTGACATTGGCGTTCCCCAATGGTGGCCCGCTAAACAATTGCATGCCGACAGTCCGAGGCACTATGGCAAACAGCACGGCACAAACAGGGATGCAGGGCCAGAACAATCCTGTCAACGTCGCATACCACTGACAGCACTTCCAGAAAAAGCTGTCCTGTGGATAGTACAAATCGAAAATCTCGGCATCCGTTCGATTTCGCTGATGATGCCCTTGATGGGTCACTCGAATCATTGAGAACGGCGCGAGGAAGAGGACTCCCGTGATCACACCAAGCCAGTAGTTCCAGACTGCGTTCTCATGCAGGTTATCATGCGTCGCTTCGTGCAACAGGGCGTAATTCGTGAGCATGAGATACGAATAGGCGATCGCGACAACAATAACCCCCAGCGTAGAGTCCAGCCACGATCCAAGCCACAGCAATCCGACGGCCGCTGCGACATCAAGCAAAACCAGGGCGACATTCAGCCGATTCGGAACGGGCATGCCTTCGGGTCGATCGATCCTGATCGACTCCCGAGCATCCGGTTTCAACTGGGCGAGGCTTTCTGTGGCGTACACGACATCAACCTGTTCATGCGAATGCAAATCCGTCTGGCGAGCCTGCAGTGTAGTCGCAGAGAATCCGACTCACAACGTTGCCGATCCTCTGAAGATTGCTGAACGACCTGCACCACAGTAGAGTCTCATCGATCATCAAAGAAACATCCTCTGGCGAGCGGCAGGGCGTCAGCCCTCCGTGTACTTCACACCACTCTCAATTGCGTACAAAACCCTGGCGACTTCGGCGTCAAACTTGCCGCCATCCTAAATCGACATTTACATTCATGCGATTCTTCAACATCTACCAGTTCCTCGCACCAGCGATTCTGGTCCCGCTCAGCTACTGGCTGTGGTGGACACGGTACGATCATCGCCATGACTTTGTTCTGCTGGTATTGTCGATTCCTGTCCTGTTTGCGTACATCATTCCGGGCATCGGAACAAACGTTCTCGGCCTATGGGAGTTTAATACTCGATTTCGCCTCGGTAAGTTTCGTCCGCATCACGGTTTTGTCTTCGGCAGTGCGACAAGCATGCTGACACTCGTCAGCCTCAATCGGGCAACACTTCCGATCGAAGCATGGGAGTTTGCACGAGCCGGGATTGTGCTCGGATCAGTCCTCGGATTCTGGAACTGGTACTACGATGTCCGCGCGATCAAGGCGGGATTTATTCTGGTTTACAATCGTCCCTATGCGGATGGACTCGGACCAGAGGCCATCGCCATGGATTATGCCCCGGTTCTTTTCGGCGCGTTTGGACTCTGCTATGGCCTCGCACTTCGTCTGATTGAATGGCAGCTTCTGGAACTGGGTCATTGGCATCGCTACTGGCGGTTACTCATTGGCTGTAACCTTTTCGTCCTGACGGTTCCGGTAGCGATTCTGATCGCGTGTACTTATAGTCGTTATGGCATCTCGGGAATGAAGCCGCTCAAAAGGGAGACGGAGTAATGTGGACATGTTTTCTTCTGGGACTGGGATGTTTACTCGCAGTCAATGCGGCGACAATTCGAGCACAAGAAGCGGCAACCGAGGATACTCAATCCCGGGCATCCGTCGATACGAAAGCCATCGATGCCGAACTCGACAAATTCCGCGACGAACTGTTCCACGCGTTTAACACAGGCGATTATCCGGCCATGCTGGAAGAATATTGCCACAAGGACATCATCGCGACGTGGCAGGACGGCACAACCTCCGAAGGCCACGCGGGAGTCATCGCAGAGTTTGACAAGCTCAAACAATTCATCGACAAGATGACCGTTGACGCAACGACGGACAAACGACTGATCCTGAACGACGGCAATCTGGTCATCTCGTCCGGAGAAATGAAGGACCACTATGTACTGGGCCGGGGCCCCAGCGTCAACCTCAACAGCCGCTGGTCAGCAACACTGATCAAAGATAACGACCGCTGGCTGCTTGCCAGTTTCAGTGCATCAACGAACGCATTTGATAACGAAGTGATTTCGTTGTACCTCACGAGTCAGAAGTACACAGTCTCGGCTATTGCTGGGTTAATTGGCATCGGTATCGGCTTACTGTTTTCTCGCATTATGAACCGACGCAGCAAGGCATAGGGCTGGATCATTTCCCTGCCGATAGACAGGACCGAACGAGATTCTGCTATCCAGAAACCAGCTTGTCACCACTCTCGAGTCCTCGAAGTATTTGCAGCTCTCGGGGCAATGGGAATCGCATACTTTCATCGCGGAGGACAGCATCCGAGAACTCTGCATTGAAATGATGTTTCAGGTAGTCGACGCATTCTGTAACGGCTGACTCAGGAGCACTTGCCCCGGCCGTCATGACGACCGTCTCAACACCCGCAAACCAGTCTGAATCAAGGTCTTCGGCACCATCCACCAGATAACTCTGCACACCCTCCGCGAGACCTTTCTCCAGAAGCCGGCGACTGTTGGAACTATTCTGGCTGCCAACCACGATCAGCAGGTCGGCGGACTTAAGAAGGGATTTGATCGCATCCTGTCGATTCGTCGTGGCGTAGCAGATATCTTCCTTTGCGGGTGACTCCAGGTGTGGGTAACGCCGACGAAGCTTCTCTAAAATTGTGTTCGCCTCGTCCACACTCAGCGTTGTTTGCGTCAGACAGGCGAGCTTATCACGATCCTCGAGTTGCAGCTGTTCGACATCCTCAGGCGACTCAACCAGAACGATGTTGTCGGGGGCTTCTCCGATTGTGCCAATGATCTCATCATGCCCACTGTGGCCAATCAGGACGATCGTATAGCCCTCACGAGCGTAGCGAATCGCTTCAAGATGGACTTTTGTTACCAGCGGACACGTCGCATCAATGACCCGAAGTTTACGTTCCCTGGCGGCTTGCCTGACGGCGGGCGAAACACCGTGAGCACTGAAGACGAGCGTACTGCCGCAGGGGACCTCATCGACCGAATCGACAAACGTTACACCCTGATTCTGGAAGCGTTCAACCACAATCCTGTTATGAACGATTTCGTGGTACACAAAAATGTTCGGTCCCACGCAGCGGATTGTCTCAACTAAGCACTCGATGGCCATCTCAACGCCGGCGCAGAAACCACGAGGGCTGGCGAGCAAAACGTTCATGGGCTTCCCTGATAAATCCGAGCGCTACCGTTCTTCAACCTGGCCTTGCAAAACTGCGCCGCGACGCCTTAAGATCACCCTACAGAAACAAATCTGTTGGTTATTCGACGATTGATGCGGGAAAAGATACCGTGGATTAAATAATGACGCCAGTCCATCACCTCCAAACTAACGATGAATTTATAGACCGCCATCTGCAGGGGACCAGTCGAACTTTTGCATTGGCGATTCCGTTGCTGGCCGCTGATCTCCGCCGAGAAATTGGGATCTGTTACCTTCTGTTTCGAGTCGCTGACAGTATCGAAGACGCTCCGGAAGGCGATGCGGCGGTTAAGAAGCACTTATTAACCGCTTTGCGTGCTTGTCTCAGCGATTCTAATGTCACAAACGCCAATGTCCGCAATTCAGGGCATGAGCAGTTTTCGACGCCAAAATCGCCTAGGCTCGAAGGACTCTGGCCTGCTCAGAGCCCTACGGAATTGCTCCTGCGAGACTTTCCCAGACTCCTGTCCATTTTTTTTGAACTGCCATCACCGATCTCTCAGGCTATCAGAAAATCGCTGACATCAACGATTACCGGAATGATTAGTTTTCTGGACGCCTCCCGAAACCTGCCGAATCAGATACAGATCCGGACAGTCTCTGATCTTCGTCTCTATTGTTACGCGGTTGCAGGCGTTGTCGGTGAACTTCTCACAGATCTCTTCGTTCTGCATCATCCCGCAGGCCTGAAGGATCACGCAGAACTGCGCCGCCTCTCCGTTGGTTTTGGAGAGTTCCTGCAACTGATCAATATCCTGAAAGATGCGGGGCGCGACGCCAAAAGCGGCCGCGTGTTCATTCCATTGGAAGCCTCCCGCGAAAACGTTCATGAACTGGCGATCGAAAGTCGCAAAGATGCTCTGGCGTACATCCGTCTGCTCGAAAGGAACGTTTTCCCTTCCGACATTATTCTCTACTGCCGGTTTCTCTACCTGTTAGCAGACGGATCGCTCCAGCAACTACAGCAGGGCGGCCCCGGCAGCAAGTTAACTCGTGATGAGGTGATGCGCATTCTTTCCGAACTCAAGTCTGAATCCGTCGTTCTGCCCGTTTAGAATCCGACGAGACAGGACCACCGAAATTCCCTCGTTCCTGACTCGTATTGCACCGCACAAAAAATTTCGGCATAATTTTCCGCTCTTGATCAATTCCTCGATGTGACAGGACACGCAATGGCAAGGATGCCAGCGAACAGGAAGAAGGTCTGCATCGTCGGTGCAGGGCCAGGTGGTTTGGCGAATGCCATGCTCATGGCCCAGGCTGGCGCAGACGTAACATTATTTGAACGCGCTGAACGTGTTGGCGGTCGCTGCGCTGCGATTGAAGAGGACGGCTTTCGATTCGATACCGGTCCGACCTTTTTTCTGTATCCACGAGTGCTCGAAGAAATCTTTCAGTCCGTCGGCCGCAACCTCTGGCGTGATGTCCCGATGACTCGGCTGGATCCTCAGTACCGGCTGGAGTTCGGTGCCGGAGGACGCATCGATGCAACGCCGGATCTGGAACGCATGCGAACCGAGATCGCGCGCATCGCTCCGCAGGATGCCGATTCCTTCGCACGCTTCATGAACGAAAATCGAACCAAGCTGGAACGCTTCCGACCGATCCTCGAATCACCTTTCAGCAGCATGCTTGATCTGCTGCGTCCATCTGTGCTGAAAGCAGCTCCGTGGGTTCGGCCATGGCGATCTGTGGCGGGTGATCTGAGCAAACACTTCTCCGATCCTCGACTGGTCACCGCGTTCTCGTTTCAGTCCAAGTACCTCGGGATGTCGCCGTTCCAGTGCCCGAGTTTGTTCACGATCCTCGCGTTTCTGGAATACGAATACGGCGTCTTTCATCCTCACGGAGGTTGTGCAGCCGTCAGCGAAAAGATGGCCGAGATCGCTAGTGACATGGGCGTTGATGTTCGCCTGAACGAACCTGTCGAACAATTGCATTTCGAAGGTCGCAAAGCCGTCGGGCTGAAGACTCGCACCGGCGACCAGATGTTTGATTCACTGGTGATCAACGCCGACTTCGCTCAGGCCATGAAGACGCTGGTGCCCGATCATCTGCGAAAGTCGTGGAACAACAAAAAGCTGGACCGCAGCAAGTATTCTTGCTCGACCTTCATGATGTATCTCGGAATTGAAGGACGTTACGACCACCTGCCGCATCACACGATTTACATAGCGAAGGATTACGAACGAAATCTCGATGAGATTGATCGGCTAAAGATCTTGTCGGAAGATCCGTCGATCTATGTTCAGAACGCAGGTGTGACGGATAGTTCACTGGCTCCTGAAGGAATGAGCACGCTCTATGTGCTGGCCCCGGTGACGAACCAGAGCCCACATGTTGACTGGAAATCTCAGACGCCGATGTTTCGCAATCGTGTGCTGCAACAGATGGCGAAACTCGGACTGCACGATGTTGAAGAACGCATTCGCTTCGAAAAAGTGGTGACGCCGGACGACTGGCAGAACACGTATCAGGTTTTCCGAGGCGCGACGTTCAATCTGGCTCATAATCTTGGCCAGATGCTGCATTCTCGACCGCGAAACCATTTCAACGATCTGAAGCAGGTCTACCTCGTCGGCGGTGGAACTCATCCGGGCAGCGGCTTGCCGGTGATTTATGAGTCCGCTCGGATCTCGGCTCGCATGATGTGCGATGCCCTGCAACTGCAGTTTCCAGAAGCAGCCTCATCGCCTGCGACGCTGCCAATGGCACCACCGGCTCAGCGGAGGGCTGCGTGATGGGGCCGGCGATTCTGAGTGGGAAGACAGAGCCTTCAAGCGTTCGACTGCGCCTGCTTGCAGCGGATGGACTCAGTGAAGATCCTTCGCGCTCGGATGCCAGCAATGCTGTGGCTGATCCTCAATCAAGTTCCGCCACCGGGTTTACCCCTGTGGAGACAGGCCTTTGCACTACTCCAGCTTCAGTCTTAGATGCGATCGACGTAGTGCAAAAGCCGGTAAACCAGCGGGGTAAACCCGGTGGCGAAAAATACATCGTTGCTTTGAGTGCTGATACCGTTCGATCGCAGTTGAAGACCGCTCGAACATCGCAAGCAGACTGGGCCGCTGTTCCTCTGCAGAGTCGTCTGAAGATCCTGAAGAAGCTGCGTCTGAGTATCGCCGCACATCCACGAACGCTGGCAAACACGGTGGACCGTGACAATCTTGCTGAAACGCTGGCGGCTGAGGTACTTCCGCTTCTGGACGCCTGCCGATTTCTGGAGACCGAAGCGGCAAGTATTCTGAAGGAGAAAACGGTCGGTCAGCGCGGCCGCCCGATGTGGCTCTGGGGAAACTCAGTTGTGCTGCGGCCGGAACCTCTGGGTGTTGTGTTGATCATCGGTCCTTCGAACTATCCGCTGATGCTGCCCGGGATTCAATTGCTGCAGGCGATCGCGGCGGGGAATGCCGTTCTGGTCAAAGCGGCTGCGAATGGTTCACAAGCCATGCAGACGCTGGTTTCGATGGCTGTCTCCGCAGGTTTGCCCGACGGATTGATACAGGTGTTGCCGGAATCCTCCGAAGCGGCCACTGAGGCGATTCGCGGCGGTGTTGATAAAGTGTTTCTGACGGGCTCAGCAAACACCGGCAGAGCCGTTAGCCGTGAGCTGGCCGAATCAGCGACTCCGTCGGTAATGGAACTTTCCGGCTGCGACGCGGTGTTCATACTGGACGACGCCGACCTGAATCTGGTCAGTGATTGCCTCGTGTTTGGACTGACGCTGAACAACAGCCAAACGTGCATGGCTCCTCGCCGAGTTTTCGCAAACAACCAGCAGGCGGATAAGATCCTGCGACTTCTGAAGTTGAAGCTGGCGACAAGAAAACCAGAGAGTGACCAGCATAGCGTCACTTCGCAACGCGCGATCAGTTTCGCAGCCACAAAGATTAGCGAAACCATTGCCAGCGGCGCGGAATTGGTCTGTGGTTCTTTGTCCAACACCAGCACGGCGGAGCTTTCCGGCGTCGCCATTTTGGATCATGTCACTTCCGACATGTCGATTGCTCACGCCGATATCTTTGCTCCGGTGCTGTCGTTCATTCGCGTAGAGTCGGCCGAACAGGCTCTGCGAGAAAACTCCCGATGTCCGTATGCATTGAGTGCGACCGTCTTTGGATCACCGGCTCGTTGTCAGCAGTTCGCTCGTCTGATTCCCGCTGGGTGCGTTGTGATCAATGACATGATCGTGCCAACGGCTGATCCGCGAGTTCCCTTTGGAGGTCGCGGAATGAGCGGCCATGGGATGACTCGCGGGGAAGCAGGGCTACGGGAGATGACTCAACTCAAAGCCATCGTGGCAACTCGTCGCTGGTTCAAACCGCATCTGCAGTCACCAACCGCTGCAGACGCAGACGTGATGGAACAACTGATTCGCCTGGAACACGCGGCCCATCCACTGCAGTCCCTGCTGGCTGTGCCAAAGATGGTCAAGGCGACGATGGAACAAATGAAGATCCGGCGAAGTCAACGCCGGAAAGTCACAACATAGTGTCTTTACGCCACCGGGTTTATCCCGGTGGAAACAAGGCTTTTGCACTACGGTCCCCTCGGATGAATCAGCGAGGATCATCAACTGGAATGGAAACTTGAAGTAGTGCAGAAGCCGTTAAACCACCGGGGTAAACCCGGTGGCGAACTAGAACATCGCTTGCTTGCGAAGCAGGCAATAAAGGTCTCGGAAAGGAACGTCATCATGAAAACTCAATCAGACGTCATCGTTATCGGCAGCGGATTGGCTGGCCTGGCTTCCGCGTGTACTTTGGCCGCTCGAGGATACTCGGTGACGGTGGTCGAAAAGAACGAATGGCTCGGCGGGAAAGCCGCTCTGCTGGAAGACAAGGGCTACCGCTTCGACATGGGGCCCACGATTCTGACTCTGCCTTCTGTTCTTCGACGAGTCTTCACGGAAGCCGGTCGGAAACTGGAAGATTATCTGGACATGGTCCGCCTGGATCCACAATGGCGATGCTTTTTCGAAGACGGAAAACAGTTTGATTTGGTCGAATCGCTGCCGGAAATGAAGACCCGTCTGCGTGACTTTACCGGAGCTGACACGACCGGCAACGGTTATGAAAAGTTCATGGCGATCTCGAAGAAGCTGGACGAGGTTTCTCAGAAGTTCTTCTTCTGGAAGAGCGTCGGTGGCATCGCCGACACGATGAACGTCAAGGAATCTTTTTCACTGAACGTCCTGCGAGACGTGCTGAGCCTCCGATTCGGCCGCACAGTGGCCGGGCTGGTGCGGTCACATATTCCTGATGCTCGTATCGCTCAGATGATCGATCACTTCACGCAGTACGTGGGTTCGTCGCCGGAAGCATCGCCCGCTGTGCTCTGCGGAATCGCCCACATGCAGACCGACGAAGGAATCTGGTATCCGATGGGCGGAACTCGTGCGGTTCCTGAAGCCATGGTTCGGCTTGGCCGAGAACTGGGCGTCAAGTACATCACCGGTCATCAGGTCAAGTCGATTGATTCGCAGTCAGGTCGAGTCGCTGGGGTGACTCTGGACAATGGCGAAGTGCTGAAGGCCGAAACTGTCGTTTCAAATTCCGACTGCGTGCGAACATGCGAAGAACTGCTGCCAAAGAAAGTCGCCGACAAGTTCATGTCGAAGCGAAAGTTCGAAGCGGCCTGTTCCGGAGTCGTTCTTTATCTAGGGCTTCGCAAGAAGTACGACCACATCCTGCATCACAACTTTGTCTTCAGTCGCGATCCGCATGTTGAGTTCGGTGAGATCTACGGCAAGGGCGAACCAGCGGCCGATCCGACCTGCTACGTTTGTGCTCCGTCGCTGTCCGGGGACAAGGTTGCTCCCGGAAATGGCGAAGCGTTGTACATTCTGGTTCATACGCCGTACTTACGAAAGCATCACGACTGGAACAAGATGCTTCCTGAGTATCGAAATGTGATCATCAACAAGCTGAAGACTACGGCTGGCATGGAAGACATCGAAGATCGCATTGAAGTTGAACACAGTTTGACACCGGCCGATATCCATCGCCGTTATCACGTGCTGAACGGAGCGATCTACGGGCTTGCCAGTCATGGCCGCTTCATGGGGGCTTTCAAACCAGCCAATCGCGTTTCTGAAATGAAGGGCCTGTACCTTGCCGGCGGGTCGGCTCATCCCGGTCCCGGGATGCCCATGGTGATGATGTCCGGCTGGATCGCAGCAGATACTGTCGACCAGGATCTGCGGGCATCGGGAACGAAGGTTGAAAAGAGTGTTCATGGCAAAGCGGCCTGAGCAGATGACGCTGCAAGCCCGTCGGCGGAGCGACGGGTGTACGGTACGCCCGTCGCTCCGCCGACGTGAACCACTTTTTCCCTCGGAACCGACATGGCCAGTCTGCCCTCCAAAATCCTGAACTGGGGCTTTCGAGGGTACGTACGTCGGTTCGTGCGGAAGAATTTCAATGCCGTGCGAGTCACCGGGCAGGAACAGTTGGTCAAACTGCCCTCTGCACCGATCGTGTGCTTCATCAATCATCCCGGCTGGTGGGATCCGATGACCGGCGTGCTGATGACGGATCTGCTTTTCCCCGGTCGTCAATTCTCAGCACCAATGGACGCGGAAGCTCTGAAGAGTTACCCGATTCTGGAGAGGCTCGGGTTCTTCGCGGTTGAACGTGAGACCGCCAGCGGCGCGAAGGATTTTCTGCGGACCAGCCGCGAGCTGCTGAAGAACCCACTGACGATTCTCTGGCTGACTCCCGCGGGGGAGTTTCACGATATTCGTCAGCCCGCTCCGTTCATGAATGGACTGAGCCATCTGGTCGATTCGGCGTTCCACGGAATCGCACTGCCGATGGCGATCGAGTACACGTTCTGGAACGAGCGTTCCCCGGAACTGCTTGTGCGGTTTGGTGATCCGGTCGATTGTGCAAGTCTTCCGACCGATCGCGACGCAAGAACACTCATCTTCGAAACGGCTCTCGCCACCACGCAGTCATCATTGGCGGAACTGGCGATCGCGCGCGATCCGGCGAGTTTCACAACTCTGGCGATGGGACGAGCCGGCATCGGAGGACTCTACGATCTCTGGCGTCGAATGATCGCCGGTCTTCGCGGGCAACGATTCCAGGATCGACATCGTGGCGAGCCGTTGCAGTCGGGCAGGGCCATCAAGGGAGAACTCGCATGACGGCCATCGTTACCTCAGTCTTCGTCTGGTCTTCACTCGGAGCCAGCGCGTTCGTTTCTGTCATGTTCCTTGTGAATCTGCTTTTCTTTCGCAAGGCTGTTCGCGTTCCGAAGTCAACAGGCATCGCGAACGCCAGCCCAACAGATTCGTACGACGTCTCTGTCCTTATTCCGGCGCGTAACGAAGCAATGCGAATTGGTCCGCTGCTCGATTCGGTGCTGGCCAGCGAGGGAGTCTCCTGCGACCTGTGTGTGCTGGACGATGAAAGTCAGGATGGTACAGACGCGATCGTGGAAGCGTATTCGAAGAAGCATCCGAATGTTCGACTTCTGAAAGGAACACCCGTCCCGGTGGGCTGGAGCGGCAAGCAGTTTGCCTGCTATCAACTGGCTCAGCAGGCGAAACACGAAGAACTTGTCTTCCTGGATGCTGATGTGGCTCTTACCAAAGATGCCCTGCGTCGAGCCATCATGCAGCGCCGACGCACTCGCGCGGATCTGCTCAGCGGTTTTCCCCGCCAGCGAGTCATCACCATCGGCGAGCAACTGCTGATTCCTCTGATCCACGTCATCCTGCTGTGCTTTCTGCCGTTTGCTTTGATGCGATGGACTCGGATGACCGGAGCCGCCGCTGGGTGTGGCCAGTTCTTTCTGACCACGAAACGAGCGTACGAACAGACCGGTGGTCATGGTGCAATTCGTCAGTCACTGCACGATGGAATCATGCTGCCGCGAGCGTATCGTATGTCGGGTCTCAAGACAGATCTGTTTGATGCGTCCGATGTCGCTCGCTGCCGCATGTATACGTCGTTTCCGGAAACGTGGTCGGGGCTGATGAAAAATGCGAACGAGGGATTCGCGAAGATGCCACTGTTGCCGATCATGACTGTGCTGATGCTGCTGACGTTCGTCGGTCCATTGCTGTCCGCAGTTGCGTTGTGGCTGAATCTGATCAGCGAAGACTTTGTGCTCCCCATTGCTGCCGCTTGTGCCTTCAGCTATCTGCCTCGCGTTTTGTGTTGTCTGAAGTTTGACCGAGCGTGGCTGGCCTGTGTAATGAATCCCGCCTCGATCATTCTGTTCCTGATCATTCAGTGGATCGCTTTGATTCGCAAATCACAGGGCAAAGGAGTGAAGTGGCGTCAGCGAAGTTATGAGATGGCGACGTCATGACGGAGTCGTCGGCCACCACAGTTCCTCCTGTCCTGACGCTCCAGAACGTTCGCAAAACTTACCGCGGACGTGAAGCGTTGAAGGGGATCTCACTGGAACTGCGGCCCGGCGAACTGCTCGGATTCTTCGGCCCCAACGGTGCCGGCAAGACCACCATGATCCGCTGCATCAGCGGACTGCTGAAGCCGGATTCCGGAACGATCACTCGACACCCGTTTAATCATGGGGACGATGATGATCCGGACAACGACGAACCGATTCGACTGGGCCTCGTCCCTCAGAATCTGGCGGTCTATCCGGACCTGACGGTTCAGCAGAATCTGGAAGTCTTTGGGCGACTCGAAGGTGTCAGATGCAAAGCCTTGAAGCATCGCATTAATGAAGTGCTGGAATGGGCCGCGCTGAAAGATCGAACTCGATCACTGACGAAGACTCTTTCAGGTGGCATGCAGCGACGTCTCAACATCGCCTGCAGCGTGCTGCATGATCCGGATATTCTGCTGCTCGATGAGCCCACGGTCGGCGTCGACCCGCAAAGCCGCGAACGCATCTACGAGATGATGCAGCAACTGACGGCCGATGGGGCTGCTGTCCTGCTGACAACTCATCAACTGGAGGAAGTAGAAACTCGCTGCGATCGGATCGTGGTGATGGATCATGGCACGATCGTCGCCGAAGGTACATTAAGCGATCTGGTCAGCAGGACAATTGGTCAGCCACATCGAGTGATCCTGAAATTCGATCGTCCGTGTTCTAAACCTCTCGCTTCGTTCGCGTTCGACGAATCACGAACCACGGCGACAAGTTCATTGGCGTCC
>JBIIIF010000099.1:0-21329 GCA_044235005.1 Planctomycetaceae bacterium | reverse complement strand
GACGGCGGCATGCGACGTGCCGCCTGGACGGCGCCGAGAACCGAATACTCATCGGGCCATCAGGAAAGTTCAGCACGGAATCAAGGACGAATACCATGAAAGACAAGTCATTAGCTGCCAGACTGCTGTCCGGAACTGTGGGAGGGATTCTTACGCTGAGTATGGCGTCATCGGTGGGGTGTCATGCAATCACTGATGTCCATGAATCGGTCCCGGCAAGTCGTCTTCCACGACATCTTGCGGCAGAGCCAAAAGAAGGCCGTCAGGTATTCCCCTTCACCGCGCTGGGGCAGGAGAAGCCAGTTTCTCATATCATCGGAGCCGGTGATCAACTCAGTGTCTATGTGTTCGGCGTGCTTCCACCGGGAACGGAGGACACTCCAATTCTGCAGCGAACTCAGCCGATCAATCAGCGGTATTATCCTCCGCACGGCAGTGTCGTCGGTGCAACAGCCGGGCTTCCAGTTTTGGTGGATCAGGACGGGTCCGTCGAGCTACCTTTAGTTGGCAAGGTGCAACTAAGTGGGCTGACACTTCCTGAGGCGACCATGGCCGTGAAGAACGCCTACCGCGACCAGCAAATCACGAAGGCAGAAAGCGAGAGAGTCATTGTTTCTCTCATCACTGCCCGAGTGCATCGAATCGTTGTCTTGCGAGAAGACACACCGAGTCCGACTGTGCAGTTGGTGGCCCCTGGTCAGGTGGATCATATCCACAGAGGTTCTGCTGACGTCGTCGACTTGCCGGTCTATGAGAACGATGTGCTGCATGCCCTGTCAGTGACCGGCGGTTTGCCTGGCACAGATGCTGCCCGCGAAATCTGGGTCTTCAAACGGTCCGGCCTTGGAGATCCTCACGCTATCACATCAGCAGAATTGCAGAAGATAGCCACATCTTATAGCGAGAGCGATGAGACCAGCGGACAAGTGGTGCGAATCCCGTTGACGGGATGTCCGGGAGAGGGGGTCTCTTTCTCTATGAAAGACGTTGTGGTCGAAGACGGGGACGTTGTCTATGTGCCTCGTCGGGAAGAATACTTTTATGTGGGAGGACTTGTTGCGGGTGCCAAGATCCCGCTCCCACGAGACGAGGACATCGACGTAATCGAGGCTGTTGCTCTGGCAAATGGTTCAGTGGGTGGACCATTGGGGCAATCTGGACAGGTACTGGCGTCAGCCACCCCCGGACACATGGTTCGTCCGACCCGGGTAGTCATCCTTCGCGAACTGCCTGATGGGCGCCAACTCCCCATTCGAGTGGACCTTGCTCGGGCAATGGTGGATCCGAAAGAGCGAATTCTGATCCAACCGAATGACGTGGTGATGCTGCAGTTCAAGCCTCATCAGGCGTTGTTTAACGGAGTGTTGAACACTGTCAACTTCAGTGTGCTGTTTAACCCAAACCAGAACTAGTCATTATTGGCCGTAAAATGAAAGAACGCGATGAGGGTCTGATCCTCATCGCGTTCTTTTCGTTGGTAGAGCCAACGTTGTCAAACTTGCTTATTCGGCATTTCGAGAGTTCAACAACGTCGTTCCAGTTCCGTCACCGCCCTTGTCCTTTCGGTCGGAGTAGTAATAGCCATAGTAGCCACGGCGTTCAAACTCATGGCCACTACCATAGGTATTGACAACACATCCCAACATCTTCGCATTCGCAGACCGAAGTGTCTCGACCGTATCAATAACCTGCTGGCGAGTATCGTTAGACGATCGAACAACCAGCAGCATTCCGTCAGATTTCTGCGCGACGATGACCGGATCAGACACCGCAAGGACCGGCCCCACGTCAATGATGACCAACTGAAATCTGGCCTTCAGCGCCACCAGCAACTCATCGAATACGGAATTCTGCAGAAGCTCTGACGGATCTGCAGTTCCAGTTCCAGAAGTCATCAACGTCAGATTCGGAACCCCAGAGGGCATCAGGACATCATCAAGCTCACATTTTCCCTTAAGTACGTCAGCAAGCCCATGCTCATCAGGAACATTGAACCGCTTGTGGAATGTGGGGCGACGCATGTCGCCTTCAATCATCACGACGGACATATTCAGTTTCGCAAACGAGGCCGCGATGTTCGCCAGAATCGTGGTCTTACCATCGCCGGGCAGGGGACTTGTCGCCGAAATCACGTGAAGATTTCCAGCGCGAATGTCCGCCAGCAGCAATGTTCGCAGAATGCGGAACGATTCACCCTCTGGTGAATTGTCCGCTACGATCGGGAATGCTCCGTCGGTCTTGAAGCCGCCAATTCGGGCGAGAATTGGCAGACCAATCGCACTGTCGATTTCAGACGATGTGCGGAATCGAGTATCGAGCTGATCGATCAGAACAGAAGCGAACAGTCCTGCTACCAGACCCACCATCAAACCACCAACGCCGCACAAGGGAAGGCTTGGCCAGATTTCCACGCCTTTACGGGGTGACTCAAGAAGTTCATGAATATAGCCGTGCATCCCGGAGGCCACATCGAGACCTCTCAACTGCTCAACAAGGCCATCAAACAATGTCTGGGTTCGGTCCACCCTGGATTTGATCATGCCTTCTTTGAGTTCATACTCCACGAGCTGACGGGCGAGTTTTTCGGCGTCGTTCATCTTTGTGGTGAGTTCAACACGCGTCTCTGAAATCTCAGTCGCGTCCTTCTCCAGGAAGGCAATGTAGGCTGTCAGAAGGCCGCGTGGTGTAAGTGCAACGTCTTCGACGCCAGGCTTCAGTCCCTTCTCACGTTCGGCGAGTTTCTCTGAGATGTAGCTGATCTGATCTTCGAGTTTCTTCACATCCGGGTGCCTCAGGCCCAGATCGGCCTTCATCTTTCTCAGATCCGTTTCCATGACAATCAGGTCGCTGGTAAGACGAGCCTGTTCATTACGGTCAGCCTGGCCTGAGAGAAAATCCGTTCCTCTGGCAGCATTCGACTGCATGCCAGAAAAGATTCCAAGTCGCGTCAGACTCTCCGTGTCAATGATCCCGAGATCCTCTATAAGAATCTGTCCTTCTTCACCCTTACTGGCCAGGACTGCCGTCGCCTTTTCGAGTCGAGAGCGAATGGCCGACTCTCGAATATCCAGCTCCAGAAGTTCTTCGTGCAGCTTACGATATCCCTCGACATACATGTTCCCGCTGTTTTCACCCTGATAAAGAACAGGGGCGTTTTGGCGGGCATTGATGAACTCCTGTTGAACTTCCGTCAACTCCTTCTCGAGGCTGGCGCGGGCTTCTTCGACCAGTAAATTCGCTTCCGACATCGCCTTGGAAAGTTGCTCATTCAGGAAGAGTTGGTACTCGATCACGATGCCCTCAAGCACCAGACGTGCGTCCTCGGCGTCGGTGTGCTCAAAGCGAATCGACAGACTTCGTGCATCTTTCGCTTTGCCCTCACCACCACGACTGAGTTTCAGGTGCTCGATCACATAGTCTGCCGAGTCCTCATCTTCGGACTGGATATGCCCCAGAATGGAAGGCAGATCCGTCAGGCTGTGACGCTTTAATGCACCTTCAACGATTCGACGACTGCGGACAACTTCCATATGGTTGGCGAGCACATCCTCGTCAACCATGCTCTCGCCCTTACTGTCGCCAGAGGCCAATGTGGGGTCTCGCTGGCTGACAAGTACCTTGGCGCTGGATTCATACCAGACTGTTGCTTTTGACCAATAGATCGACGCGAGTGCCAATCCAAGGCTCATCGCGCCAAGAATGACCCACCTCTGACGAGCCAGAATCTCAGAGATCTTCAGCGATGGCTGTGACTGCATTGAATCAGCAAACACAACCTGACTGACTCGCTTTTCATCCGATTGCGAGGACGATTTTGACGAACCCTTCATCGTTTACTTTCTGGCCGAATCCATCGGACACTTTGGCCGGCTGATCTTCACGAGTGTTTTGCTGAAAATGCCTCGAAAACAAGTAACCCGCTGCTGGGAACGCCGGATTCCCATATGCACAACCAAAGCCATGCATCTTTTCAACGTTTCTCGACGAGGTCCGAAGCCAAATCACGCGCAATGACGCGATGCGGACTTCCTTGCTTAGTGTGCTGTTTTTACAATTTTATTGCTATACCAGTCGACGAATTACCCGTCACTACAAACATTTGAGACGTTGCTGAGGCAATTCGGTAACGTAGGGCGAATAAAACAATTCACTGCAAACGGAGACTATGCGAGATGTGGGAAGCTTGGCGCGGATTCAGCGGGGGGAGTTTGACGAAAAATGGCTTGTGACTGGATATTGAGCCCCTAGAATCCCCACACATCGTCTTCGTCGAATGAGCAGTCGTTGCCCCCGTCGCAAGTCATTCAGGCAGTAAATCTTACGTAGATTGAAGTCGGGGTCTTTTTCCGCTCTGCGGTCGTTGCCCTCCCCCGAATCCGTTCCCTGTCGACGATCTTGCTTAATTTTAATCTGATACCTCGTTCCAACGGCCAAGTTCGCTGGACGACATTTTGTACCCTCGGAGTTGTTCTCAATGAAAGCCATTGCTGTCCGTCCCGGCACTCCCGACAGTGTTCATCTCGCCGAACTTGCAAAACCAGCCGTGACCGATATTGAAAATGGGAAGGGTGTTCTCGTTCGGGTACTCAAAGTGGGCGTGGATGCAACGGACCGGGAGATCAACGAAGCTCTCTACGGGAATGCTCCTCCGGGTTACAACTTTCTGGTGATTGGTCACGAATGCTTCGGAATCGTGGAAGAAGTCGGTCCGAACGTAAAGAAGGTGAAAGCCGGCGACTACGTGACTTGTACTGTGCGACGTCCGGGTGGCTCAATTTACGACCAGATCGGGCGATCTGACATTACCAGCGAGGAGCAGTACTACGAACGTGGAATCAACCTGCGTCACGGCTATCTGACGGAGTATTTTGTCGATGACGAAGAGTTTGTTGTCAGAATGCCAGTGGGCCTGAAACATCTGCATGTTCTCGCCGAACCAATGAGCTGTGCTGCGAAGGCTGTTGAACAGGCCTTCCTCGCTCAGCGGCGTTTGCAGGTCTGGCAGCCAAAACGAGCTTGGGTGACCGGCGCAGGCCAGATTGGACTTCTGTCAACTTTGGTTCTGCGTTTACGCGGTCTTGAAGTGTTTACTCTGGCTCGCGGGCGGAAACCAAACCTGAAGGCTGAGATTGCCGAGGGACTTGGAGCAACCTATATCAGCACCGGGGATCAGACTCTCCCGGAAATCGCCGCTAAATACGGTAAACCCGATCTTATTATTGAAGCGACTGGTAACAGCGCCATTGCTTTTGAGGCAATGCAGGTTCTCGGTCACAACGGCTGCATCGTCTGGACCAGCATCACCGGCGGTCAACGGAAAGTCGAAGTCCCCGGCGACCACATTAACCTGAATTGGGTTCTCGGAAACAAGTTGTTGGTGGGTTCCGTCAATGCCAACTTCCGACATTTCGAATCGGGAATTGCAGATCTTGCTCTTGGTGAAGTGACCTATCCCGGTGTCATTCAGAAAATCCTGACGACTCCCGTGAAAGGTCTCGACAACTACAAAGAAATGATG
Organism: Planctomycetaceae bacterium; assembly: GCA_044235005.1. Classification (GTDB taxonomy): domain Bacteria; phylum Planctomycetota; class Planctomycetia; order Planctomycetales; family Planctomycetaceae; genus SXXK01. The sequence continues at coordinate 15,811 of JBIIIF010000099.1, read as the reverse complement.
CGACTGCTGGTTGAAGATCGAGATGCCCTGAAGGTCTACGTGGAAGTGGCTGAGGGCTAGACCGCTTCGCACAGGAGGCCTGCTCCCTGATGTCACGCCAAGGCAGCTGAGACTGCAGCGCGACGTTCCGTAAAGTCATCCCGGATTGCCTCGAATCATCTGCGGCTTTGAGACCCATGATCGATTCAAGGCAATGCCGGCTCGGGATGCTTTGGTTTCCGGGGATCACTTTGCGGTGAGTAACAGCCGGAGGCGATTCAGGGCCGTTCGAGCGGCTCGTTGGCGGAAGATCGCGAGATTTCCGGACATGGTTGTATCGAAAATCTGAAACATGTCCGGCCCCGCAATTGCCACTGATCCTCGACGCAACGTCACTCCGGATTCAGAAACAACATCTTCGTGCGGTGATGACAGCAACAAATAATCGACGGACTGCTTCTGAAGTACATCACGTGCGACCCGTGCTGCAATTGTTGGCCATTCTGACGCTTCTGCGACGGCCTGCGAGTTATCTCCGGCTGATATCATAGCAGACTGATTCCAGCAGCCGGTGATCACACGAGCTTCCTGCACGACCGCACTGAGCGCGGGATGCTCGGTCATCCAGAGAGCCATCAAACCACCGGTGGTCGATCCTTCCATCAGGCCAATTCTTAGTCGGCGATTCTGCAGTAACTCCGCCACAACTTCATGCAGTTCGGCATTTCCTTCGGCATAGACCGTTTCTCCCAAACGCTCGTAAATCAACCGCATTGTGTCTTCACACATGACTTCTGCTGCGTCTTTTGATGTTGCACGAGCCGTCACCCACAGAGAAATCACGGCTTCACTTGCGGTGATGCCAACTTCCGGATTTCGCCCCCGCGCTGTCAAATCGCCCAGCAGTCGTTCGGCTTCAGATTCCCCGTAGCCAAAGGTTCGGATGACTCGCCGACACATCACCATGCTGCTGTCGAGCAAATGCGGTTGGATCTGTTGTTCGTACATCGGCCGCATCTCGGCCGGTACGCCGGGCATTGCGGCGAACAGGCAGGAATGCCCCGACGACGATTCGACTCGCATCAGAATTCCAGGGGCCGTTCCGCAACTGTTGGGCAGTGCCTGCGATTTTTCCGGTCGATCGGCCTGGCGATGATTTCGCTCCGGCATCACTTTACCCCGAGCTGCAAACAAAGCTTCGATTTGCTGCAGGGATTCCGCATCGCGAACGAGCGGTTGCTGAAACGCCTCCGCCAGCGCGTCACGAGTGATGTCGTCCAGGGTCGGTCCCAGTCCTCCGGTGATCAGTACGACTCGAGCACGCTCTGCCGCCGCGCGGAATTCGCTGACAATGGCGTTCATGTCATCAGACAGTGTCGTGTGTCGTGAAACCGTCCAGCCGAGAGACTCCAGTTCACGGCTGAGCCATTGACTGTTTGTATCAAGCTTGGATCCGCAGGTCAGTTCAGAACCGATGGCAATAATTTCAGCGTGCATGAGATTCGGTGGGGCCGGGTAAGAGGAATAAGATTGAGCTGGGTAATGGAGTTCTGAGATACAGGCCACACGCCTGTACACAAAAATCTGTCGTTGGGGAATTACAGTGAGAAGCAGAACAAAAGCCCGTCAACCACGGGGGAGAACCTTGGTAGGGAAACGGAGTCACGATTTTGGACTGGCTGCTTACAACGAAACATTTCTTTCCCGCGGATGGAGGCATTCCTGCTCGGCTTTTCGCATTACGAGAGCCATTTTGTGGACGGCGTCCAGCATGCTGCGAACCTGACCATGCAGCGGCACAAGAAAATCGTCCTCAACCCTCTGGCTGATAGGATCGTTCCATGATTCTTTCGTGGCCATCCACGACGCTTCCAGTTGTTTCAGCGCGTCCTCCAGTCGGGCCGCGGGGCTGATGAAGTCGACTCGTTTCATGGATATGTGCTTTCTGAAATAGATGGAAGATCCGCGTCACTCTACGGTAAACGAGCAACCTCGAAAACCACCCCTCTATCTTCCGCCAAGGCGGCTCAATTCGTAACGAAACGCACCCGACAAGATTGGAAATCGGCACCAGGTCTTGGGATCAAGATTCTTGTCGTCCACATGAAATGATGGAGCATACCGTTCTCGCTTCCACTGGTTTCGCGACCATAACGTGAAAAATCGGCGGACCCATTCGGACAGTTGAGCAGAGGAATATCCAGCAAGGCTCTGCGTCGCGGATTCTCGCAACAAAGTTTCCAGGACCTCCGCCGGGCTTAACTTGTCGCGAATCGCCAGACGCTCGATGTTATCCAAAACGGGATATGGCATCAGGTCGCCTTCATCCGTCTGTTCATATTCAGACGGTCGCAGCTCCGCGGTAGGCTGTTGAGCATTCACATAGTTCAATGTGGGCACGGCCGCGACTCCTGCAGAGCCCTCGGTTTCAAACTGTCTCAGCCAGTGACGCAAAAATGCCTTATCGATGCCCGCGACCGGGCTCAATCCTCCGGAGGTATCTCCGTCCATCGTGGCATAGCCGACTGCGGCTTCCGAGCGATTGCTGGTTGAAAGCAACAGCGCATTGCGAATATTGGTGAGCAGCCAAACCGACGGCGAACGAGTTCGCGCCTGAATATTCTGCAGGGCAATGTCATCCGTCTGCCAGGTCAATTTGCGACCGATGGCCGATTCGATGGCTCCCGTGTAAAGCTGAACAATCTGATCAACATCAATCTCCAGAAACGTGCCGCCCACACCCGTCGTGATTTTTTCTGCGGCAGTGCGAGTCACTTCGGAACTGTTTCGCGTGCTTTGATAAACTCCGGCGAACATCAGCGTCATCAGGTCGTCGATGTCATTCGCATCGTTAATTCCCGGGATATAGGACAGTTTCGATCGAACCCCGGAAATCCCGAGCTCGGCCAATCCCAGCTCCGCCATACTGCGAATGAGAACAGCGCAGGCCGACGAGTCGGCTCCGCCGCTCATGCTGACAACAAATCCGAACGAACGACTCTTCCGGAGATAGTCGAACAGCCCCAACGCGACGGCCTGAGTAAACTCGTCGTACCGAGAGGGCGTCGACAGATGTCGTGGCGAATTGAAATCACTTTCCACTTCGGAGAATCGACCGGGAATGGTCACGATCCGGTCAAAAATATTCTGCGACACATCGGCCGTCATGGAGTGAATGCTGGCCCGTCGAGTTCGGCAGAGTTCAACGTCGACATCAGCAACAGTGATATCCACATCTGCAAACAGAAAACGCTTTCCGGCGGCGATCAGATCCCCACATGAGGCAATCAAAGCACCGCCGTCGTAGATGGCTCGGCCCGATTCATTGCCGCACTGATTCGAGTAAACATAGCTGACGCCAAAAGAACGAGATCCCTCAAGCACAAAGCGTTTGCGGATCTCATGCTTCCCGAACGCAAAATGGCTCGCGCTTGGATTCAGGATGATGTCGACACCGCATTCTGCCATGCGATTGCCGGGCCGTCCGGCGACCCAGGCGTCTTCGCAAATCTCGAAACCAATACGGACGCCATCACACTCGAACAACAAATCACCGATCGGCCAACTGTGCCCGTCATGGTGATACTCGCTGGTGACTTCCGCGGGCCATGGGCGGAACCAGCGAGGCTCATAATGGAGTCCGTCGCCGGCCAGATGCTGCTTGGCGACAAATCCCGCAATCTGTCCGTGCGAAAGAACACAGGCCGTATTATAGACGCCGTTCGTGATGAACAACGGCAGGCCGACTGAGACAATCATCCCCTCTGTTTCGGGAGCAATTTTTTCCAGCATGTCCCAGGCTGTCTTCCAGACGTGCGGGGCGAGAAACATATCCTCGCAGCCATAGCCGGTGATGCACAGTTCGGGCAGGCAGAGCACATGGACCTGCTGGTCACGAGCCGTACGGATGGCTTCAAGGATTCTTTGAGTATTCCCGTCCCAGTCCAGCGGCGTTTGGTTAAGAATCCCTGCGCCAAGTCGAATTCGCTTCATGTCATCTTCCGGTGATCGAAATAACCTGATTTATTGGGTTTATGGTAGCGAATTCCGTGACGTGATCGTCACATTTTTTCTTGTTTGGTCTATCCGCGGTTGCGAGCAATTCATTTCCCGGCCAAATTGCGGCAGCATTCTGCGACAAATTGTACTCATCTTGCTCAGCGAGATGTTCCTTTCCTGGTGCGGAGCATGAGCAGTACGTTGGTCTGCTCTACCCTGCCGCTCGCCGATTGACTCGTTCAGCAAAGTGATACCGCTCATGTTTCCCCGTCGAATCTGGACCGCCCTGATCATGATCGCGGTGTGTGTGGCTCTGACACTCATCGCCGGATTCAGTTCGTTCTCAATCCGCGAATGGCCGTTTTGGATCTGCATGGTCGCATCCGCATGCGGGACCGCTGGTCTTGCTGGGCTTTGGCCGCGAAGAAATGAGGCCGACCCGGAAGTGGCCCTGCTCAGAACTCGACTGTCTGAAGATCAAACTCGGCAACAGCAACAGACGGAAGCCTTCGAGAAAGCAAGGGCGCTGCTGTTGTCTGAACTGCAGACGAGAACTCAGCGACTGGATGAGCGAGAACGTGATCTCGTGGCCAGGTTCTCGCGCTTTCATGAGTTTCTGGAGTATCCTGCAGAAGATCTGCATGCGTCCAAAGTTACCGGTGAACTTCAGAAGCTTAGTGAGCAGGATCGTCAGGTTCACAAACTTCTGGAAGCCGAAGCGGAACGAGTCTACGAAAAGATCCGCCGCAACGGCTACACGGTGGATGGTCGAGTCGATGCCCTGGCGATTCGTGATGATGCCCTGGATTTGATCAAACGTGTGGCTCGAATTTACAAGCCGGAGTGCGAATATCCTCTGCTGGAAACCAGCTTCGAACAATTAGCCCGCGCGGCCAGTCGAATTTGTCTGCATACACTAGTACTGCTGGAACAGTTGCCGGTGAATGTTCAGCAATACAATATCAACACGCTCTATGGGTACATTCGCAAAGCTGTTGTTGGTTACGGCGTGTATCAGAAGGCGACTCCATGGCTCAGCTACCTGAGTCGTGGTCTCTACGCGGGCCGCATGGTGGCGACAACGAACCCCGCAACGCTGGGAGCATGGTGGCTGGCCACGGAACTCGGCAAACGCGGCGCGGCGATGGTGGTCGAAAACGTTGTGGATCGCCAGGCGATTGCGGTATTGCACAATCTCGTGGCGATTGTTGGCGTGGAAGCGGCAGGCATTTATGGAACCGGATTTCGACAACGCGATCCCGCATGGATGCTGGGCACGGAACTCGTTGAACTGATTCATTCGTTCCCCGCATCCGCTGAATGTCTGAAGTTCGGACTGCAAAAGGTCACGGCACTGCCCATGCGCAGTGAATATGATCGCATCTATCTGTATCGATGCCTCGCCAGCCATAAATCTCCGGGACTGCAACTGGCAGATTCCGCGATGCTCAGTCGAGATCAGCGGGAAGCGATCGCGCGAACGCTGGAACTGTTCTTCACTGAACATATTCACGGAGCCAGCGAGGCCAACATCAAACGCTGGCGCGAGGGATTCGAACGACGCTTCGATCTGCGACTGAAACTGGATACAGAAAATCGGGGAGTCAGTCTTTCGAGACAGCAGCAGGTGGAACAGGCCATTGTCGCACTGGCTCAGTTCCTGATGTCGGCGTTGAGCTTTGACGAGCCGACAGTTGTCGCAACCCTGAAAACTCTGCGAACCTTCACGTCATTACCCGATGCTCAAAGAGTGGCAGTGCTGCAGGGGCTTTCGTCAAAGCTGAACGAGAATTCGTTCGAACCTCCGGAACTTGATCCGGCGTCAGATGTGACGAAGATGTTTCTTCAGGATCTGGCTTCGTGTGCGGCAGTGCCGGATCAGCCGACGGAACATGTCGAACAGCTTGTCAGGGAAACCTGGAGCTATTTTCGTCAGACCTCTGCAGAAGCTCAGGCCAGTCTTGATGCGGCATGGAAACAGAAACTTCGCTGGTCATGTCTCGATCAGACGACCGCCGATGATGTGTCTCCGGAGGCAGCACGAGCATTCTTCGGAAGTCGCAATGCAGGCGAACGGCTGGTGTTTGCCTACAGCGGTTTGTCACGACAGAAGAAGGGCGAGTCGCTGCAGCCGCTTCCGGGGCATTGGTTGTTCGGCGTTGAAGAGTCCGCCAAAAAACTGCGACGAGCGTTCGCGACGTCGGTCAATGCGACTGAACAGGTGGAATGGAGTGCGGAGGCACCACTGTATGTTGATCGTGTCTCCGGCATGTTGCTGGATGATGCTGCGATTTCCAGCGGGCAATGGTCGGGCCCAGGGGAAATGGCTTCGGATGCCGGAACACTCATTATCTCCGGCAGCCTTCGCGGTGGGCGGTATCGCAGCTATTTTCGTCCGCTGCTGGAGTTCGGAAGTTAAAGGCGGCACCCGAGGACGCAGGCAGTGCCGCCTGTTCTCTTACCATGCCGTTTCTCTGAAGTGAAAGCCGCCATCACAGCGGCGTCATCAGCCATGCGAACATCGTTTGAGCGATCTGGTGATAGCCGATGGTGTTGGGGTGAACTCCGTTGTTATCGGGATAGCCATCGACGGGATCGACATTGAGTTCCGTTGGAATGATACTGATTTTTGAATCGTTCTTCTTCGCAACATACTCCAGTTGCCGTTGCACCAGTCGATGTTGAATGGCCTTCCAGCCTTTGCGGGGATAACGATCTCCGTAATTGGCTTTGAAGGCTTCATCACGGGCATTGGCCGGAGGCGTCAGGCAGAAACCAATTCTCGCCTCAGGAGCAGCTTCACGAAGTGATGCCAGAACCGCGTCGGCCGAGAGAAACGTCTGGTCGATATGAGCGTCCATCGCTTTCACGTCATTCGGCGGAGCGCCAAAACAGTCGTTGATGCCCAGCAGTATGATGATCGCATCCGGCGTGTGTCCGGAAAAATGCGTCTGAAAGTATTTGCTGATGCTCAGTGCAGGCTTTTTTTGTTCATCGAGAAACACAAAAGGGCTGCTGCGTTTGCGGTAAGTGCCGTCCGGTTCAGATTCGTAATGTGTTGCAAAGCGAGCCCATGTCCAGCCGCCATAACCTTCGTGAGCAATCCCCTCAGCGACTCCTTCCGGGCGGTGAGTTCCCATCAAATCTACGTTGGTGCCCGAAGCTTTCAGCAGCCGAGCAACCTCGGTCGGATAAGTCGAAGCGTGAGTCAGGCTGTCCCCGACTATCAGCAAACGAAACGGTGACTGGTCTGTGAGATCCGTTTTTGTTTGATTGCCCAGCTTCAAACTTCGCGGGGCGATGATTCGCAGGGTTGTTTCAACGGTGGCAGGAGGATCGATCGGCGTGCCGTTGGCTGATCGAGCGGTAACTGTCAGACGATGTTCACCGATGTCGGTCTCCGCTGGAGTGAATGTCCAATGCTCGGCGGTCGCGGTTCCTCTGTCACATTGCACTTCAAACCGACAGGTTGCGGCGTCATCCGTCATCGCGATATTGCGAAACCAAAGTCGAAACTCGGTTCCAACCACAAGTGGTATCTCCGGTGGCAGCGTCAATTGCAGAGAGTTCACTCCGACGGCCGGGCTCGGCGATTCGTCGGAAAAAACGTCACTGGTGGAGAAAAAACTTCCGCAGGCGAAACCAAGAAGGACCAGTGACCGCAACAGAACATTCATCTTGTCGACTCCAATACGACACACACTGATTAACAAATTTTCAGCCATCTGTTAACGAGCCGTCAGTGGTTAACGGGTCTGGAGAATGAAGGGGATTCGTTTCGCGTTTTGCGAGCGTCGCGACCTGCCGCACTCGCTGAGCGGCAGAAATGAAGTTCTATCGATTCAATGATCGAAGCTCAGGGAGCCGACAAAGCTGCTGCGATTCCCATTCCACCGCCGATGCAAAGAGAGGCCAGACAATTCTTTGACCGTCCCTGAGCAATCTGCCACGCAAGATGAGTCAACAAGCGTGCTCCCGATGCAGCCAGCGGATGGCCAACAGCAATCGCTCCCCCGTGACCGTTCAACTGAATCGGGATCCCGGCCAGAATGCCCGTGCTGACATCGGGTTGAGCCAGATTGATGCGAACTTCCAGTTGTCGCAGGCAGGCCAGAACCTGAGCGGCAAATGCTTCGTTGATCTCTACGCGATCAAAGTCCTGCAGATTCTTACCGAGCTGCCCCAGGAGTTTACGAATGGCATGAACCGGCCCCAGCCCCATTCGTTGTGGATCACAGCCCGTGCTTGTCCCCCCTGTCAACTGGGCCATCGGCTTCCATCCGTACTTATGAGTCGCCTCTTCACTGGCCAGCAAAAGCATCGCCGCACCGTCGTTGACGCCCGAGGCATTTCCGGCCGTGATCGTTCCTGCCGGACCTGTGCCATCTGATTCAAACAGCGGCTTCAGAGCCGCCAATGACTGGCGATTCGCGTCCGGTCGAGGATGCTCGTCCTGAACACAATCATCAATCGCAATCAGCTCTTCGGCAAACTTACCTTCAACCAGAGCTTTCGAATAAAGACGTTGACTGCGTTCGGCCCACGCATCCTGTTCACGACGACTGATTTTCATTTCCTCAGCGATATCTTCCACCGTCTCAGCCATCGTCCGCTGACTGAAACTGTCAACGAGGCCATCGGTCAGCATCGAATCAACAGCATGTTCGCTGATGTTTGACTCTGGCAGCGTTTCTCCCTTGCCAGGACGAGCCAGCAGAAACGGCGACTGAGTCATCGATTCTGTACCACCAACAAGGACCACGGAAGCATCTCCGGACCTGATCGCCTGCGCTCCCAAAAGAGCCGACTGCATACCGGATCCACACATCATGTTGATCGTGAATGCGGGCGTTGTCACCGGAAGCTGAAGGCCAACAGAGATCTGTCGCGCAATGTTCATTCCCTGGCCGGCACAAAGCACGTTCCCGATGATGACCTGATCAATCACGCTCCGATCCAGTCCCGCCAGAGTGCCATTCCCGGCGGCGACAGCAAGATCCACTGGACCTCGGTCCGCTAACGCTCCTCGGAATCGACCGAAAGGAGTTCGTTTGGCAGCAACGATGAAAACGCGTGACATCACAAGCAACTTCTTTGTTAAAAACGAGGGATCATCTGGTTCTGACAGCCTCCTGCAAACAAGTTTCCATCGGCCGCTGAGTCTGCAGAATCCTCCGCAGGCTCATTCGACCCATCCGCTGCATATCCGAACTCAAACCTTATCCGGGGTTGGAATCTCGAATCCCGGTCGATTTGCATCCTTCAACAGCGCATTCGCTTCGGCCGCATGATCACCGACATGTGTCTCCGTTTTCGGATCAAATGTAATCCACGGTCCGACAGTGTATTCGGCTCCGTCTTCCGGAATGCCGACGCCTGTCTGAAGTGTGTCATGCAGCTTCAGGAAATGTTCGGCGGCATCTTTGTTGTCACCAAACTTACCAGCTTTTGCATTAAACGGGACCTTTTGGCCCAGACGGTAGGAATTATTCATCAGATGGCCCAGAACGCAGCCATAATGTGCGTCATAAACGTTGCCGTTCGCAAGTTCAGGCTTTCCTTCGCGACAAGCCGTGACAAACGCGCCCCAGTTTCCGCCCGGCGTAACCTTGCCCGGTGGGATATCCAGCTTCTCACCTTTCGAGCTGCCTGCGGGATAATAGAGACCACGAATGATCTTGCCGCCATCCTCGAAGTAGTACTCATTCTCCACCTGGTGTTCATACTTCGGATAGTCCACGTTTCGCACGTTGAAGAACACCTGCTGCCCGTTGGCATATTCAGCGATGCCCATCATCGTGTTAGGAGTCTCCCCCTGGTCGTCCCATTTGAAGCGACCACCGATGGCCATCGCCTTCACCGGATGAGTCAGTTCCTTGTCCAGAGCCCATCGAGCGATGTCGAGCTGATGAGTTCCCTGGTTGTTGAGGTCACCGTTCCCGGTCTTCCAGAACCAGTGCCAGTTATAGTGCACGAGGTTTCCATGGAACTCGTCAATCACGGCCGGCCCACGCCAGAGATTCCAGTCGAGATTCTCGGGAGGAGCCGAGACCGGCTTCTGACCAATGCTGCCACGCTTCTTGCAGCAGTAACCGTAAGAGATCTTCAGCTTGCCGAATTTCCCCGCCTGAATGGCTTCATGGAGGCCGGCGATTCTGGCATCGCTGCGACTCTGAGTACCATGCTGGATGACCACGCCGTACTTTTCCTGAGCCGCAACGGCAATCCGCCCTTCCGCGACATCATGGCTCATGGGTTTTTCGACATAAATATGTTTGCCGGCCTGAGCACCCCAGATCGTCATCAACGAATGCCAGTGATTCGGAGTCGCGATGGAAATTGCATCCAGGTTCTTGTCCTCCAGAGCCTCACGAATATCGGCGATCCCTTTGGCTTTGAAGTTCTCCTTGAGCCTCGACTGCAGACCGGTCATCGCTTTGGCGAGTACATTCTTGTCCGGATCAACGATGTAGGCGATCTCGGCATTCGGCTGATCCATCCAGCCTGACAGATGACTTTGACCACGGCCGTTCAATCCCACGACGGCGACTCTGAGCCGATCATTGGCCCCCAGGATTTTCCCCGAAGCCTTCGTGCCTGTCAGCAAAAGAGACGCTCCGGCCGCCGCTGTTGTCTGCAGGAATCCTCGACGAGTTTCTCTGGCCATTGCTGTCTCCGCTTATGCTTGAAATTTCAGGAGTCTGTAAAGTCTCGCGGCCACCTGATGCAGCTGCAGTCACAGTGTAATTGGGATACGGACATCTCTTCAATCAAGAGCAGACGCGGCCAGGGGCCTCGGCCAAATGTTAAGAGGTGTAGAATTCAGACCACGCCCCCTCCATCTGCAATCGCATACACTAGCCGCCAGCAGTCTGATGCCCTTCTCGTCCGCAAAGACGCCGTGCCTAAGCTGAATTCATGAACCCAGAAAGATCAATCGCGCGGCTGGATTCGCGATCGCATTTACCAGCGTCTGCAGGAATCGCGCGGCTGGTGCACCGTCTATAACCCGATGATCAAAGGTCAGGCTTAGAGTCATGATCTGACGAACTTCAATGCGGCCATCTTCAGCAACCACGGGTTCTCGCCGAATTGCCCCCAATCCCAGAATCGCGGTCTCCGGAAGATTTATGACGGGAGTAAAAGCATCGATGCCAAATGCCCCGAGGTTTGTGATCGTAAAAACGGCGCCCTGCATTTCCGATGTCGACAGCTTTCCATCGCGTGCCTTCTGGATCACCCTCGCGGATTCAACGGCAAGACTCATCAGACTTTGACTGGAGACATTGCGAATCACTGGAACAATCAGGCCCCCCGGAGTATCAACTGCGAGACCAATGTGAATCGAATCCGGATCCGGCTGAACGATGTCTGCGCCTTCCCAGCGACTGGCCAGCAGAGGGAATTGATTCAAGACCTCCGCCAGAAGTTTTGCGATGATGTCGTGAATCGCCGGCACAGGCTTCTGGCCTGTTGCCTTAAACTGTTCGCGAAGACTGACAAGATTCGTCGCGTCAACTCGACTGGTAATCGTCACGGGAACGGTCTCACGAGCGCTTTGCGACAGACGCTCGGCAATGATTTTTCGACGGCCAGCGACCTGGATTCGTCGACCACCGGCAGAAGATGGCGTCGCCGAAAGAACATCCCGCTCACGAATTCGTCCATCGCGACCACTGCCATTGATCTGAGTCAGATCTATGCCCTTCTGGAGTGCCGCTCGGCGAGCGCGGGGAGTTGCGATCGTGCGGCCGTCGCCTTTTGACGTCGGTGCATTGGATTTAATCGGTGCATTGGATTTGATTCGTGATGCGGCCAGATGCACATCGTCATCAGTAATTCGACCGTTGCTGCCGGTTCCAACAACAGTGGTGAGGTCAATCTCCAGTTGTCGAGCTAAACGGCGCACCGACGGTGCTGCAGCGGGAGAGACATCTTTGTCGTCAGCAGTCGCGAGATTGTTCGGCAGAGACGAAGATGCATCCGGGACGGAACAGGCATCCAGCGTTTCTCCCGGCGCGAGCAGATAACCAACGATGGCACCGACCTTGAGCACTTCGCCGGGGTTCGGGCCATTCGCGGCGATGGCAAGAATACCCTCATCCACCGCTTCGATTTCCTGCAGGGCTTTTTCTCCCTCAAGTTCGAACAGGATGTCGCCTCGCCGAATGGTGTCGCCCGCGTTTTTTCTCCAGCCCGCGAACGTCCCTTCCTCCATGGACCAGCCAAGGCGAGGAATTGAAATTTCAAATGCCATACAAAAGATTCCGCTGAGGAGACTCTCAAAACGTTCGTTTTTTCATGAGGAGCGGGGTGAACTGTAGTTAAGTTGTGAAATCATCGCGATTGAATGGGGAATGAGTTAACCTGAAAGCGGAACTGCGGAGAGCAAATCATGCCTTTTTCGCAGTGTTTTGCAATTCGGAGTTTCTCGTGACCGATCCCAACGCAACTTCCCCTCCGACCTGGATACGCGGATGGCTGCTGGCCGCCGGGATCTACAATCTCGTTTGGGGTGCAGCCAACATCATCTTTCCGAATGCATTGTTCGACTTCGCCGGCGCTGAGCGAGTGAATTATCCTGAGATCTGGCAATGCGTGGGCATGATCGTTGGGGTGTACGGTATTGGATATGTGATCGCCGCGGGAGATTCACGTCGCCATTGGCCCATCGTCCTTGTCGGCTTTCTGGGTAAAGTCTTTGGCCCCATCGGCTTCGCGTGGTCATTGTGGCGAGGCGTCTTTCCTCCATTGTTTGGCGTTACGCTGCTGACTAACGATCTGTTGTGGTGGATTCCGTTTGGGTTAATCCTCCGCGATGCGGCTCAGTTTCATGGCTTCAGTAGTCGCATCAATCGGAGATTCGTGATGGAGTCGGATATCGCGGCGACTCCTGAAACCGTTTTTCAGTTTCACGAAAGCCCCGGCGCATTGACTCATTTGATTCCGCCGTGGGAAAATATGAGGGCGGTCGAGTCAACCGGCTCCATTCAGCCCGGAGCGAGAGTTGTCTTGCAGGGGAATGTCGGCCCGCTTCCGGTTCGCTGGGTGGCCACGCACACGGAATATCGCTACCCGACCATGTTTGCAGATCGTCAGGAATCCGGGCCTTTTGCGTTCTGGTATCACCGACACTTTTGTCTGGAGAACTCGAAAGGCGGGACATTGCTGCGAGATGAAGTGGAGTACCGCGCACCTTTGGGTTTCCTTGGGCTCCTGTTTGGCGACTGGATCATTCGCCGAAAACTGCAGAAGATGTTTGAGTATCGACACGCGACAACTCGCAGACTGGTCGAATCAGGGGAATGGCGAATCAGCACGCCGCAAAGCGAATCCCGTGTGCAGTTGGTTGCTCGATAACAGTCCGGTTCGATCGTCGTTCTGGAGAGTGACCGCGTCAAGTGTTGAAGTGTACCTGTGCGGCAGGCCCCATCAGAATCAGCGGCGGGATTCCGTCACAAACTGAATACAATCCAGACTCCCACTGGTGGCCGTGTTCAACTATGCTTCGCCCAAGCGCGATTCGCATTGAATGGAGTGGTTCCGGAAGCGGGCGCGCCTCAGAAAGATAGAAACAGACGCCCCTGAGGGTGGAGTTCCGAGTGTCAGCTCGCTGCTGCCAGCGGATGAATTCCTTACGATTGCCGGGAAACGCAGCAGATCAATGGATGTGACAGATCGAGTCGTTGTTGTTACGGGAGCGGGACGTGGGATCGGCGCGGCTATGTGCCGCCGATTTGCGAAGGCAGAGGCGCGACTGATCGTTGTTTCCGATCGCGATGAAGACTCCGCTCGAATTGTTGCGGAGCAAATTGGAGCTCGGGCCATCTTTAATCGGTGCGATGTGGCGAACGAAGATGACGTTCAACAACTCGCCCGGCTCGCCGAAGACCGTGGTGGTAGGATTGACGTTTTTTGTTCCAATGCGGGCATCACTTTCAAGGGCGGTCTGGAGTCATCAAATGCCGAGTGGCAGCGGATGTGGGATGTGAACGTCATGTCACGCCTGTACGCAGCCCGCGCCGTCATCCCAAAGATGCTCGCCCGGGGAGAAGGCTATCTCGTCCAGACAGCTTCCGCGGCTGGCCTTTTGACTGAGATTGGCTCAGCCTCTTATTCTGTAACGAAGCATGCAGATCTGGCAATGGCCGAGTGGCTGTCTGTCACGTATGGACGCAGCGGCGTAAAAGTGTCGTGCGTCTGTCCACTGGGCGTTGAGACCGACATGCTGGATGACTCCGATCCGATTCATCGCTACCTGCATCTGCATTCCATCACAGCCGACGATGCCGCTGAAGCCGTACTGGCCGGAATTCGGGACGAGAAGTTTCTGATTCTGCCTCATCCTGAGGTGCTCGATTTCTTCCGCCACAAGACGGAAGATTACGATCGCTGGATCCGCGGCTTCCAGCGTCTGCAACAAAAACTGACTCGCCAGGCGAAGAGCGATTCAGAAAATGCAGAGTCTGGAATGCAATAGGCGGACGGATATCTTGAGCGAATCTGATGACGAGTGTCTCTGTGACTAAGGATCAGTGCAAAAAGCAAATCGCGATTATCACAACCCGAAGCGTCAGCGAGGGATCGTAATTCTGGCGAAGAATCCTCACTGACGTTTCGGGTTGAGTCTTCAAGGCACCGGCGCACCTGGACGTGAACCGTGGACTGTGACTAAGCCTGCGAGCGTTTCTCTTTGGCTTTTGCAGCCTGATAAGCTTCTTCCATCTCAATCAAAGTGGCATCTTTCATCTGCCGCCCGAGCGTTTTCATGGCGGCTTCGATCGCCTGAAATCGCCGAGTGAACTTGGCGTTGGATTTGCGAAGAGCTTCCTCCGGATTGATCCCCCAGCGTCGTCCGACATTGGCTAGTACGAACAGCACGTCGCCAAGTTCGGACTCAGCACGCTCACGAGTCGCCAAATCACTGATCGGCTGATCCGGAACGCGAACAGCATCAACGGTCGCTGCGACGTCAGGCATCTCCGCGGAACCGAACAGCTCATGAGACAGCTCTGCCAGTTCTTCCTTTAACTTATCGAATAGCATCCGCCGATCGGGAAAGTCATAACCTGCAGCAGCAGCTCGAGCAGTAATCCGTGCGGCCCGAGCCAGCTCCGGCAGCGCCACAGGAATCCCTTCCAACTGCGACGTGCGAGCCGGCTTCTCCTGTTGCTTCAATGCAATCCAGTTGCGACGAACATCATCGGTGGTAGCCGCTTCCACATCGCCGAAGACATGCGGATGTCTACGAACCATCTTGTCGGCAATCTGACGCACGACTGCTGTCAGTTCAAAGCGTCGTTCATCAGCGGCAATCTGCGAATCCAGAACGACCTGCAAGAGAACATCTCCCAGTTCTTCCTGAATGGCAGCGTTGTCGTCCGAGTCGATCGCTTCCAGCAGCTCGTAAGTCTCTTCCAGGGTATACGGCTTGATCGTCTTCATCGTCTGCTGCCGATCCCAGGGGCAACCCTCCGGAGATCGCAGCTTGGCCACAATGCGACACAATCGCTCAAACTCCGGAAGCAGCTCCTGAAAATCCGGGGCAGTTCCATGCACGGCTTGAGCGTCTGACATGAGGCATCACTGAGAGAAGAAGGAAAAACTCGGCGGCTGACTGTGTGGTAGTTTCTCAGGGAAGCTCATCGTACGCAAGAACACATCATTCCATCCCAAAAGACTGCCGCAGCAGTTCCGGGACCTTCAGGCCGAATGAGAATGCTTTGCCGGTCTTCAGGTTGTGAAACACGACAACCGCCGGGCTGAATAGAGCCGCATCCATCGCGTAGAAGTCATGATTGGCGGCTTTGAAGAGGGACAGGAATGTCTCACC
>JBIIIF010000098.1:0-21347 GCA_044235005.1 Planctomycetaceae bacterium | reverse complement strand
CAGCCTTCAACCGGGCAAGTCGATCTTTGTCGACGATGACGCCAGGAGATTCCGCAACGGCAGTCACGCATATAGAAATGGCAATGAGGCAGAAAAGATTTCGCATCGTTGATTACTCCAGGGTTAGTTTCATGCACTGACCGACGGTCGCTCGACCGAGTTCATCCTCGGCTCAACTCCAGCCCCGTCAACGTCCCCGTGCTTGTACCGAACTTGTCGGCTTCGATGCCGAGTCCCTGGAGCATATTGACATACAAATTGCACAATGGCGGAGGGCTGTTGGCATCGAAGGCCAGGTGCTGGCCGTGTTGGAAGCCACCACCAGCAACGAGAACAGGGAGATTCTTCGTCGAGTGGCTGCTGCCGTCGCCGAGGTTGCTGCCAAGGAAGACCGTCGTGCGATCGAGCAGACTGCGACCGCCTTCCTGCGATTGCCTGAGCTTAGAAAGCAGGTCGCGCACGGTCTTCATCGTTTCCAGTTCGACGATTTTAAGTTGCTCGAGTTTGCCTGGATCCTTGCCGTGGTGGGAGAGGTCGTGATGACCGAGCGACACACCTTTGATCGGTGGAGCAAAGCTGGAACCGGCAAGCATAATGGTGATCAGCCGCGTCGAGTCGGTCTGAATCGCAAGATGACTGAGATCGAAGAGTAGACGCGTGCGGCCGATGAGGTCAGCGGCGTTGGGGATGTCTTTGGGTGGCTCGACATTCACCTTAGGCTTCGGTTTTTTCGCCCAACTTTCGTCAATGACCATGCGCTGCTCAAGTGCGCGAACGCTGGAAAGATATTCATCCAGTTTGTCGCGGTCTTCGCTGCCGAGGTCCGAACGCAACGAATTGGCTTGATCACTGACGTCATCCAGAATGCTGCGTCCGTCTTCGAGACGACGAATCTGCTCCTGCACATCTTCCGCCTTGCCTTCAAGGAACAAGCGGGCGAAGACTCTGGACGGTGAATTGTCGGCGGCGATCAATGCACCGCTGCGAGTCCACGACAGGCCGCCGGAACCTTCACCGGACAAGGCAAGACTGGGGAAACGCGTCCGGGTGCCGATGTGATCTGCGGCAAATTGGTCGAGCGAGATCGTGTTGCGGAAGCCCGGTCGCCCTGCACCCGGCGCTCCTGTCAGAAAGCTGGCCGAGGCTTGGTGCGCGAAGCTGGAGCCCATGCCAGCGTGAGCCAACCCGGAGATGACGGTGAACTCGTCACGGTAATCCTTGAGAATGTCCAGGTAGGGAGAGAGTTCGTAATGCTTACCAGATTGCGTGGGGAAGAAATTGTCGGGATGCAACCCGAGTGGTGCGCAGATGCAGATCATCCGACGTGGCGGTTGCCTGTCGCTGGAAGCTCCGGAAGCCCCCGTCGTGTCATCAGCGAAGGCATTGAGCCACGGGAGTGCAAGCGAGATTCCCGTGGCGCGAATGAATGTACGGCGGCGGATGTTCATGGTTGAGCTCGGTTTCACTAAAGACTACTTGCTTTGAAACAGGGGACTCTGCACGATCTCATGGATCAACGCTTTGAATCCATAATTCTTGTCGCGGAGGCGATTAACGATGGTTTCGATCTGTGGCTTGTCGGCGTGCGTCGGTGCTGCACCGGTACTATAAGCGAGCAGCTTTTCAGCCAGGTTACGGGCGAGTTGGTCTTTGTCTTCGAGGATGAGTTGCTTGTACTCGTCGATATCACGAAAACGTCGTCCATCCGGCAGGACATCGCCGGGATCCACGGCGGGACCATTCCAGTATCGCACTCGGCGGCCATTGACTTCTCTCGGCTCTCCGGTAGCACGGTAGTGATCACGCCAGCCACCGATAACGTCGAAGCTTTCCAGCGCGAAGCCGGGTGGATCGATCTTTCGATGACAACTTGCGCAGCTTTCGACATCGCGATGCCTGGCGAGTTGCTCACGGATTGTTGTGGCACCGCGAATGTCGGGCTCAATGGCTTCCACATCCAACGGCGGCTTGGGTGGCGGTGTGCCGAGGATGCGTTCCAGTACCCAGGAACCGCGAATGATGGGCGAGGTTGTGGTGCCGTTCGCGGTGACTTTCAACACGCTGCCCATTGTGAGCAGTCCACCGCGGTGACTGTCGCTCGGCAACGTCACCTTACGCATTTCCATTCCGACGATCCCGGGAATGCCATAGTGTTTCGCCAGACGCGCGTTCAGGAAAGTAAAATCCGAACTCACGAAGTGAGTCAGCGGCAGGTCGTTCCTCAGCACTTCGTCAAAGAACATTGAAGTCTCTTTGAGCATCGATGTCTTCAGGATGTCGTCATACTCGGGGTAGAGTGTACCATCGGGTAACGTAGCGTCGATGGCGCGGAGGCTGAGCCATTGACCAGTGAAGTTCGTATTAAATGCCCTGGCCTTTGGATCACGGAGCAACCGCTCGACCTGTTCGCCAAGCACATCGTGCTCATGAAGTTTGTTCTTTGCGGCGAGTTGAAAAAGCTCCTCATCGGGCATTGAACTCCACAGGAAATACGACAGCCGACTGGCCAGCGCAAAGTCATTGAGCCTGGTCGTTTGTTCGCGAAGAAAAAGAAAATCGGGCGAAACCAAAATGCCCTTGAGACCGACTCGCATCGCCTGCTCAAAGCTATAGTTTTGGTCCAGCTTTGACTTCACACGCGCAAGGAACGGCTTAATATCCTCGTCGCTGACCTGACGACGAAATGCACGACGTGCGAATTCGCGAAGAATGCGTTCCGCGTCCACCATCGGCTGCTGCGAGACAACTTCGAATCGCTCCGGCGAAATGCGAGTCTGCTTCAGATCGCCAAAGATCGCTTTGTGACCCGGCGGTGGCCAGGACTCAAGAAGGGGACCTTCCACGTCGACCCATTGAATGACAAGTCCAGGGCCGGTGTACTTGTCGGCACCGATTTTTTCAACAGCCGGCGGAAGCGCAGGCAGACCTTCGGCAAGGATGCGGATTCGGTTCTCCGGTTCGAGTTGCTCGGTGAATTCGACCACGGTCGGTGTATCGGCGGGTACCGCGAAGTAGTCGATGAGTCGCTCTTCGGTCACTTCTTTGAGTGTACCCGCGGTGACGCGAAATGTGATTGGTTTGCCTTCGCTTTGGAAACCGTAGCCGGAGATGCGAAAGCGATATTTGCCGCGCACGTGGCTGCGGAAGTTCCACATGGTCACGCGGATGTTCGCCGACTCCCAGGTCGCGAAGATGGCGACGCCATCATCAGTATGCCGGTAAACACTTCCCGTGGCTTTGACGGTTTTCTCTTCTCGGATGTCGAAACGCTTCTTCTGGATCCAGGGCTCTGGCTCGTTCGCAATGGCCTCGTCAAGTACTCGATCCGCGGCATCGAGATAGTTGCGCATCAAAAACGAAGATGTGTGCAAGAGCTCAGCGTTGTTATCGAAACCGTTGGTCGAAGTATCCAGCGGCAGCAAGTCCGTCAGATCCACTTCGACACCAAGCAGGTCTCGCACCGTGTTCGCATACTCTGCTCGATTCAGCCGCCGCATCACCACGCGACCCTCTGATTCCCTGCGGGCGATTTCTGCTTTTCCGGCTTGTGTGCTGATCCAGTCCATGACGCTTTGCACGTCCTTCACAGGCGGACGCGGCTCATCCCCGGGCGGCATGGTGCCTTCTTTGAGTTGCTCCAAAACCGTCAGCCACCTCTCGCGGTTCTGTTTGTCATTGAAATCATCCGTCAGACTTGTCAGAGAGAAGTCACCCTCTGCTTTCGCCCCCGAGTGACACTTCTCGCAGTGCTGGGTGAACAACGGCCTGGCGGAAACCTCTTCCTGAGCAGCCGTGATGTTCGATGAGACACATGCCAGGATTGCGCAGGCAATGGGTATCCACATCGAACGCGCAGCGACCCGTGTCCAGAGTGCCGAGGAAGATGCTGACGCTGGCATTGTGAGCGATTCCGTGATGACATCGGAACGGGAATTAAATCGCGAAGTAGACATCATGGACTGGAATGATCGACAATTCCGGGGCGGCGGCTTTGTTAACGAACACTATTGGCGTTTGTCTGCGTTCTGCTTGAGCTCCTGAAGTTCGGCTCTCAAACGCTCGTTCTCTTTTTTCAGCTTCGCGACAAGATCGGGATCACCGGCTTGATGGTGTTTAGAGTCTGCGTGCATCTCGGCTGACAAACGTAGTTTTCCGGCGAAATTCATAAGGACAGATATCGCACGCCAGTACTGATAGACACTGTAACGTCTCAAACAACGTTTGTGAAAAAGTCTGATGTAAAAAGTCTGCTGCACTTCGGGCGTCCAGAGTCTTCCCATTCGGTGCACTTTGGCTCGGCGGGCTCCAGCACGAAGGTCAGGAAAAGGGTTTTAAGTTCATGGCTTGATGATTCAAGATTCAGGGATTGCGTTGAATATCCGCGGGCCGGGCACTGTTCGGCAACCGCTGTTTGTCTTTGAAGAACGCCCAGACTCGCTCTGCGCCGGAAAATGACGCGATCGGCGCATTTCCTTCTCGGCGCGCTCGGGAGCCGGGCCAGCCGTGTCCTCCTTCGGAGTCTTCCACGAACGTCGTCGTCGCTCCGTTGGGTGTGGCTTCATACGTGGTTGTGGTGACCGTTCCTGTCGTGTCGATCGTGGGTTGCGGATCGGATTTGTTGACGTCCACCCAAAACTCAACCACGTCCTTCAGAGACTTGTACGGAGCATCCTGAGCGCGGCGCACGATCGGATTTCGGCTCATGCCGCCCTCGATCGGCACTTCCTCATCCTTCGCACCATTGATGATGAGGATCGGCAGCGGAACTGCCGGCCTGGTGTCAAATGTGAACATGGAGGCCACCACGGGAGCGATCGCTGCAAGGCGCTCGGGACGTGTCACGGCGTAGAAGAACGTTATCATCCCGCCATTGGATCCACCAGTCATGTAGATCCGCGTCGGATCGGCTCCATGTTCTTTCACAAGCGTGTCGATCAGCGTATCGAAGTAGGCGATGTCATCGGCGTCTTGTACCATCCGACGCATGAGAAATCCCGTGTTCCAGGCATGGCGATCATTACCGAAGTCTGTTCCTTCAGCGTAGACCACCATGAAGCCGCTTTCCCTCGCGACGGCGTCAAAGCCCGAGTTGGCCCGCATGACTTCGGCGCTACCCATTCCGCCGTGGAGTACGATCACTGCGGGCCGTTTGGCCGGATCTGAGGAGGCGTTGACGACGACGGCCCGACGATTCTGCTCCCTGATCTTCAATGAAACGACAACGTCAGGTTTTGCGGCCGTGGGCTTGATGCTAGCTTCGTCACCAAACGCCTCGCGATAGAAAGCCCAGTTGGAATCACCGAGCGCTTCCACCGTCTTCATCGGGTTATGGTCCACTCCCGGCAGCACTGTCCAGGTGTGTGGGATATTGAGGCGCTCCAGGTGTTCATGAAACTCGCGATTCGGTCCAAACGTCTCGTCCTGATCGCCGCACACCTGGCGAACGAGCGAGTCCCTGATAATCGCGTCCGCGTTTTGCTCGGCGAGTCGCCGTGGGCTGACGCTTTTGAAATACTGCTGATCGCCCCCGTAGACCTGCTGCAAAACTTCTGCGGCTCGTTTCCTGCCAGCTCGCGGGGCCTGGATGAGTTCAGCTTGCAGCGGACCACCCCCCATGATTGACACCGCACGGAACAGATCGGTGTATTTGAATCCCAATCTTGCGGCACCGTAACCGCCCATGCTGTAGCCATCGAGCAATCTGCCTTCACGTGTTGCGATGGTTCGATACGTCGCATCGATATGAGGCACGAGTTCTCTGACGATAACGGTTTCCAGCGGTGCCGAGCCATCTTTCCAATCGACGTACATGCCTTCGACAAGTCCATTAACGAAAACCACAAAACACGGCAGAGTTTTGCCTGCTTCGATGGCGGCGTCAAAGTGAGCGGCGACTTTTGCCAGCCCAGCAAGTCCACCACCAGATCCATGTAGCCAATAGACGACGGGGAGTCGCCGTTGTGGTTCGCGATCGTATGCTGCTGGCGTGTAGATGTGGTAACTGACTTTGCCCTTGGCGGCGTCGCTGTCAAAAGTATGAAACGACACTCGCGGAGCTTTTACCTCAGGCGTCACCCAGGCTTTCCCCGCTTGCGACTCGACTTGCGGTGCTGTTGGCTGCGCCACGGTGGGCGTAAGCAGGAGCAGGAGAAAAAACAAGGCTACTGCTCGAGTTGCGTATTTCATTGCCTGGTCTCCTGCTTCGTTGCGTTGATCGTCGGACGCGGATGTTTCTGGAAAAATTCCCACATCAGGTCGTTTGCGGAAATATCCATGGTTGACTCGCCGAGACTCGACACGATCGGCTTCTGCCCTGGCCACGTGTGTCCACCACCTTCGATTTCGATAAGGACCACCTCGCTCTCTTCGCGGCCGCCGCTCCATGTCTTGCGGTTGACCTTCATGCCGTCGTCGGCCTTGTCCGGCAAGGGGGTGATTTCGGGGTCGTTCATGCAGCCATTTGCCTGCACCCATCTTTGAATCGTGTGATCCACCGATCGGAATTTCGTGATTCCATTTCGGCCGAGGAATCCCTTTCCGAAGCCACCCTTGAATGGGGCGAACTCGTCCTTTGTGCCATGAAAGTGCATCACCGGCACCGGCCGTTTGTTGCGGGGAGCCTCCATCATCAGCGGGCCGCCGACTGGGGCGATGGCGGCGATGCGATCAGAAAGTTCCGAAGCGACGTAATGGGACATGATGCCACCATTCGAGAGCCCCGTCGCGAAGACGCGATCCGCATCCACGTTGGCCACGGTGGCCAAATCATCCAGCAACTCACGCGTGAAGCCCACGTCGTCAATATTGTTTTGCATGGCGTAGCCGCAGCACTCACCGCCATTGAACGTGAGCAGAGTGTTGGCCAGCTTGCCGGTGCCGTACGGATACACAACGATGAAACCTGCCTCGTCCGCCTTTGCGTTCATGCTGGTGAGACGGATCATGCCCTCAGGGTTGCCTCCACCGCCGTGAAAGACCACAATGACGGGCGTCGCCTCGGTCGCGTCGTATTTCTTCGGAATGTAGATGCGATACCGCCGCTCCAGTTCGCCGACTCGCAACGTCCGCGTGTTATCACCGGGGCTAAGTTTGCCATCCCCGTCCTTGTCGGCCTGCTGCGGGCTCTCGGTCAATCTCCCCTTTTGCTGAGCGTTGACGAGCAGAGTGAAGGCCAGGCATGTGAATGCTGCCGCCAAAGAGAACCGTGAAATCATCCTTTTTCTGATCACAAATTTTCCCTTATGCAGAGACACGAAACCGAACCTCGCTGTGGTTGAGTGGCGCAGAGCCTCATTTTTTGCCATTGGTCGTCCTTTTCGAGAACGCTCCGCACCGCGTCGCTACCGAGCCATTGTCGAGCCTGTTCATCATTGCGGGGAGAAGCGTCCCAGAACGCCGTCGTGACGGCAAGTATCGCGCGGTGATGATTCGGATTCCGCCGTTCGGTCTCGCCGGGCAAAGCGCGATCGCCGAAAGCCGAGTGTTCAGCCTTGTCGAGCACCAATTGATACTTCGAGGCCGGCGGAGGTCGGGGAAGACGACGAGCCGAGTCTTCGCATCGGCTCCATTGATCGGGTTGGAATCTTTCGTCCCTGTCAGCAGCATCCGGGGAATCTTCACACTGCCGAACGCCTGTTTTGTGTTGCCGTTCGCGGGACCACTGGGGCTCATGATCACCGCCGCTTGAATGCGGCTGTCCGTGAATCCCTTTCCCAAGGGAGCCACCTGTCCGCTGACCGCCTGCGTTGTGACTGCACCGAACGAATGCCCGGACATCCCGATACGTTTCAGATCGAGCCGTCCCGCGAACGCATGTGCGGTGTCTTTGCTCCAATCTTCCAGTTGATCCAGAACCGCGGACACATCCTGCACGCGCAACAAGAACTCCTTCAGCCCGGCCGCCTGCTTCAACGCCGCCATGCGCTGAGCGATGGGCAGGTCTTTCCAGACGCCGTCATCGCTTCCCGGATGTTGCAGAAACACGGCCACATATCCGCGCGCCGCCCAATGCTTACCCAGAAACGCGGAGCCTTCGCGGTTGCCGCCGAGTCCATGACTAAAGAGTACAACCGGCGCGGCCGACTTATCCGAAGGCAGATAGACGCGGATCGGAAGCTCGCGAGACCGCTTCGTATCCTTGATCGTTAAGTCTGTTTGTTCAGTTTCTACCTTGCCTGTAAGCAGCGGGTCGTAGTCAGCTCGCAGGCCCGATGCTGACGCCAGAATTAGCAGCAGGAACGTGAATGCTCGGCTCATGGTATCTCCTCAGAAAACTTCACTGATTCGGTGTTCCCCTGTTCTTTGCAATGGTATCGATATTCGGCGTTGGGATATCCTTGCAGCCATTCACGCCGATGTCAGCATAACCGAGGTCGTCAGCCAGAAAGATGACGATATTGGGACGATCGCCCGCAGAAACGGAGCCGGAGAGTTGGGCAAAAACAGGGATGGGCAAAAAAATAACAGCGATTGATAAGAAGTTGTTCATTCCTGATTCCTGTCGTCTGACTGTCATCTTTTGCCCCCGCATGTTTTGCCCACCGTATTAACGCCCAATGATCTCGGACAGCTTGCGAAGCTCTTGTCGATTCAACTGACCATTCTTGTCGGTATCGAGTCGATCAAAAATCGTGGTTGATGCGGCTGGATTGTTGTCGTACTTCGCCTTCACTTCCTCGCGTGAGACATTGCCATCGCCGTCGGCATCAAGTTGCTGAAAAAGGGCGTCGCCGATATTGGGACCACTCGAGCTTGATCCACCAAGGGCGTTACGAATCGCTCCGCGTACGCGACCACGAAGTGACAGAGGATTCGGATCACCGGGCTCGGATCCCGGAACGATGTACTCCACATATCCCAGATGCATCTCATCTTGAGTTTGCGGTCCCCAGCGCACGGTTTTCGTGGGGTCGGGGTTGGCCGGGTTGTTGGCGCTGTTGTTGTACCAGACCGTGAAACGCAGCGAATCTCCTGCCTTCAGGCTCGCCGGCTCGGCATACTTGTAGAGCAACTGCCAGTTGAAATCATATCGGGGCACATCGAGCATGGTCTCGGTGCCTGACGCTGAAACCAAATCGTACCGAGCGGCTTTGGCTCGCAGGTGCATGTGGGGCAAATTCGCCCTGCATGCGGTAGGCCAACTCGTGGGCTTCAGCGAGTCCGTCCAGGAAGGGGTTGTTCTGATCGCGTTGCTGAGCAGATGCATTCAATGACTGAATGACGGCGAGATGATCGAGCAGTTCGGGATGGCTGGGGATCTGTCCCGACGCACCGAAATTATCCGGGGTCGCGACGAGTCCGCGACCAAACAGGCGCAGCCAAACGCGGTTAACGAATACTCGCGAGGTCATCGCCACCGTTTCTCACCGATATTTACGATATAATTACCGTTCCGGGCGAAAAGTACCGGTTTAAGATTCGCCCCGCGAAACAGCTGGGCTATTGTTTAAATAAAACCTCATTGAGCAGATACTCGTGGAGTCAAATCTCATGACGACACACATTTTGGTAGTCGATGACTCGCCGGTCGAGCAACGAATTGTTGGGCGGTTATTGCAGAAGCATCTCACGGATGTGGTGGTCGCGTATGCCAGTGATGGAAAGGCGGCGCTGGACGCGATCACGAACGCAATGCCGGACATGGTTCTGTCTGATATGCGAATGCCGGTCATGAATGGACTGGAACTGGTTGAGAACATCAAATCCAGCGGCTATGGTGTTCCCGTGATTCTGATGACCAGCTACGGCAATGAAGAAATCGCTGTACAGGCACTGCGGACTGGCGCAGCCAGCTACGTTCCGAAACTTGCAATTAAGAAGAGCCTGATTACAACGATTCGAAGCGTACTTTCTTTGTCATCACAGCAAAACTGTGGACGACGGTTGCTCAGCACGCTGGATTCCGCGGAGTCCTGCTTTGTCCTTGAAAACGATTCCTCACTCATTGCTCCTTTGATCGAATACCTGCAGGAGCAGTTCGCGATGATGCAACTGTTCGACATCCTGCAGATCACGCGGATCAGCGTGGCGGTGCAGGAGGCCATCGC
This sequence comes from Planctomycetaceae bacterium, assembly GCA_044235005.1. Lineage (GTDB taxonomy): Bacteria > Planctomycetota > Planctomycetia > Planctomycetales > Planctomycetaceae > SXXK01. The sequence continues at coordinate 11,301 of JBIIIF010000098.1, read as the reverse complement.
AAATGCCATCTATCATGGTAATCTCGAAATGGATTCCGAACTTCGGCAGGACGACGAGAGTGTCTTCTACAACGTGGCGGAGGAGCGAAGGCATGCGGCTGAGTATGCCAACCGAAGGGTTCGAGTGAAGGCGACATTATCATTGTCTCAGTTCTCGATACGAATTGAGGATGACGGTCCCGGTTTTAATCCTGCAGATGTCCGGGACCCCACAGAGGAAATTAATCTTGGCAGAATCGGAGGCCGTGGGCTGTTGTTGATTCGGACCCTCATGGATGAGGTAAGTCACAATCCCAAAGGCAATGAGATCACGATGGTCAAGAAGACGACCGTGCAAGTGTCCGAGACGTAAGGTGAGCTGTCGTTAAACACGAAGTACGCCATCTGCACCCCAAAGGTCCTGTGTCATGAATAAGTACTTCGCCCCGGCGGTCAACCTGCTCAATCGACTCTCGTATCCTCGCAAGTTTGGGCTGATCGGCCTGCTGCTGGCCCTGCCACTGGGGCTGGTTACGTTTTTTCTGGTCGGCGAAATCAACCGCAGCATTGCTTTCTCTGCGAAGGAGCATCTCGGTACAGAATACTTGCGTCACGTCCAGCAGTTTGCGTCTGACCTGCGGGACCATCGCGGCCTGATCCGGGCTGATTTGGTTCAGCATAGCACTGTTGATGAGTTGAAACAGGTTGAAGAGCGTTTGAAACGTGACATTGAAAGTATTGATGCCGTCGACGCGGCGCTGGGTGAGTTGCTGCAGACGACGCCGAGATGGGCCGCAATCAAAGACAAATGGAGTTCCATGGACGGAATCAGGGAAACCGCCTCTCCGGCCGATCCGGAGAACCACCACACTGCTTTGATCGGCGATCTTCTGTCCCTGATGAGTCAAGTTGGCGATCAATCGAATCTGATTCTGGATCCTGACCTTGATTCCTATTACCTTATGGATCTGACCGTCAATCACCTCCCTCTGCTGACCGAGCAAATTGGGCAGGCCCGTGGCTTGAATTCCCGATTGGCAGGCGAGAAGTCGGTGATCTCGCTGGATCAGTTTCAGAGCCAAAGACTGGTTCGCGCCATCGAACTGGGGAGAGAAAAGCTGAAGCATCATTTCGATGTGGCATTTCGGGAAACGAGTGACACTGCTTTATCCACAGTGCTGGGACCGTCTCTGCAACGCAGTCTGGATGACACGAATATTTTTCTGGGGCTGATTTCAAAGTCGCCGAAAACCAATATCGCAACTCCGGCATCGCCGGATCTGGTTTGGCAACAGGGGACGAGCACACTGGAGGGATATCAGGAGTTGTATTCATTGACGGTCGAGGCTTTGGACCAGAGGGTGCAGGCTCGGATTGCCGTGCTGAAACAGCGGAGGTTTATGGTGATGTCGGTGACAATACCATGCATGCTTCTTACTCTGTATCTGTTTGCCGGGTTCTATATGGCAGTGAAGAGGACGATCGATCAACTGGATGAAGCCACGCAGCGATTAGTGGGTGGCCAGTCAGACGACTTCAAAATTAATGTCGACACTCAGGACGAATTGGGACAGGTCACGCGATCTTTTGGAGCACTTGCGGCGAGACTCAGGACTGAATGTATCTCCCTTAAGAACAGCCAGCGACGGTTAAATGCAATTCTCGACGGCGCCACGGACGCGATTGTTGCCATTGATGAGCAGGGGAACATTGAATCGGTAAATTCCTCGACGGAACGACTGTTTGGGCATACCCCCGGTGAACTGTTGGGCAAAAACGTCAAAATGCTGATGCCGGATCCGTATCAAAGTGGACACGACGGCTACCTTCGCAATTATCTGGCCACGGGAGAGCGAAATGTTATCGGCATTGGGCGTGAAGTTGTCGGACTCCGCCGCGATGGGTCGACATTTCACATCGATCTCTCGGTCAGCGAAGTAAAGCTTGACGATCGCCGAATTTTCACAGGGTTCGTCCGCGATATCAGCGATCGCAAACTGGCTGTACAGGAGTTGGCGACAGCAAACGCGAAGTTCGCACGTGTTCTGGACGCGTCAACTCAGATCTCGATCATCTCCACCGATGTCAATGGATTGATCACGGTCTTCAACACCGGCGCTCAGAATCTGCTTGGTTACTCTGCGGACGAGTTAATTGGCATCGAGACGCCGAGGGTATTTCATGTCCCGGAAGAGGTTGTCGCTCGAGGAGAGGAGTTATCTCGCGAATTCGGATACCCCGTGGAAGGCTTTGAAGTCTTTGTCGCTTACGCAAGGCAGGGACGCTTCGATCGACGTGAATGGACTTACGTGCGCAAGGATGGCGGTCGGTTCACAGTGAGTCTGGTCGTCACAGCCGTAAATGATGCGACCGGTAAGATTGTAGGATTTCTCGGAGTAGCGGAGGACATCACGCTTCGGAAAGAAACGGAGCGACATCTTCAGGCAGCCCGTGATAGCGCGGAACAGGTTGCTCGTGCCAAAGGAGAGTTTCTGGCAAACATGAGCCATGAAATCCGCACTCCGATGAACGGCATTATCGGAATGACAGATCTGGTGCTGGATACGTCACTGACTGCTGAGCAGCAGGAGTACCTGGAAATTGTGAAGTCGTCTGGCAACTCGCTGTTGCGAATCATCAACGACATCCTTGATTTTTCCAAAATTGAGGCGGGCAAACTGGAGCTTGACCCACATCCGTTCCGGCTCCGGGATCTGCTGGGCGACACAATGAAGACACTGGCCATCAGAGCCCATGAAAAAGAACTGGAACTTCTCTGGCAGACAACTTCGAATGTCCCTGACGGCCTGATCGGAGACGCAGGGCGACTTCGGCAGATTCTGGTCAATCTCGTGGGTAACGCGATAAAGTTTACCGAAGCCGGTGAAGTCAGTGTGATGGTCGAACTGGTTTCCCGCAGTGACGCGATGGTTCAACTGCGATTCTCGGTTCGTGACACGGGTATTGGCATACCAAAAGATAAACTGACGCAGATCTTCGATGCGTTCTCGCAGGCGGACGCTTCGACGACTCGTGCCTATGGCGGCACGGGACTCGGACTTTCGATCTCGCGACAGCTTGTCCTTTTGATGGGCGGCGATCTGACAATGGAAAGTGAAGAGGGCAAGGGTTCGACTTTCCGCTTCGAAATTGAACTGTCTTTGTCGAATCTTGTGTCGCATGCATCCGAGCTGGAAACCCCGATTGATCTGACCGGTGTCCGCGTGCTGGTCGTCGACGACAATCAAACCAACAGACGCATCCTGCTGGAGATACTGAGGGGCTGGAAGATGCGACCGACTCTTGCTGATTGTGGCCAGACAGCCCTCGAGGAAATGCAACGCGCTGTCAGCAATGGCATGCCGTTTGATTTGGTGCTGACTGATTGCCACATGCCACACATGGATGGCTTCATGTTCGTTTCAGAGCTGAAGAAACACCCGAATCTGGCTCGTTCGACAATCATGATGCTGACATCAGCAGATCGTCAGGGGGCTTACGAGCGTTGCCAGCAACTGGGAATTGAGTCCACACTGCTGAAGCCGCTCAAGCAGTCGGAGTTGCTTCAGGCTATCTGCGAAGTGTTCCGTCGTGTAAACCGGCGCGAATCCAGACCAGTACCAGCCCAGCCGACATCGTCGGCCATGAACACCCGACGCCTGCGTGTGCTCCTCGCGGAGGACAATGAAGTTAACCAGCGGGTGGCCATCCGCATGCTGAATAAACTCGGGCATGAGGTTGTCGTTGTTGGAAATGGACAGCTGGCGATTGACGCTCTGCAAACAGGTGAGTTCGATGTGGTGCTGATGGATGTGCAGATGCCTGTGCTGGATGGCTTCCAGACCGTTGCGGCAATTCGCAAGCAGGAAAAACTGACTGGTAAACACCAACCAGTCTTTGCCATGACTGCCCATGCCATGTCCGGTGATCGCCAGCGATGTCTCGACGCCGGGATGGATGACTATCTCAGCAAGCCGATCAGTGAAACTTCGCTTTCGGCAACTTTGTCCGGAGTCGCAGACGAAAAGCCCGTTGTTGCCTGTGTGACTACTCCGGATTCCGTGGCTTCACTGCATGAGTCGTTTTCAAGTACGCCGCTATTCGACCTGGAAACTGCTGTGCAAAGAGTGGATGGCGATCGAGATTTTCTGAATGAATTGATGGGTATCTTCCTGAAGATGATTCCCGACGTTATGAAGACTCTGAATCAGCACGCCGAACAACGTGATTTGCATGCAACAGGCGAATCAGCGCATTTGATAAAAGGCACTATTTCAAACTTTTGTGCCCATCAGGCCTTTGCTGCCGCGTTGAGGCTGGAGCAGGTTTGCCGCGACGGAAAAATCGACGACCTCGAGAACGCCCATCGGGACCTGTCTTACGAAGTCGACCGGCTGATCGAGGCAATGAAAATGCGGTAGTCAAAAACGAGCGGCGTCCGGAGTTGTTTTCCCTTCTCTGCTCTTCAGCGAAATTCGCCAGCGACAATCCGGATGCAGAAGCAATTCCCCTCTTAATCTGAACTTGACCACCGCTTCAAGGAGTGTTTTGTGTTGGATTTCCAGTGTTTTTCAGAAGAAACGGTTCATCAGCAATACTGAATCGACAGAGAAAACGTTTTTTACCGATTTGGTACGATTGCGACGGGTGGGCGTAAACCCCGGAGCGTTACTGAGCCCGGCGGCCGCTCGCATGTTACTGGTTTTCAACTGACGAGACCCCCAGGCGGAGGAAGACATGGCTGAGAGTGGACGTAGTGTGACGGCGTTGGTTCCCACTCGGACGCAGGGCTTAACGCAACTTAACGATCTGGCCGAAGTCATTCAGAGCTATGCGACCGCACGTAACTACGCTGATGGGCTCACGACGAGTCATCTTTCCCCATACATTCGGCGGCGGCTGATTCTGGAGGAAGAAGTTTTCGCGTTCGCTCTCACGGTCGGAGGATACGCTCGGATTGAGAAGTTTGCACAGGAAGTCGTCTGGCGAACGTACTGGAAGGGTTGGCTCGCAGCCCGGCCGAGCGTTTGGACAGCCTATCTCACACGGCTTCGGACGCTCGACGAGACGCTTCCAGGGTCGGCCCAGGATCATGTCGCGAGTGCGATCGCCGGGACGACGAATTTGCCGTACTTCAATGCGTGGTGCGACGAACTCAAGTCCACAGGCTATCTTCACAACCACGAACGAATGTGGTTTGCGAGCGTCTGGATATTCACCCTCAGGCTTCCATGGGAGATGGGTGCTCGATTCTTTCTGGACCACCTTCTGGACGGCGATCCGGCTTCAAACACACTCTCATGGCGATGGGTGGCCGGGCTTCAAACGCCCGGAAAACACTACCTCGCGCGGGCGGACAACATCTCGAAGTATACAAACGGTCGATGGGTACCGAAGCCGGGCGAACTTAATGAGTCGGCTGATGCGATTCGGGACGACGGACTCGCGAGAATTCCCGCAGTAAAGCCGGCTCTCGGACCTGATGCGGGCCAGGTACAACCGCGGGCGGTGCTCCTGCATGATGAAGACTGCGGGCCGTTGCCAGATAGCTGGGCTGCGCTCCCGGCCGTTCGATTTGTCGTTACTGACAGGCTGCAACATTGTCCGAGCAAGTTAGTGGACGAGTGGATCGCCGGCGCATGCGCTGATGCCGAAGCCCGCGTGGGAACCGTGACGCTCGCTCGCAGCGAGGAAGAAGTCACCGACTGGTGTCGGGTGAACGGGATGGCTGAGGTGTGGGCCTTTCGGCCACTCACAGGATTTGTGGGCGACGCTTTGGCCGTCCTCGCAACTGGACTGGCAACCGCTGGTATTAAGCTCCACTACGCCGATCGAGGACACGATATCACGTTCTTCCCTATGGCGACCAGGGGATTCTTTCCATTTTGGGAAGCAGCATCCGTCACGCTCCGCCGTCGTCGAATGTAACTTGCCCACGGTGAGAACTCTAAATTCTCGCAAACGCGGCTACAACAGACACCTCGCAACAGCTCCACGCAAGGCCGGATTGGACGTAGCGATTGCTGAGTGTTGCTCGCCAGCACCGAATGGTCGGCCGGTCCTGCTGACGCTGCTCCGGATCCGGAAGCATGGCTGCTTCCGGATGCGTTCTCCCATGCTGTTGCAGAATGGCTTCCACCGGCCAGTCACCTCACCACGCACCGCTGGTGCTACAACCACAGTTCAGACGCTGACGACCGAAGGATGCTGTTCGATCCCGAGGTCGGACTGGCGGTGTGCGGAGACTGGCCCGCCGGCTGGCGGGTTGAAGGTGCATTCCTTTCAGGTGTCAGAGTTGTTGACGCGATTTGCGACTCGAAGGGCTTCACATCGGGGGAGCCGAGGTCGTGATCACAACCTTGAAATATCCGAAAACGGTCTACGATCGCTTTCATGAAGAGCGCAGAATCAATCTCTCAAACTCACGCTGAAAAACGTGCTGGCATTCGAAGGTCTGGCGTCTGCTCCGACGCTGCCATGCTCGACTTGCTCGAATCCGCGCGCAGGCTTTTCATTGTCGATAAGATGTTGTTCTACCGGAAGAGCTTAGCTGGTCAAAGGGGATACTGTTGACTCGATCCGTAGCCGTCTGGTGGGTCAAGCGCGATGCTCGATTGACCGATAACGCATGCCTTGCCGAGACGGAGAGACTCGGTCTTGAGGTGTTGCCGTTTTTCTGTTTCGAGCCCTCTTTGCTGGCAGCAGACGACACATCTGATATGCACACCAACGCTCAATGGCAGGCGCTGTCTGGATTGCGAACGACGCTCCGCAAACACAACGCAGATGTCGTCATCGCGCATGGCGAGGCAGTGGAGAAGTTGGCCAAGTTACATTCCCTGGTGCCGTTCACTCATCTTCTCTCCCATGAAGAAGTCGGCAACGAGATCACGTTTCGTCGCGACCGGGCCGTGGCCGCGTGGTGTCAGGAGAGAGGCGTTGCATACCACGAGTTTCCACAGTCGAGCGTGCGTCGGGGCGGAGTGAACCGTGACCGTCTGCAGGAAATGTGGCGGTCCCGAATCGTGGATGCACGCCCGCTTCCAGTACCTGCAATTCATCAGTCCGACGCAATCCGCCAACTGGCAGCCGCGACAACATTCCCAAAGCTCAAGGCCTTCTCGATGAATAGCCAATGGCAGTCCGTCAGTGAGGCGGACGGCCTCGCTACGCTCATTGCCTTCCTCACTCATCGCGGGCGGTCCTATCGGGGCGGCATCAGCTCGCCGAACACTGCGTTCGCTGCGGGCTCGCGACTAAGTGTCCATCTTGCCTGGGGAACACTCACGGCCCGGCAAGTTTGGCACGCTGTCCGCGAACGGCTTGCAGCACTCGACCCTGACGACTCGCAGTCTTTACGGTGGAAGCAGAGTCTACAGGCGTTCCTGAGTCGGTTGCATTGGAGAGATCACTTCGCACAGCGACTGGAATCTGAACCATCGCTCGAGTTTCAAACTCTTCATCCATGCTACCGCGACTTGCCGTTCGAGAACAACGAGCGGCTGCATATGGCATGGCGCGACGGCTGCACGGGTTATCCGTTGGTTGACGCTGTGATGCGATGTCTGGCGGCCACGGGCTTCGTGAACTTCCGCATGCGGGCGATGGTCGTGAGCTTCGCGTGCCACGTGCTCCATCTCGACTGGCGACTCATCCACCCGCATCTTGCTCAAGTGTTTAGAGACTACGATCCCGGCATTCATTTAAATCAGCTTCAGATGCAAGCGGGCGTCGTCGGATGGAACGCAATTCGCGTCTACAACCCGACGAAGCAACTCATCGACTGGGACTCCGAATGCCGCTTCGTGAAACAATGGGTACCGGAGTTGTGGGATGTACCGACAGAACGCATCATCAAAGGCGAATCCATTCCCAGTTATCCCGCCCCGGTGGTGCCATTCACCGAGCGTGCTAAGTGGATGACAAACCTGCTGTACTCCAAACGCAATTCAGCCGAAGCCAAGGCCGCCACGACGACCGTTTACCTCAAACATGGATCACGCAGAAAGGAAAGAGTTCCACGCCGCAAACGGCCGCCGAAGAACGTTCCGCCAAAGAACGTTCCGCCAAAGAAAACGCAGACGCGGAGTTTATTTGACGAGCTCCCGGAAGAATAAACCGCAATCGCGTCTTTTTCAGGCAACAGCGGATAAAAGCTGAATGCCTGACGCAAATGTTCGTACTTGATGAATCGAGACACTGCCGTATCAACGCTTCGATCGGCAGTTAGTTGACCGCCACGATCAATGAGAGAATCAGAGCGTTCAAAGCCGGGATGGTCTTTTTAAATGCGTCGCTGTCTTGATGTGCATCACGACGAAGATGGCTGGGGAGTCTTCGGTCGAGTGCCCGTTGAATTGGCAAATATCAGAAGCTCACAGCCGCTACGTCTGGTCGATGCGGTTTGCGTCAAAATCGAACTTTGGCAACGCGGGTGAGAACAAATGAAAAGGCCCGAAACAGTGACCTCCTCCCGGCGAAATATCCGTCTGCGGTGAAGACATGTTCCTACCGTCGTGTTTCTGTGAGGGCTTCAAAACCAATCGATGCATGGCGCTCTTCAAGTGTCAAAATCAGTCATGCAGTTCTGCAGCATGTCAGAAGCTCCATGACAAGAATGGAGATTTACATGACCCAGCCATTCTTAAACGACGCTTCGTCCCTCGTGTCATTGTTAATTGAGAATTCGAACAGGACATTTGAAGTGACTCTGCGTTGTATGGAGTTCGATGGAAAAGCGGACTTTGCGCCGGTGCAATTGATCCCTCTCTCTGGTGCATCTCCCTCCATGCAAAAACACCTGTCCAGCGCACGCAATGTCGACGCAGAGATGGATGGGAGAGCATCCGGATGTTGTTTCACAAGGCCGGACATCATTTGAATAACGTCGGAAACGGCAGGGCTGTACGCTGCTAATAATCGCCCAAATGGCGAAGAGGGTGCGTGTTGAAACATCGATGCCTGCCCGACGGAAACTTTTCTGCCAAACACGAACGCGTTCGACATGAGTCAGATTGAAAGTCCGTTTCGTCAAAGTGTCTTCAGATATTCCAGCACTGCCTCCTTTTCTGGTTCGGACAATGCATTCGGGAATGTGTGACCATCGCCGCTCTTGCCGAACTGACGTGTGTCAAAATAGCTGCGGCGGAACACCAGGTCGTCACTACTGTCAGGCATCTCCGACGCTTGCTCAATTGTGAGCCCCACTTTTTCTTCGTCCATCTGAGCGGAAACAGGCCGCCAGACTGATGGTCGATGGTCAGGATGCATCAGGTGCCAAAGTGTCGGAACACTGCCATTGTGCAGATAAGGTGCGCTGGCCCAGATCCCGTCGAGCGGAGGAGCCACGTAGCCATCGGGATCAGTGAGTGTCTGCTGAGCGTCTGCTTCACCGGCGTGCGCAAACCAGCTGTCGGCATATTTCTTTCGGCCTTCCTGTGTGAGAGCTTTCAGCCGAACGGGATCGGTGCCGACTTCGTCCAGCGGAACTCGCACGTTTGGATAGCTCCAATCGTCGCCGTATGTTCCATGACACTGCGAACAGTTTTGGACGAACAGCGATTCTCCGCGACTGGCGAGTGTCTGATCGATGGGGCCGGTATACTTTGGAGGGCGAAGCGAAGTGATATAGGCCAGAACGTCACGAAAATTGTCTTCGTGTTTCTGGTAGAATTCCGGGCCATTTTCCGGGACCAGTGTGAACTGCATCAGCCCACGATGCCCCTTTTCTGCGAACCCGTCGATGTACATGGCCGGCCGTTTAAAGAAGTACCACCACGGCGGCGCGTCCATGTCATGATTCACAAAGAATTTGGGCGCAGTGATAAGCAGATTCAACTGTGGGTCCCGCGCGTTCATCAGCCCCATGCCAAACACAACCGCGTTGGTGGTCCCATTGGTTGTGCCCAGCGGGATCGCGATCGCGCCCAGATCCATGCGACTGGGTCGCTTCCCCTGTCGCAATTTGGTCTGAAAAGTCTCTTCCGTGAGAGACTGCAGGGCGAATCGGTTGTTCGGCGCGCCGGGCATCGGCGTTCCATAAACGGTACCGCCGTGACACGCAAAGCAATTCATCGACCAGCCACGATCGGCGGTCACCACATACTGCAGCGGTTTTCCGGAATCATCACCCGGTCGGGGGGTGAGCCCATAGCGATCGAAAGCCATGCTCCTTCGCTCGGCAGAGGAAACGACGGCTGCCTTCGACCTCAGAGGCTCCGGCCAGGCTTTCCAAACCTCGTCAAACGTTGACTCATGGAAGTCCGCAGGGATCAGCGCCGTGTCAGTCAAAAACCGGTACCCACGTTCAGCCGCTGGATTCGCCGGAGCCGCCAAATCTGACGCAAGGCCCTGAGCCATGCTCAAAGGAATCAGGAACGCGGTGATGACAAAAAACAGGAACTGCTGCAACATGAACTTGTGCTTGCGTAGCATGCGAACTTCGGATCGAGGCACGGCGCCTCACAGATCATAGACCTGACGCCTCACCCCGTCGCGTGGAAACTTTCTCAATATCCAGCCCATCCTTGAAACATCAGTCGGAAGGAAACATGGCCCACAATTCCGGCCGGCCGACATTACAGTGAACGGCCCTTGCAAGTGGACCACCGAACGCCCAACTCAGGTAGAGCGTCATCCTCGCGACATTCCACGCAATCACCCGCTGCGGACCTTCCTGCTTAAGGGACAACAGCCTGCGTTCGGGACAGGGGATTGGCTGGAAAATGGATTCCGCCGATGCCGACCGCGTCGGATCCTGTTCCGTAAGCTCGTCGATTTCACGAATGGCCTTTTGCAGTTCGATCGTGCTGACGTGAGCCGCAACGTAGTGATCCAATGCGAAAACGCTCTGCCGGTTGAGCGCGGGCAGTAGCAGCAAGCCCACGAACGAGAGTAACAGGAACCATAAAAAAGTGGTGACGAGATCGGCGACCGAAACTATTGCACCGCCTGTTAGCAGAATCGCCACCGTGAAGCTGATGATGTTCCACAGCATGGCCCCAAGAATACCGCGAGACCGCCCACCGGAATCTCGAGCAGCAATTCGACGCACTATCAACAAATCCAGATTTGACGGGTTCAAAAGCGTCTTCCAGTTTGCGGGAATTACGATGCTCTCGAACCCCGGCATTCCAGTGATCCCTCCAGCGAACCTTGGATCAAAATGTGGCACGAACTGTATTGCCCCGTGGCCTGCAACCCCGACGGTGTGACCCGCCAAACTGCGCCAGATCAACTCCTGACCTGCAAGCAGAGCAATCTGAATCATCGCGAAGATGACAATCAGCCACGGAGCTCCGACTACGCGTCCAATCTGCAGGT
>JBIIIF010000341.1:0-6461 GCA_044235005.1 Planctomycetaceae bacterium | reverse complement strand
CCTCCGGGATGCTGTCTCGACGGCCTCATGTCCCGGTGGTTTTCGCTCCGCTCGACCACCGGCTAATCTCTCAAAGCCCTTCGGGATAAATCGCAGTTTACGTCACTCAGGCGGAGCTTTGGCTTTTGTGTGATTGCAATCCTCGGACTGAAGCCCGGGGTTATCATGACACGGCTGCTTCGCAGTCAAAATGCACAAATGTTTTGGAAGCCACTGCGATGGCCGGTCTCATTCGTTGGTGCGTTGCTGCTTTGATCGGGATTTTCGGGGCGATTGCTGATGGTGAACTTCGCACAGGGGAACGTGTCCATTAAACTCGGCGATTCGTTTCCGAAGTCCAGATTTGTCTCATTGCCCCGGAGAGTATTCGATGACGCAGGTCGCTGTGTCCAAAAGCCAGGCCACGATTGATCTCTTTGACCAGTATGTCATTCCGAATTATCGTCGGTATCCGATTGCTCTTGTCCGCGGTGAAGGTTCACATGTCTGGGACGCGGATGGTCGTCGATATCTTGACCTGTTCCCTGGCTGGGGCTGCAATATTCTTGGGTATTCTCCGCCGGCCGTCGTAAAGGCCATTCAGGAACAGGCCGCAAAGCTGATCCACGTCCCTAACACCTGGTACATCGAACAACAGGGACGATTCGCCGAGTTCCTGTGTACTCGCAGCTTCGGCAAAGCGTTCTTCTGCAACAGCGGTGCGGAAGCTAACGAAGCCGCCATCAAACTGGCGCGACTACACGGGTCGGCTCAGGGACGTTTTCGCATCATCACTTTCGAACACGGATTTCACGGCCGCACGTTTGGAGCTCTGACCGCGACGGCTCAGCCGAAGTACCACGAAGGACTCGGTCCGATGCTGGCTGGTTTCCGGTACTCCAAAATGAACGATATCGAAGGCGTGAAGAGCCTGATCGATAACGAAACCGCCGCCATTTTGATCGAACCAATTCAGGGCGAAGGCGGCGTGCGAATTCCGGAGCCCGGTTTCCTGCAGGCCCTGCGAGATCTCTGTGATGAACATGGCTTGCTGCTGATGTTTGACGAAGTGCAGACCGGCATGGGGCGAACCGGAACATGGTTCGGCTATCAGCAAACCGGCGTTCAGCCGGACGTTCTGACAATGGCCAAGGGCATCGCGGCCGGTGTCGCCTGCGGCGCCATGATTTGTCGTGATGAATTCGCGGCCGACCTTCGTCCCGGAATGCACGCCAGCACCTTCGGCGGAAATTCTCTCGCAATGGCGGCTGGTCTTGCGACAGGTTTGACGATCGAACATGACGACATTCTGGAGCACGTCCGAGAGCTTGCCGAAGATGCTCGCACGTATCTCACAGCACTGCAGCAGCGTCTGCCTATCATTCGCGAAATCAGAATCTGCGGAATGATGATCGGCATTGATCTGAACATTCCCTCAACTCCTGCCGTGGCCAAGTGCATGGAACGAGGCGTCCTGGTCAATGCGACCAACAACACGGTCGTTCGCCTGCTGCCAGCGCTGAATGTGCCCAAGTCCGACCTCATGGAAGGTCTGGATATCATCACCAGTGTGCTTGAAGAGATGGCCAGCGAAGCTGTGTGACAGCAATCAGAAACAGTCACCAAAAAACTCACCGCTGCGCGAAGTTACAATGGCTGCGGTTTGCTGCTTTTGCCGCAATCGAAAACGTTGCTACTCGACCTTCAGCGGCCGTTGCATCAGTTCCACCGTCGCTTCTCGTGGCGATCGATTTTCGAACAGCACATGGTAAACCTGTGTGGCAATCGGCATATCAATCGACTGTTCAACCGCGATCTGATGCACACTTCGAGCAGTCAGCACTCCCTCCGCCACAGCACTCATGGAATCCTGAATGCTTGTCAGCGAGCGACCTCGGCCCAGTCCCTCTCCAACGAACCGATTGCGACTATGCGGACTGTTGCACGTTGTTACCAGATCTCCCAAACCCGCAAGCCCGTAAAACGTTCGGCGATCCGCGCCAAGGGCTGAGCCGAATCGCACCATCTCGGCAAGTCCCCGAGTAATCAGCGCGGCCTTCGCATTGTCGCCGAACTCAAGGCCGTCACAAATCCCGGCTGCGATGGCAATCACGTTCTTTAGAGCACCGCCAAGCTCCACGCCGATCTGATCTGCATTCGCGTAGACTCGCAGGAAATCCGTCGACATCAGAGATTGAATGTGCTCGGCCGCCGCAAGCGATTCGCAGGCGGCAACAATACTGGCGGGTTTCTTTTGAGTAATCTCTTCGGCATGACACGGGCCGCCCAGAACGACGACCGGACGAGCACCCGCAATCTGCTGAATCATCTGACTCGGACGCAGCAATGTGCCGTTCTCAATCCCCTTGATTGCGCTGACGATCAAAGCAGACGATGGAATCAAAGGTGCCAACTGGCTGATCGCTTCACGAAGTCCCCGAGTCGGAATACAGACGATGACAACATCCGCGTTGTGCAGTGCTTCTGCCGCATCAGCGGTGACTTGAATCTGTGGCTGAAGTTTCACGTGCGGCAACAGGCGACTGTTCTCACGAGTCTCATGAATGTGGCGAGCAAAGGTCTCATTCCTCGCCCACAATCGCACTTCGGTAGAAGCCTGTCGTGCCAGAATCCATGCGCAGGCCGTTCCCATCGCACCTGCACCCAGAACAGTGGTTATCGTCATGAAACTCGGTCCGAACAAAGTGGGGGCAAACGCATCCGCAAACTAAGGGAATAGAAACCAGGTTGTCACTGCCGCAAGGCTCAGAATAATCGCCACGGTAATCCACCAGGGATGTTTCTCACGACCGAGATCCTCTTTGGAAAGGAACATGCCACAGCTCGGACATTGAACACAGTCCTCCAGCATTTCACGACCGCAGTAGGGACAGTCAATGGTGGGCTCCGTTTCAAGATCCTCCCCATCTTCAGAGTACTGCTCATCATCAGAGTCGCTATCATCCCAGTCGTCTCGGTCATCCCAGTTATCGTCGTCTTGTTCTTTTGCATAGGGCATAAAAATGTGACCTGTGGATTGCTACACTGTCTGTTTCAAAAACTGCCAGCAAAAGTCAGAACGCCACCAAACACCTTCTTTTGAGCCAACCAATGACCGAACCACAAATCCCTGAAGAGCCCGTCGAAACGATTGAACTGGACCGATTTCTCAAACTGGCTCTGGTGGTCCAGTCCGGCGGCGAGGCCAAGAATCTCATTCGTTCGGGCGAAGTGCAGGTGAACGGAGCCGTGGAAACTCGCCGAGGCCGCAAACTTCGTCCTGGTGACGTGGTTTTTGTCCACGGCGAAGAGTATGTGATTGAGTCCGATGGCGAAACCGACGCGGACGAAGATTGAGAACTCCCGGCAGATCCACCGCGTCTCCCTGCGAAGTCGGAATCTCCAAGCCATGATCGCGAAGCCATAAGGCGGATTGGAGTTTTTGCGATTTCGAAAAAAAAGTGCCAGACTCGCGTTGGCCGAATTGCTCGCAGGATTTAGCCCCATGCTGCGTGCGGATGCTTGCAGGACCCTGGCTGATGTTCGCGTAAGAATCGCGATCTGCGCGAAATGAAGTCCGCGACTTCGCCTGGCATGGTGGCGCGGCAGTGTTCGAACTCCGCTGAAGCTTGCTGCGATTCACCGCGAAGCGGTTCAAGAAGGTAGCCGGTTGGTCAGCGGAGCGCAACCACCGGTTCGTGTCAAAACCTGCGATTGCACCCTGAAACACGTGCCAGAACCGCGGTTTCTGACATCCCTTCAGGATGAATATTCTTCCTGTTCAGTCACCGGCGGTGCGCCTGGCGGCGACCGCCGGCTACTCTCTGACATCCTTTCAGGATTAATCTCATTGAGTTCTGTCTGGGACACTCGCGCACATGATTTCGCGTTGAACCAAAAATCGCTCCGTCAGCATCACGCTGGTGTTCCATCAAGATAAAGCATTCAGTTGTGAGGTAGTGGATCTTGCTAAAGATCCCCTCGCCGCAGGATCTTCAGCAAGATCCACGACACCAAATCCTGACAAAGCAATGGCCCTACCGAGCTCCTGGCCACTGACTCCACCACGTGCGGAAGAGCTGCCACTGAGTTCTGATGAACTCCTTCTGACTCGCACTCAGCGCATCCGTGGGATTGAAGTGATGGGTATACGCGGAGTGTCCTTCAAGCACCATCAGATACTTGTAATACAGAACCAGATCCGGGCCTTCATCATAGGTTGAAAGCACCGTCAGCGCTTCGCTCAGTTCCTGAGCAAGACGGCGTGAATCCGGACAACCGGCCGCTGCTTTTTCGCATAACGCAACCAGACGCAGCACTTCTTTCGGCAACGCATTTCCCACACCCGTGATGGCCCCTGCGGCTCCGCAATGGACGAATCCGTGGTAAACCTGAGTATCCACTCCGACCATCAGCGTCAGGCCGGGATCACGATTCGTGATATGCTCAGCCGCATAACTGAGCGACGCGGCCCCGCCAAATTCCTTGAAGCCGACAAGGTTCGGAAACTCTCTCTGCAGATCAAAGAACAACTCCGCTCGAGTTTCAAAGCCGTAGTACGGACTGTTGTAAATCACAGCAGGCAAGCCATCCGCCGCCTTGAGAACTCCTGCGAAGTGATGACGCTGTGCGGCCGACGATGTGCCTCGCGACAGCACTCGCGGAATCACCATCAACCCGGCTGCTCCAACCTTCCTGGCATGAGCCGCATGCTCTGCTGCAAGACGAGGATTCTGAGCCCCCGTGCCCACGACGACAGGAACTCCCGCTTCCGTCAGACGTCTGACACCTTCCTGTCGCTGCTGATCGGTCAGCAACGGCCAGTCCCCCATCGAGCCGCAATAAACGACGGCCCCCATCCCGGCCGCGATTAAAGTCTTTCCGGTTGCGACCAGAGCATCGAAGTCCGGGACTCCATCCTGAGAACACGGAGTCATCAAGGCCGGAATACAACCACAAAAGACATTCGATTTTTCAGACATGGCGATTCAATAACCGACTAACAGGACACTAGCGGGCTTCTGGAGACTTTGGCAGCGGCTGCAGTCCGGTATTGTTACCTTTGACGTTGGCACTTTCGGTTTTGGTCAGGATTCCAGGCAGCAGATTCATGGCCCCGAAGAAGGCCAGAGTAAATCCAATGTCACCAAGGAATGTTCCTTGAGCAAACGGCAGGGCTTGAGTAAAGCAGTCCATCAACCCGGCGAAGGTTCGCGGGTACAGATACATGCCTTCGTGAGGCAGGCACCAGACACCAACATTGCTGACGACGAAAAACGAAATCGCAGCCAGCAGACCAGATCCCAGTGCAGAGACTGTTCGCTGAGGACGAATCAAGCGGCCGATTCCAAAGCTGGCCACATACGCCGCATAGTCGAACAGAATCGAACCATACCAGCCGTGCCCAGTTCGCAGCTCCAGCACAGTGTCCGTCAGCAGCCTTGCCGCCAGTGGAATGAGAAGACCAAGCCATGTGGGCCGAACAACGGCCCCGCACAGAACTGCAAGAGCACCCATGGCGGAAAAGTTGTGCATCGGCCCTTCGATCAGGCGAAGTCCAATGGCCAGTACGGCCGCTACAGTCACAAGGATAATGGTCGACTTCTTCATAATCCTGTTGAATTCCGTCACAGAATTTTCTGACTCATTGAGAACCGGGAGAGGCAAACCCGGAAAACTACTTCATCGTTGCTCACTCATCATGACCGACAGGCAGCTCGCTGCAAACGATCATTCAGGGCAATTCCCAGTCCAAGATCGGGAAAACCGTGGGCGATGATAACGTCCAGACCGCAGGAGTCGAGGCTTCTCAGGGCCGCAAAGAACTTCGCGGCACAAGTTTGCAGGTCTTCGGTCGTTTCGAGGCGTTCAATCCGCACAAAGTTACCAGAAAATGGCTGTTTTCCATAGGTCAGCAGCCCGCACTTCCGCCCTTCGATCGAGCTGGCGTCAGAATTCCGGGCCACAACCGTCAACGGTGTCGAAGGAGCATAGTGTCGGCTCAACATCCCCGGGGCCGGCTGAGCCGCGTCATCCAGAGCCGCATTCGGGGCCGCTCGTTCGATTGGCCCGATCACCGCTTCCAGCTCTTCCACGGCACAACCGCCGGGACGAAGCAGAACCGGGCGATCTCCCATAAACGAAACCACCGTGGATTCAACGCCAACCCTGCACGGTCCCCCGTCCAGGATATAGTGCACCTTTTGGTTCAGTCCATCAGCCACGTGCATCGCAGTCGTCGGGCTGATGCCTCCAAACGGGTTTGCACTGGGAGCCGCCACAGGAAGACCAACCTCTTTCAGTAATTGCAAAGCCACTGGATGCGCAGGAATGCGGACCCCAACGCCGGGCAAACCCGCTGTCACCAGATCCGGAATCGTGGGCTGCTTCGGAAGCACCAGCGTCAGCGGACCGGGCCAGAAGGCGTCCGCCAGAGCCATTGCCAGAGGCGGAATAGGTGTCACAACATCGCTCAATTGCGC
>JBIIIF010000097.1:0-21507 GCA_044235005.1 Planctomycetaceae bacterium | reverse complement strand
TTCCGTCTGCATGGCGTTTCACAACACTCCGAATATCATCCGGTTGAGATTCCCTGCCGGATTCTTACCGATTTCCGGCCACTCGGGAACGCACTTGGCGAAGCTTCGTGAACAACTGAGAATAACGAGGGCTGAAATCGCTCGTCTCTGCTGCCCCTGCGGGCGAACGATTGTCTGCCGGTGATGACGTCGCTTCCGGCAGGACTGTTGATTCTGCTGGCAATACGCTGCGTTCAACGCCCGATATTTGTGGTACTGGCTGAGCCAGGATTGCGGCATCGGTCGCCGTGCCCATGATGGTAGACACAAGAACTTCGGCCGACGAGAGTGACTCAAGCCGGTTTCGCGCGGTGGAGACAAGGCTTTCCGGCGATCCGTCGGAATTCCTGTCGCTGGATTCGGTGGTCGGCAGTGAAGTTGCGTCATTATCAAGTGAATTGAGCCGCCCTGTTTTCTGAAATCGTGTGACTTCATCTCGGAAAGACGCCAGCGTATCAGCAAGTGGCCCCGCATCATCGGTGCTCAGGATGTCCCCGCGAAGATCCCACTCCAGAGTGCGAACTTCATTGGGCAGTGAAAAGAATTTTGGAGACGATCGATCTGGCTCCCGATTACTGGATCCGGTGTTGTCACGGCACGGGACGGTCTGGCCGTCGCGTGCGAGTCTTGCGGCTTCGAAGTTCAAAGAAACGTGCTCAGGCTCAGAAGACGCTTCCGTTGCTGGAGTTGACAGAGAGTTCTCTGTCTGGTCTGAAGGCTGAGAATTGAAGATGAGTTGTCCGTCATGCCATCCATTCACCTGGAATCGTTCCGTGATGCCCGGATAGCCCGAAGTCAGCGATGCATCCACGGGAGCGAACGAGTCAGTGACATCGAACGCGTCGACAGCCGATATGGTGGAGGCCGAATCGGCGAGGCTTGCCAACAAGCTCGATCGAATCGCATTTTGGATGACCTGTCGATTTGCGTCAGAGATCACGTTGTCAACATCTGACTCGACTGGATTAGTGAGCTGATCGCGGTGCGCAATATCAGACACAGGTGTCGTTGGCTGAGAATGGACTGCAGCAGCAAAACTCTCTTTGCCGGGGATTTCCATCTTTGTTGGCACGCCCTGTCCAAACGAGGGCGCGGGGCGAAACGTAACGAACTCGCCCTGCTCCGGTTCAGATTGATGCGATTTCAGCATCATCATGATTTCTGAGTCGCTGGTCCGGTTAACCGGGATTCTGTCGAACGACAGTGTGCTCTGAAGGGAGTCTTTTGTCAGCCATTCATCGTGAGTGCCAAATTCATTGTCCGTGACACGCTGCATATCTGAAGCTGAGGACACTGCATAGGTACCAGATGGGACTTCACGTCCCAGTGCAATCCACGTGTAGCGATCGAAGACCGGAAGTCGACTTGAGAGCTCTGCCCCGATCGTACTGCGAATCATTTGTTCCTGAGCATCAACGCGAGCGGCCGGTGACTCCGGTGCATTGGTGGCTTCCGTTGTGCTGCTCATGTAGTGGACAGATTGAGATGGGATAGCACAGTGAGCTTCAAAACTTGTCGAGTCAAAATCAGAAGCCTGACCATCGACATCAAGCTGAAAATGATCGGCACTTGAAGCAACCGTTGAGGTTAAAGGCGACGAGTCCGCAACGGTATCGAATTCTGTCGTGATGCCGAGGTAGGAATCATCTACACTTGGCTCGTCGAAATTCTCTCGAAGCGTTGCTTCATCACTCTCAATAGAGATTTGAGCGAAGGCATCCATTTCGACCGCGTCAGTCGCTTCCAGAGCATCAGGCTGATAGCGATGTCCGACCTCAAAGCTTTGGGTTGGTGTGGATCCAATCTCGAAGATGGCGGAACTGACCTGCCGAACTACCATTGAAGAGTTATCTTTTAATGGCTCATTACTACGGGCTAATTGCGATATCTCGACCTCGACGGGCTCAACGGATTTGGACGTGGTTTGAGAGATTACTGGTCGGTTCGAAGGTCCTGCACCGAATTCGATAACTCCCGGAACGCCAAATTCAAACACTCCGGCTGCGATATGAGTCACCGTCGATGCAGTGTGCGAAGTGGCCACTGCCGTTGTCCGAGCCGGTAGATCATGGGCTGATTCCGATAGATCACTCTGATGGTCATTCACCATCGGCGATGTATTCCATGCATACGCCAGATGTTGCAGGCGTGTTAGTGCCGTGCGAACACAGTCCTCGTCAGCAACCTTTGATGATCGCTCTGTGGCGACAATCAACGATTCATCGGCCAGCAAAGTCAGGCAGCGAGGCAAACCATCGCTCGCGACAGCAATCAGGTCCAGCGCCTGAGGGCTGAAGACGTCTCTTAGTTTTCCGCCGACGACTGATAAATGGCGGTTCAGGCATTCGAGTGATTCTTTGGAGGACAGTGGCTCCAGAAACGCATGACAGCGGACGCGTCGACTAAAATCTGCGTGAGCGGGCCGTGCCAATTCTTCTTCCAGGTTCAGCGGTCCGGCGATCAGACACCGGACCAGCGCGCGACCGTTCCATTCCTCTTCCGTGAAGGCACGGAGTTCGTTCAGAACGGGAACGGAAAGAAGCTGAGCATCATCAACCAGCAGGAGAATTGGTCCCCAGAATTCTGTCGTCTTCCGCATCTGCTCAACAACGGTCCAGCGGCTGCGCACTGCGACTGAAATTGAAGATTCAGGCGAGCCTTCTCCAGCTTTCAGGAGTGATGCGGCCTGCAGGGTTTGCAGAACTTCGGCTGGAGTTTCAAGTCCTGCTGCGGAACACAGGACAACTCGTCCTTCATGAGCAATCTGCAACTGCAGATGTTTCAACAGCGATGTTTTGCCGACACCCGCCGGTCCGGTCAGCACTGCAATCCCCAGGTCGGACCGCAGGGCGTGAAGCAACTGGGGAAGAATGCTGCGGATGGACTCGGAGATAAAGAACGCCCGAGTCAGATCAGCACATTGAAAGGGCTGGCGATGGAATCCAAAATTTGTTTCGTACATTTTCGGTGCGCGTCCACGAATGAGACTAACTTCGACATGGTATCCCGCGAACACTTGGCCTCAGACTTCAGCGTGCGGAGAGTTATCACCCCGTCCGTGGCCGACACACTGATCGGCAATAACTGCCGGTCTCGCATCATGCGAGATTCCTCGTCTTCATCGAACGAGCCCAGCCGGTTTCTTTAGCGTAACCGGAGTTCTCGGAATATCTCCGCCAAAACCCCTGGCTGATACGGGATGATGTTCGTCTGCTGTTAACGCAGATTCATCATTTTGTGATCGCAGTTCCGATGGTTGAGAGTGTGCGATAAGCTCCGGAACGAAGTCCGGAAAATCCTGGGGCCGTGTTTACAGGCTTGTTTGCTTGTTTGAGTGGTCAAAATTGACTTTGCGGCAATTCACCCGTAGTGGGCATTATCAGGTCGCAGGTCTTCCTTGTTGAAGTTCAGAGCCATTTGTCGCGGTGATCTGGTTTAAGGCGTTGGGATCCGGAAAAGAGAGAACCTGGAGATGAGTCACATGCAATCAGAATCTCAATCAAAGCCAGCCCGCGTGCATATTGTGGGGCGAAAGAACTCCGGCAAGACAACATTGGTTTGTGAACTGGTCCGGGAGTTCACCTTGCGAGGGATCCGGGTCGCGACGATTAAACATACTCATCACCATCACGAACTGGATACGCCGGGGAAGGATTCTCACCTGCATCGCGAAGCTGGCGCCGCGGCTGTGGGAATTCTGTCGCCGCAGATGACAGCCATGTTTATTCCGTCGGATCGTGAACTTCGTGGAGAGCGACGCTACGAACAGTTTGAATCTCTGTTTGCCGACTGCCGGTTGATACTTGTTGAAGGTGACCTTCATTCTTCGGCCCCGCGTGTCGAAGTCTGGCGGAGCGTTGTCAGTGAAGAGCCGTATGCGTCGAAAGATCCGGGGATCAGAGCTGTCGTGTCGGATGATGTTGTGAACGGGCTTTCGTGTCCGATATGGCCGAGAAACAGCGTTGCAGGAATTGTTGACCAAATTCTGGAACTGGTTGGTTCAGACTGAGGTCGATTTGGATCCAGCGTCTGTTGTGGGGGAAGGGTCTCAAAACGTGTGCGATTGTTCTTGAAATGGGAACACTCTGTTTCAGGCGTCGAGGATCGTCAGGAGTTTTGAAGAGCAGGATTTCATGCTCAGATTTCTTCACGATCTTTTCTCAAGCGATGAACTGGTCGTTCTGCTCGTGGAACCTCAATTCGATCCCTCAGAACTGCTCAACACCGTGAAAAAGCGGTTCAGCGCGAAATGAAGTGTGCAGATCGAAATAGTTGTTTAGACTGCTCATGAACACTCATGAATACCAATAGTTCCTGAGGTCCGGCTGCTGCTGGCCCCGAAGACCTTGTTGAGCAATGACAGCCTTCGTGTCCAACGCGGATGATGCCATTGTCTCTCCACCTTTTTGGCGTTTATCCGCGTTTATCAGCGGTTGAAACTCAGGTCCTTTCGCTGTTCTTTCTTTGTCGCTGACGCTCAGGTCCGGCCATGGAGATCACTTGCTGGTTCATTTGCTTCGTCTTGGGTCGCGCACCTCATTTCGCGCAGAGCTGATATCTCCCGACAATTACAGAATCCGCCCCCGGCCACCTTTCTGAGGCCGTCTTGTTACCAAAGATTTTGTCTAAAGTGCGGATCGTCAATCTGCACTGAATTTTACTTTCGGTGTGAGGCTGTAGTAATCGATGTAAAAGTAGTCGAGATCTATGTAAGGAGCGAGAATTCTGAAACACTCTTCGGACAGCACGTAATAACTTCGCTCATTGTACATGGCATTCTGGTGCAACAGTTGAGCTGAAAACGGTGCCTTGTCTCTGGGGTGAATGGTGTTGTATCGGCCCCACATGACTTCAATTTCCGTTGCATCTGACACCGACTTCTTGACCTCAAAGTAGTTTGGACAGAGCACATGGAAATACTCGCCGATAGACGCATGGTAACCGGGTTCATCCGGCAGGGAATTCATGAATTCCAACATCTGAACCGATGCAAACAACTCATCTTCGATGATGTCTCCAAGAGCGGGAAGCTTCAGCTTGACAAGTCGTTCGAACACAACGGGAAGGAACTCCAGCCCTGGAAGGCCTGAAAGTTTGCGACGGACCTCATCGGACACTACAAGTGTCCCATTCGCCGGTGAGCAGACATGAGGAACAAAATCGCCACTGCGGGTAATATGCAACCGCTCTCGATTTGCATTGCTGAGAGTCGGTCGGACCCATTTCGGTCCGGGTTTCGAAACCAATTCCTTTTGAAGGAATTTTCCGACGCCATGGTACGTATAGTGATGCCTATCACTCGTTCGTTTCCTGACCACGCCGTGTTGGCAGCCAGAACTGGATAAGAAGTAGATAAGTCTCATATTCGTTCGCTGATTCCTGAGGAGTTGTATTCAATTCGCGTGCGAATTGATGTGTTTCTGAATCTCATTGAAGGCGCTCATTGCAGGATTCAGACTCATTGCCTCCGCTTCCACTTGCCCGGCCAGCAGTTTCGTTATGACTCCTGCGGGATTTATCCTTGAAACTGATGACATTTCGGCCCTCGCCATCACGTCTCCAAACAAGGCCGTGAGAGCATTATCGTCACCGTTCGCCGGTGGCTTCTTGATGGCATCAGAGGCATGATCGGTTGTGTTGCCTTCAGGACTCTGGTTATCGCCGGGGAATGCCGCCAGCCACGGATCAATGATAGCCGAATCATCGGAAGCGTTCACCATATCGACACCGCGAGGTGATGCGTCCGTCGTGACCTGCGAATCAGGAGTTGGCTGCTGCAGTCCCTGCCAGGTACCCGTTGCGGTTTCGGTGAAACCAGAGGCAGCTTCGGCGGTCCGGCTGCATGTTGCGGCTGGCAATTCCCGTGTGATAAACCTAAGTGAGAATGAAAGACTGACATCGGACTCTGGCGTTCAGTTTGCCGTTTGGTTGTCGATTCCGGAGTTGAATCAGAGCCGATGCAACATCTGCGTACCTGGAATTCCCGGCCGACGGTTGCGTTCCCGGGCGAGGCACGCCAACATGGCCGGTCGGATGCGCCGGAAAGGTGCCCTGTTATCTCATTTTGAAAAGTCAGGCAGCGACAGCGGAGAGATTCATGTCGAAATGGCAAATTGGTGTTTTTGCTTCGATTGATGCGGGTTTGGGTGTTCATCTTGAGGTTGCTCGTGAACTGGGAGTTCCGACCATTCAGGTTCATGCGCCGCACGCGGGAACTCGAAATCCTGCTGCAGCCGCTGCGTTCCTGAAGAAGTGTTCCGAGGCCGGAATTACGATCACGGCTGTGTTTGGTGGATTCGAAGGCGAAAGCTACGCCGACATCGCGACGACCGCAAAGACGGTGGGACTCGTTCCCGAAGCCACTCGGGCGGCACGTGTGCAGGAAATGAAAGAAATCAGCGACTTCACAAAGCTGCTGGGATGTAACACGGTTGCTCTGCACATTGGTTTTGTGCCGGAAGATTCGGCGTCCGCCAGCTACAAGGATTTGATTGCGGTGACGCAGGATCTGCTCGACCATATCAAAGCCAATGGACAGAATCTGCATCTGGAAACCGGACAGGAGTCTGCTGACCATTTGTTGCATTTCATCAGTGATGTAAAACGCGACAATTTGTTTATCAACTTTGATCCGGCCAATATGATTCTGTACGGGACTGGTGAGCCGATTGCGGCCCTGAAGCAAGTGGGCCACTTGGTTCGCAGCATTCATTGCAAAGATGCCAAGTGGGCTCCGGTTGAAGTTCGTGGAACTGGTTGGGGGCAGGAAGTTCCGCTGGGCGACGGCGATGTTGGGATGGAAGATTATCTGCGGACATTGCTGGCGATTGGTTACACAGGTCCACTGACCATTGAACGCGAGATTCCTCAGGATCCAGTTCGTCAGAAGGCTGACATCGGTCAGGCCGTTAAGATTCTGACGACATTGAGAGAGAAGATTCTGGGGACATAAGCTCAGTGGGATTCCGGTCGTCAGGGCCGTAATCTTCTGTGGTGCAAAGTAGAAGAGTTGTCGACATGGCACGCTGTGACCAGGGATATCTCTGCGATGTCTGCGGAGATGAAGTAGAGAACATTCGTGAGAGTGATCTTTATCTGCGATTTGTAATCGGGGAAATAGCCGCAAAGTCGTTACTGGCTGCGCCGGAGAGACATCTGCGATGTAATCCGGTGACAGCCCAGTTTATTGACCATCCGGATTTCGAACCGGTCGTGGTTGAAGGTGATTTTGATCGTCGATTATTTGACGCGGAGTACTCACGGCAGAGAGCAGAATTGGTCACTCGGGGATGGCTGAGGCTTCAGGAACTGTTTGAGCAGGCTCAGACAGTTCCGCTGCCCGAGTATCCTCTTCCGGAATTTCGACAACGAGTTTGATGGCACAGAGTTTGATGGCACAGAGTTTCGGCAGATTTTATGGCAGACAGTCTTCAACGCATTTTGTTGCTCGACGCTGAAATGTCTTTTCGTGGTTCGTCCCTGCTGACGTTACGTCTTGCCCATGGGCTGGAGAAGCGGGAATTCGACACGGCCCTGGTCTGTACAAGCTGCGAAGGCCTGAATGAATCGTTGTTGCAGGGCGTCAGGCTGCACACGATTCAGGGTTATAATTTTCCTGTATGGGGCCATCTGGTACTCAGAACACTGTACCGAGATTTAAAAGAGCAGCGACCGGACGTGATTCATCTGCAGGATTCGCGATTGCTGCCTCAGGGAATCCGGCTGGCTCGCAAGTTGAATCGGCCGCTGATTGTCAGTCTGGGTGATCAGACTGATGCTGCATCGCTGACTCTAAAAGCCCCAACGCCGGAATTGAAAGCGATCATTTGCGTCAGCGAGAGCGTGCAGGCGCAGATTCCTGAATCTCCGTTCCTTGACGGAGTTGAGCGACGAGTGATTCTGCCGGGAGTGGCGGTTCCGGAAAATTCGACGGTCAGTCTTCCGCTGGATGATAATCGCCCGCCCGTTATAGGCATGGCGGGTCCTCTGGAGATCGTGAAAGGCGCGGCCTTCTTTTTGCGAGCCTGTCATCGCGTTATCGAAGCCGGGCATAACATTCGGATGGTGATTGCAGGGAGTGGACCAGAGGAGCGGAGTTTACGGCAGTTAGCTTCGTCTCTTGAACTGTCACGTCGACTGACGTTTGTGGACGGCGGTGTGTCCATGGCCGGGTATATTTCCGCCATCGATATTTTTTGTCTTCCTTCGCTGCAACAGGGACTGGGAGTCATGATGCTGGAGGCGATGGCTCTTGGGCGTCCTGTGATTGCCTCTGGTGTAGGCGGAGTCGTCAGTGTAATTCAGGATAACGTGACTGGTTTGATTGTGCCGCCTTCAGACAGTCGCAGTCTGGCCGATCGAATTATTGAGCTGCTTCAGGATCGAGAGCGTGCTCGCACCATTGCGGCCGCCGGGCAGCAGTTGATTCGTGATCGCTTTAATGAAACACGCATGTTGGATGAGGTTATCCAGGTCTATCGCGAAGTGCAGGCTGGTTCGCCTCATGTGCAGGAATCTCAGCCTGTTGTCGGCCGCATGACGGGAACGTGGCACTCATGATGAATGTGTATAAAGTTTCGCAGCAGTTGGTTTCAAGTCCACTGAAGGACATTCCTGCGGCCGTTTTTCAGCAATTGGAACAACTCAAATGTCCCGTACCGCGCGGCGACATTGCGATCACTGTGGGCAGTCGCGGAATCTGCAATTTGCCGGTGATTGTGAAAGCCTGTGGTCAGTGGCTGAAGGATCATGGTGCCCTGCCCTTTATCGTTCCTGCGATGGGTTCGCATAATGGAGCGACAGCCGAAGGTCAGCGAGCCATGGTTGAGTCTCTGGGTATTACGGAGGCCGCGATGGGCATGCCGATCCGCAGCAGCATGGAAGTGGCTGAGATCGGGCAGGTGAGAACCGGGTCCGTGTTTATGGATCGACATTGTCTGGAATCAGACGGCGTGCTTGTGTTGAATCGAATCAAGTTGCACACCTGTTTTGCCGGGCCGATTCAGAGTGGCCTGACCAAGATGATGGTTGTCGGGATGGGCAAGATTCGTTCGGCACGCACGTTTCACTCCGCGCGGGCTGGTGCGATGAAAGACATGCTGCTTGAGATGGGACAGTTCGTACTGGACTCGGGAAAGATCTTTGCCGGTGTCGGGATCCTTGAAGACGGTTACGATGAGACCGCAGAGATTCATGCGATTGCCCCGCAGGACATTCTGCGACGAGAAGCGGAGTTGCTGGAACATCATCGAAGCTATTTCCCGCGACTGCCGGTTGAGGATCTGAATGTGTTGATTGTTGATTCGATCGGCAAAACCTACAGCGGGACCGGAATGGATACGAACGTCATTGGACGACGCGGACTGCCGGGTTTCGAAGACCTGACGACCCCGCGTATTCGTACGATTGCAGCGTTATCGCTTTCTGCATCCAGTCAGGGAAATGCGATTGGAGTCGGGAATGCCGACTTTATTACGCAGCGGCTTCGCTTGTCGATTGATGAGCACAAGACGTTGATCAACACGTTGACGACGGGTGATATGGATCGAGCGAAGATCCCGGCGACTGTTGGCGATGACGAAACACTGATGCGAATAATTGCCGATCGTTACGGTGACAAACGCTGGATGTTCATTCCGAACACGCTGCATCTTGAATCGTTGTACGTCAGTGAAGACCTGCGAGACGAGTTGCTGCAGCATCCGAAATGTCGAGTTGCCGACCATCCGCTGCCGTTGACATTTCGCGATGGGCGACATCAGCTTTCGTTTGCGCAGGACTGAAGGATGAACCTCGTGCTGGCACAGATTCCGGACTGGCTTGCTCTGCGCGATGCGGCACGTCAAGTGCGAGAAAAGGCGTGGGCTCCGTATTCGAAGTACCATGTCGGGGCTGCTGTTTTGACGGACTCCGGAGAGATCTTCACCGGATGTAATGTCGAGAACGCCTCGTACGGACTTACGATCTGTGCAGAGCGAGTGGCGGTTTGCTCCGCGGTTGCGCAGGGCTTTCGGGAATTTCGAGCCATCTGTATTTCGTTGACAGGAGTGCCTGTTCCGTGTGGAGCCTGTCGCCAGTTTCTGATGGAGTTCAGCCCGCAACTGCCTGTTATTCTGGATAATCTCGATTCCCCGGGTTCGTCAGACCCGGAAGTGGTACTCCTGAGCGATCTTCTTCCGCGAGCCTTTCGTCTGGAACATGAGAGTCGGTAAGATCCGGCAATCCTCATTAGACTCACGGAGTCACCTTCCAGGTGAAACTGCCTGCATTTGTCCGGCGGGTTCATAGGCCATTTCAGACCGTAGTTCGCATATGTCAAATCGAGAAGCTAAGTCACAGGGTAAGCAGTGGGTCGAGTCGCCTCAGATCCTTGCAGAAGATCTTCGTCGTCGCCTGGACTTTATCTATCAGAACGTGTTTGAAGTCCGTGATCCTGCGTTGGGCGACGGCACTGGTGATTATGCCGTTGATCCGGGGAATGGTGCGGAAGTTCTGGAGATCCTGGTCGCCGATGACAGTGCATTGTGGGAGTACCGCCGGCTGATTCCTGAGACTCGGATAAAATACAGAATGCTGCAGCCGCTGATTGAGACAGTGCGGCAGGCTGTGGAGACAAAGAGCCCTGTTCAGTTTTCGGGGGTTCGGGAACTCGAAGAAGCCGTGGTGGCTGTGGAACAATGGGCGAAAAAACAAGCGTACCGAGCGGCTGAAGTTCCGCTTCGAAGCGACCTGTTGCGAACGACGATTGAGCAGTTGGGAGACGAATTAATCGTCCGGACTGATCAGGATGGGAGTATCAAACTTCGTGGCACCGTGAACATCCCGATGTTTTTGGCGTTCTGGAGAGCCCCCAAACACCGTCTGAGTACGGAAGCGTTTCTGGAGATAGATCCGGGCAGCAAACATACGTATCTGGAACGCCATAGAACTCGACTTTGCTCTCAGTTGCAGGATATTCTGCTGGAGCTGGTTGTGGAGGGAAATGGGTTTCGGCTTCAACGCTGTCGAAAATAATATGGCTTTCCGCTGATGAAGTGTTTATGTTCTGCTCTTGTACGGCGCCGGATGGAAGTTCGGGAAAACCGGAAAAAACACCTGAATGGCACGAACAACTCAGGTTGTTGTGGAGTGGCGCTGGTTTAGCAGCGAGATTGAGTTGCCCTTGAAAGATTATTCACTGGGTTTCCGTTCAGCTTCTGATTGTGGTGTTCTTTGCCGAGACCGAGTTTGTCGTTTCGTCGCTGGAACACAGAAAACAGCCGGAGAGAATTCGCAGAAAATCGTCTACATCTGGTAAATGTCTCGAAGATGGCGGTCAAGTTGGTGGCGAGCGGCGTGTCCGGCTGCGTAAAGTTTTGTGACCTGCGGGTCAGCACTGGAAATGAAATGCCATTTGTTTCAGGCGAAACTGAACCATGAAGTACCTCATTAATGCCCTGTCAGGGAGTTTCCTGCGAACCTCGCTGATTGCTTTTGGCTCCGCAATTCTCTTGAGCGTCATATTGCCAAAGGCTTTGGCGCAGGAATCGGCTGCTCCGGTTGATCAGGCAGGTAAGGTTAATCAGTCTGGGATCGTGGAAGGACCGCAGGGAAATGCCGCTGCGGAGAATTCGACGGCGGCTTTGCCGACAGAAACGAAGTCGTTTTCCAAAAACGTATCGGATGAGCTGGTGCGTCTGGGGATCCCTCAGCCTCTGCCGTTCTTATGGGATCTGGCCGTTCAGGGTGGCCTGTTTATGATCCCGATTGCGCTGTGCTCAATCGTTGTGATGGCGTATGCCATTGAGCGAAGAATCGGATTGCAAAGAAACCTGATCATCCCTCCGGGGCTTTTGGTCGGACTGCAGAAGTTGAATCAGCAGAGCAGCGGAATTGATCCGCGACTGGCGTACGATGTTTGCCTGAAGTATCGCTCCCCGTTAGCGCGGGTTCTGCAGGCGGCGATTCTGAAAGTTGGTAGACCTCAGACAGAGCTGGAGAAAGCCGTCGAAGATGCGGTTAGTCGGGAAGCTGACCAGATGGCTCAGAACATTCGCCCGATCAATGTGGCTGTCAGCATATCGCCGATGCTTGGTCTTCTGGGAACTGTGCAGGGAATGATCATGGCCTTTATGGTCATCAGTACATCGACATCGACGGGAGCCGCCAAGGGGCAGGAACTTGCACAGGGAATCTACACGGCCTTGATTACAACGTTTGCCGGACTCAGTGTTGCAATTCCGGCGATTGTCATTGCTAATGTGCTGGAGGGACGAATTGAACGACTGCTGCGGGGCATGGAAGATGTCTTCAATGAGATCGTTCCGTTGTTTGAACGGTTTGAAGGGAAATGGCGAGTGACCCGGAAGAGTGATGCTTCGGGTGTGCTGCTGAAAGGAACAGGTCCACGTCCGGAGCCCCAGGCCTCTTCTAAGGGCATCAGCGGAGAAATGACGTCGACCCTTGATGATCGCAGTGCAGTTAGAACGGTCACGGCCCCGTCAGCGTCAGGTGTCAGGGAGAAGTCGTAGCAATGCGGTTTCGCTACAAGAATCGACAGGGAGCCAGTAAACGTCTCATCGACATGACGCCGATGATTGACTGCGTCTTTCAGTTGCTGTTGTTTTTTATGGTGGCCAGTCGTTTTGAGGAAGAGTCGAAGGCCTCTGGCGAGGGATCGCTTGATGCAACCTTGCCAGATGCTGTCGCGGCAATGCCGATGGTGATGCGGCCGCGGGAGATGGTCGTCAACATTAACGTTGATGGTCATTACTATGTTGCTGGTGAACTGCACAACGAGGCACAATTGGCTGAACGGCTGCAGCGTGCCGGGACGAATAATCCCGGAAATCAAACCGTCGTCATCCGGGGTGACGAACGATCCGACTGGAAGTATATCGCACGCGTTATGAGTCTTTGCAACAAGGCCGGTATTCGCGACTATCGGGTGGCTGTGATTCCGCCGGAGGTCGCCAGGGAGGGGCTCGGGCAGTGAGAGATCTTGTTCAGCTTTCGAAAGAGGAATTGAACGAGCTGACAACTGCTCAGCGGCTGCGAATGTTCGTTGCCATTGGTGTTTCTGTCGCCTGTGGCATTGTTTCATTGCAGGGCATGGCGGCTGTTTTTACGGATGCCAGTGTTGTGCCGCTTCCCGGCATGCAGCATCCTGGAGGTCAGGTCGCCTGGGCGTTTGCGCTCATTGCGATGTTGCTGCTTGTCACATTTCTGGTTCGTGGTGTAATCAAACGCAGGTTGCAGTGGGCAATTGCTTTGAGCCTGCTGATTCATTTCCTGTTGTGCCTCTCAATGACAACCGTGGATTTTCGCGGGCCACTGCCGAACCCTGTCGAGGCTGCCGATCTTTCACGGATTCCGCGTGAAGAATTCACATTACCGGACTATGCTACGAGTGACGTGCCAGATCCCGCTGCCGCGTGGCTTCAGCAGGACGACACCGAAACACCTGATCGCGAATTTGAATCTGAGCGTTCCGAAATGTTGATGGCGGACGCCCAGAAGGCGGACTCAGAAGATGTCGCAACACCGCAGAATGCGGAAGAGATTGAAACTCCTGAACGTCGCGAGAAAGTCGAGCTTGCTCAGGATTCGTCAGAGCAAATGCAGCGTCAGTCAACGACAGACGTGACTGGTGAATCACAGGCCGTCAACGCTCCTGAAGTCGCCGCCGCAGCGTCAGTGGGTGAAGCCCTGCTGGAGGATCAGGTTGAGCGGAACAAAGCGGCCTCGGAGATACCTGTTGCTGAAAGGCAAATGGACGAAGATGCTTCTCCGGAGATGCAGATTGAGGCGGCTCGAATAAAGGCGAATCGCAGCGAGTTAACCGTGACTCCGGAATCGGTTGGTGCGGCTGCAGCAGATCGCGCCGTGGCGAGTGCAGAGGCCATTGAATCAAGACCGGATGAGATTGAAATAGCCTCTAAACAAGCGTCTCAGTCCGAATTGAGGGAACAAAGTACAGACACGAGTCGTCGGACGGCTGCGGATGTTGCTTCAGTCTCGGATTCGGAAATGCGGGCTGACGTGGTTTCTCCGGCTGCTGAACCATCGCTTCGGGCTCAGGTTCCGTCACGATCGGCTCGCACGGATCAGGATGCAGAACGAGCTCCTGCGGATGGCGGGGTTGCGGAGATGGCGCGTTCGTCCGCATCAGCCGCACAGGCTGGGTTGAACAGTTCTGCTGCTGAGAGCGTCGAAGTGTCGTCGACTGGTGAAGTCTCCGCCCCAATCTTTGCGGAATCTGCAGGTTCACGATCTGGTCAGCGGGCAACTGCAGCACGAGTACCCGGTGGGGCCATGGCTGCGGGTGAGATTGCATCTTCAAACGGAACTCCGGGCAATGGTTTCGCCGACAATTCTCTGCTGGGCGTGAAGGTGACCAGATCACAGTCTGTTGGTGGTGCGAAGCCGGCGCTGGGCTCTGAAACAGGTGTGTCCGTTTCTCCTGCAAGACGTTCTGGTACCGGCGCTGAAGCTGTGGGGGCTGCGGCGACCGAAGGTGGTGTCAGTCGTGTCGGCGTCGGGACCAGGCCATCTGCAGATGGAATGATCGCCGGACCGACCGGAACTTCGACCGGACGTCAAAGCAGCGGCTTGCCGACGGGAAAAGCAACAGGAGAGCCGGGAGCATTGGTTCAAAGTCGAAACGGATCTGACGGAACTGGCACTTCATCGAACGCAGTGCCGGGATTGATGAAAGCGGCAACCGGAGGAGTTAACGGAGCCCGTGGAACTGAACCGACGGCACGCCTTTCCGCCATGGACGGCTTTGCTGGCGGAACTCGTCCGAGTTTGACACGATCGAAATTCACGGGAGCACTCCCTGGTTTAACTGAGGGAGCTGCTGCAGCGGAACAAGGTGGTGCGCTTGTACTTGCCGGGCCGCAATCGGCTTCGGTGGGACTGGCTGCTGTAGCTGGACCTCGAACGCGTACATTGCCTCGGCGATCTGCTGGACTGCCGGGGGCGAGTGGACCTTCTCAGGCATCGCCCGGTGTTGGTGCCGTGGGGGATGCTTCGTTGTCTTCGCGCATTACGGGTCAAACGGGACGCAGAAGTGTTGGAGCCGATCGACCGTCATTAGCGTCGGCAGAAGCGATTGCCGGATTGGTGAAGCGGTCGGTTCAGGGGTTGGGAAGTTCTCCGGAAGCCTCGATCCCCGAAAGCCTGTCGATGCGAACCTCAGAGGCCCGTCGCGAAGCGGCAAAGACGCTGGGCGGTTCGGAAGACTCTGAAGAGGCTGTTGAACGTGGACTCCAGTGGCTTGCCCGCAATCAGTATCCTGATGGGCACTGGAGCATTGATGATTTTCCTGGGGAGACGTCTGAGTCACTTGGTGAGGGCAGTTTCGTCTCCAACAGTGCGGCTACGGGCTTGAGTCTGCTGGCGTTTCTGGGAGCAGGATATACTCATCAGTCCGGAAAGCATCAGGACGTGGTTGATCGCGGAATGAAGTGGCTGGTTAACTATCAGAAGCCGGATGGAGATCTGTTTGCCGATGAAACAGAATTTGTCTGGTTTTATAGCCACGGGATCGCATCGATCGCGCTTTGTGAAGCCTACGGACTGACGAAGGATCCCCAATTACGGGCTCCTGCCCAGAAGGCTCTGGATTTTATCGTGAAGTCGCAGCATGAAGAGTTTGGTGGATGGAGATACCGACCTCGATTTGAATCTGACACGTCAGTTTCCGGTTGGCAGTTAATGGCTCTGAAGAGTGGTGAAATGGCGGGACTGAATGTGCCCAAAGAGGCCTACGCAGGAGTGAGTCGCTGGCTTGATTCCGTTGAAAGTAAGTCGGCTGTCGGGCAGTTCAGTTATCATCCTACGAAAGAAGTCAGCCCTGCCATGACAGCAGAGGGATTGCTGATGCGGCAATATCTGGGAGCTAAGCGTAATGATGCTCAGTTGATTGCCGGATCAAATTATCTGCGAACTCGCCTGCCGGATTTTGGACAGCGTGATGCCTATTATTGGTACTATGCCACGCAGGTGATGTTTCACATGCAGGGTGAGTATTGGAATGAGTGGAACAACAGTTTAAGAGATCTGCTCGTGACGACTCAGAGTCGAGATGGATCGGTCAGTGGCAGTTGGGATCCTGCTCGACCTTCGCCTGACAAATGGGCTAATGGCGGTGGTCGTCATTATCTGACATGTTTGAATTTGCTGATGCTGGAAGTCTATTACCGGCATTTACCGCTTTACCTGGAACTCGAAAAGTAAACACGATGTCCGGTAAGGCCTCCGACAGTCAGTTGACTGTTTCGTTAGTTGATCGCCGTCGCCGTGTTGGCGTTATCGCGCTGGCCTGCGGACTGGCGTCCGTATTCGGCCTTTGGGGTGGGTATCAGGATTCTGCGTGGCCGGCGGCCTGTCTTCGCATCGGAATTGTTCTGGGAGCGCTTTGGCTGTGTCTTCCGGTGAACCGTCGACCGACGGTCTGGAATGGACTTGGGCGAGGACGTCTGGCTGTGCTCGTGTTGATGGCCGTCTTCGTTAACAGGATTAAAGTTCTGTTTCCGATTCTTTTAGTGATCGGCATTGCAGTCTGGATCGTTCGCCCAAAGAAACGGCGATAGAACAACGGTGGTCGTTGACGATGATGATCTTTTCTGTTGCCCACAAAAGACAAACAGCCCGGCATTCGCGAGGAATGCGGGCTGTTTGTCCCGAAACAGGAGACACGGAAGATTAGTAAGAGCTGTTGTCGTAAGAGCTGTCGTTGCCCTTTTCACCCTGAGCCGGGCTGTTGCATGTGATGTCGCAACTGTTGTCGCACTCGTCCTGGAAGTCGAGATTTGTGCTGCCGACAACTTCGCCCTTCTTGCCGCTGGCGAGTGTGTAGTAGTAGGTCTGGTTGATGTTACCAACAGCAGAGCCCAGGTCTTCCAGTTCTTCGTTGACGCCGTAGGACAGTTCGGTCAGGCCGACGATCATGCCGAGCACGCAGATCGTGCCAACAAGGACCAGCTCAGCAGAAACTACGAAGCCGTTTTCATCATTCTTCAGAGCAGTGATCAGGTTCATGGGAAATCTCCTGTGACTAACATTAGGTTTGTTTAGGTTTTGATTTCGGGGCCGCAGATGTGCGGCCATTGTCATTCGTCAGTAAGAGGCTTCTCTGACTTCTGGTTTCCAGCCACTCGCGCCTCAGTTCTCACCCTGAGCCGGGGAGTCACAGTTGATGTCGCAACTGTTGTCGCATTCATCCTGGAAGTCCAGGTTGGTGCTGCCGACCACTTCGCCCTTCTTGCCGCTGGCCAATGTGTAGTAGTAGGTCTGGTTGATATTTCCGATGGCTGAACCGACGTCTTCGAGTTCCTGATTGACGTTGAAGCTCAGTTCGCTCAGTCCGACGATCATGCCGAGGACGCAGATGGTTCCAACCAGAACCAGTTCCGCAGAAACTACAAAGCCGTTTTCGTCGTTCTTCAGTGCATTCAGAATGTTCATCGTTCGTCTCCTGTGTCGTTGTGGTGAAACTCAGTTTCGGATG
The DNA here is from genome assembly GCA_044235005.1 of Planctomycetaceae bacterium. GTDB lineage: Bacteria > Planctomycetota > Planctomycetia > Planctomycetales > Planctomycetaceae > SXXK01. The sequence goes on along the minus strand of JBIIIF010000097.1, from coordinate 3,974 downwards.
AGTCTCACTTTTGTCTTTCTTAGCTGGTCACTTTGATCAGCGTTGATGCAGGAGATGTAAAGCAGCCTGTATGCCAAACATGATTGGTGCGCAAAGAGGGTTGTTCTGTTTTCTCTTTTGATCTGACCTAAACGCAACGGCAGTAGTGAGTTACGAAGAGCCTTAAATCTTTGGGCTGAGGTTTACAGATCGTAAAGGCGCTGTCCGAATGATGTTGCCGGAAATCAACAAGTCGCGTGGATTTCCGTGAGGAGGAGGGCGTAACTCAGGCTCTCTACAACACTTCCGCGGAAGCAACACGAGACGATTCAAATGATGCCGATCGGAAACGCCTGAACAATCGAAATCGCATTGAGGAACTGGGCTTGCCCGGATCAGTCGAAGCGACATGTTTCCGGATGAATAAAGAAACGTGACACGCCGAATGATGGCGGGCCGAGTCCGCATTATAAACAGGTCATTGTGGCGGGGTTAGCTGTTTCGAGGATCCATGTCGTCATGTGCAGTGTTTGTTTCACCTGGGTTTGAAGTTGTGTCGCTTCGGCTCGACTTTCGGCAACAACGAAGACGGTTGAGCCGCTGCCGGACATGAAAACCGGACGACCGGCAAGTCTTTGAAGACGAGCGATCAATGCGGTCATCTCCGGGTTTATTTTTTTCGCTGCGCTGGTCAGTCGATTAAAAACTACATCCTCGAAGCGATGGCAGTTCTGCCCGCTGAGGATGGATACCACAGCCGAAGAATCGAGGCATTGATCCGATACGGCGGTCGCTCTAAACACGGCGGCTGTGCTGTTTCCGGTCTTTGGTCGGACCGCGACAAAGAAAAATTTTCGAGTGAGCGGAACAGGCTCAATCAATTCTCCACGTCCCCGACAGACTGCTGCCGGAACGCCGCTGAGCAGAAAGTTGATATCGCTTCCCAGGGTGGTTGCGATGTTGTGCAGGTCCCCATTCGAGAGTGCCGGCATCCCGGGTGATGGCTGCCAGATCTGGCGGCAGAGCAGAAGTGCCGTGGCTGCATTACTGGAACCGCCAGCTAACCCGGATTCGGGAGGAATTCTTTTGTGCAGAATGAACTCAGCACCACAGCTTGTTTCCAGTTTTTCTCTGACCGCAGCAGCGGCTTTGAGGATCAGATTGTTTTCGTCGAGCGGGACCCCTTTTCGGTTTTCTGCAGCAGTTGCATTGCTGAAGCGAAGAGTCAGTTCAGGCGAAAGGGTTGACCGTGCCGTTAACTGATCTGAGAACTGAGTTCTCAGCATGACTGTTTCCAGTTCATGGTAGCCATCGGGGCGTTTCCCGAGGACCTCAAGGAACACATTGAGTTTTGCAGGGCAAGCCATCGTGGTCGAGTTGTCGGAGTTCGCTATGTAACCACACCCCATCGCAGCTGGGGTTGGGGTTGATAAGTTCCCGCATTCTGTCATTGGGGTCTCTTTGCGAAATTTACTCCACTGTCCCGCGGGCCGAAAACTCGCTCATCTCGAGATCAGGCTGGTGTCAGGAGATGTCTGTTGAGCATGCTCCTGCATATCTTTGAGCACTTGTTGAATCGTAACCGACTCGACACCATCAAATGATGGGCGCACCGGCAGTGAAGTCAGTTGATGTGTTCTGGAGCCGCGGAAGACATTGTCGGAAATCTGGAATTGCCAAATGAGCAGAAGGACTCCAATAACGATGGTAATTCCCACCCACATAAGCCACGGATTCATTTCGTCCGCTCGAGTGACAAGGCTTCGTGGCGGCAGATAACGTAGCCGTCCCGCCAGAATCAATGGTGCCAGGGCAAGATCGCCTTGTCCGTCGACACCTTTGGCGGCATAGCCCTCACGCTTGAAAAAGTAACCCGCCAGTTCAACATCCGGGCCATTGGAGCCGAGTTCCTCACGGAGAGGCAGACCAGAATCGGCGCTCAGAGCCACGACATGGATAAGTTGATTTCCGGAATCACGCGTTGAGATCCAGGCATCATATGCAGCGCGCACTCCGTAGGTCTCCGCGCTTTTGGGAAGAGGAGTTTTGACCAGTCGTCGCAGGCGGCCCTGAATCGTGAAAGCCCTGCCGCGGCAGGACTGAGGAGCATCCATGAAGAGGGCAAACTGTCCCTCGGGAATGCGGGATTGCTGTTCGCTGGTGATTTTCTGAGCCATTCGCAGCGTTCCAAACCATGCATCGCTCTCTGTCGAAAGCACTCCCAGCACGTCGTCGCGAATCGTTCGTGTCAGATTATAAGGGACGTTATTAACGCCATTCGTGTTCTCGGGAACAGTCGCTTCCATCTGAGCAGCCCCGGCCCGATCGATCATGGAAGCATAATCATCTGCTGCTGCAGGTGATTCGGTCGGCACGAACTCCACTTCATCGGGCCGCAGTTCCGTGTTTCCCATCAGAGCTTCAGAGACGGGTTGCGCCTTCTTCTGCGCCGTTGTCGGGTCTGAGAACAGTTGCGTGAACCAGGACGATTTCCCCGAAATCATAAGCAGCATGAAAAGGATACCGACCCCGGCAATCGTGAGCGTAATGCGTCGCTGTTCTCGCGCCAGCATCTGCCCTTTCGGTTGTCCTTTGGATCGAAATCTCATTGCTGTTCTCCTGATGAACGGGAATTGGCATATTTTCCGGGGTGGAACCTGACGGTGGACAGGTTGGCCAACTCCACTCCTGCCCCCAGTGTAAGGCCATTCGCACCGATGACTCAAGTGATTCTACCCAGTCGACGTATTTCTTCTGATCTGCGTATTTCGGCGATGACTTGGCCATCGAAGCGGATTCCGGAATGCTGGGCGATCTGCGATACTACAGCGCGTGTTTGTGATTTGTGCCTGCGCGGTCGAAAAATGCTTGAGCCTGCGCGAATCTGTTTGAATTGGGGCGAAATGGAATCAGGGTTCAATATGTCTGGAACAGGGCGAGTGAATGGCTGACAAGGGACGCAAACATCATCGATCTCAGGAAGGGAAAAAGCACCGGGTCGACATCCGACGCAACAAGCAGACACGAACGCGCCGGCAGAACCTGACTCAGGATTTGCAGAGCAGCGACGAGACTGTGGAAGACGTATCACGCGGCGAACGAGTGACGGCTCGGGGTGATCTTTCCCGCCGTCGAACACTGGTCGGGATTGAGTCCCATGGCGATCAGTTGTTGCGAGTTGTCGATGAAACCGGATGCCGCACCGGCCGAGTCTCCAGTTTCATCGGGCTGCATGTCATGGTTCTGGACGATGCTGATGGCAAAGAGTATGCCTGCTCGATTCGAGGAATCCTGCGTTCACTGGCTCGTGATTCCCGAAATGTCGTTGTTACAGGTGATCGGGTTTTGTTTCGTCAGGAAGGCGATGTCAGTCAGGCGGTTATAGAACGAGTTGAGCCGAGGCGCGGGATTTTGTCTCGAGGCAGTCAGGGGCGTGAGCACGTTCTGGTCGCCAACATTGATCAGGTGTTGATTGTCGGGACAGCAGCAGATCCGGACTTCAAGCCGCAGTTGATAGATCGCTATCTGGTCAGTGCGGAGCGACGAGGAATTCAGCCAATCATTTGCATCAATAAAATTGACCTCGTGGATCCTCGTTCGCTTCTCGTCCACGTTCGCGCGTATGGTCGCGCGGGGTACACGGTCGTCCTGACGTGTACTCGAGATGGTCGAGGAATTGATCAATTACGAGGATTACTGGCCAATCGTCAGACGGCCGTTAGTGGGCAGAGTGGAGTTGGCAAGTCGTCTCTGTTGAATTGCGTGGATAACGAACTGGGACTTCGCACGGCGGATGTCAGCGACTGGACTCGCAAAGGAACCCATACGACTCGTCGTGCCCGGCTGGTGCCGTTGACTTTCGGAGGCTGGGTTTGTGATACACCGGGCATTCGACAATTCGAGTTGTGGGATATTTCGATCGAAGAAGTGGACGGCTATTACGTCGAGTTCCGCCCGTTTATCCGATATTGTCGCTATCAGGACTGCACCCACAC